>CADBSV010000014.1 GCA_902797435.1 uncultured Bacteroidia bacterium
CGGCAGCGGAATTACAATCCAGACCATTTTCGTGAGGTCACGAAAATGGTCTGTCGGAGAGCCGCGACTCTAAAATAAACGCACAACCTTTCGCTCATTATGCGTAAATGTTGTGCGTAAATTTGTAACTAACTTATTATCAGTGTAGTTGGCGGTGCTGTGGACACTCCAGCATGGAGTAAAACTTTTTACTGCAAATATTTACGTTTATTAAGATTCATAAAAAAGATTATTATCATATTTGTAAATATCATTCGCATTAAAGACATGAGACAGTATTTTTCAGCTATTTCACTCATACTTCTGACAGCATGCTTTTCGGGTATCGGAGCCGCCGCTCATGAAAACGAGGTCACGCTGCCTGCCGTCAGGGCGCACAAACCCATACAGGTTATCTCTCCGGAAATAAGCAAAGACGGGCGCGTTACATTCAGGCTTTTTGCTCCAGAAGCCGGGGGCGTGAAGGTGGTTGGAGATTTCATCGAAAACGAGAGCGAAGAAATCGTCCGGCAAGGATATGACATGAAACAAAACGCGGACGGAGTGTGGTCTTTTACCACAAAACAACTGAAACCTGAACTGTATTATTACAGGTTCAACGTTGACGGCTTACTCATTACCGACCCGTCGAATATCTACCGAATCCGTGACGTAGCGACGTGGTCGAGTATCTTCATTATCTCCGGAAGCGAGGGAGATGCCGGATGGCTTTACTCCGTGAACAAAGTTTCCCACGGCAACATCGCTAAGGTGTGGTACGAAAGCCCTACGCTCGGACTTTCGAGACGCATGACCGTATATACTCCCGCCGGGTACGAGAATAGCAGCAGGAAATATCCGGTGCTCTATCTGCTACACGGAATGGGCGGGGACGAAGACGCCTGGGCGACACTCGGCAGGGCTGCGCAGATACTTGACAATCTGATTGCCGGCGGAAAAGCAGAGCCCATGATTGTAGTTATGCCCAACGGAAATCCCAACACCAGCGCCGCTCCGGGTGAATGGTCGGGAGCGCAGCAGTATCAGCCGGTGTTCGGGCGCAATGATTTCGGAGATTCCAAAGCGACGATGGAAGCCAGTTTTCCGGACATAATCAATTATGTAGAAAAACATTACAGAGTTTTGAATGACAGAAGGCACCGCGCTGTCTGCGGATTGTCGATGGGAGGAGGGCACACATTCTGGGCTACGGTGCACTATCCTGAGGCTTTCGGTTATATCGGACTTTTCTCGGCGTCGGTGTGGCTTCCCGGCCGCCAGTTTCCCACTATCGACCAGATGGAAAGATACAAGCCGCTCCGCGAAGGTCTTGCGGGACTTTTTGCGACAAAGCCCCTGCTATACTGGATTGCCATAGGAGAGGATGACTTCCTGTACAAAAACAACAAGGTCCTGCGTGCGTATCTCGACTCGCACGATTATCCGTACGAATACTACGAGAATTCCGGCGGGCACGTCTGGCGTAACTGGCGGATATACTTAGGATTGTTCGCGCAAAAGATATTCAAATAGTATTGCAAGACAATTGGATGCTGAGGGGACTGCATGGCATATCGCGTTGCAAAAACGCGCTCCTTCCCAGATAACTTTGCAAAAGAATCTGCCACCGAGGGCATTGCACGGTAGATCGTCTTGCAAATACTTGACAAATCACGGTCGGTTTTGCAACCAGTTTCGCCTCAGAGAGTGCTACATGGCACATTTCTTTGCAAAACAAGAAATAATAATACATGGTTTTGCAACTTAATAAGGCCCAGAATGCATTGTAGGGCAATATTGCTTGCAACGATCTGGAATCCATCAGGCTAAAGGGAAACGCCGGGCGCTTAATGGTTCAGTTCCAGGTTGCAATGCCGCTGATGCCTGATGTTAAATCGAGCGGCATAATCAGTGCGACAGCGCCCCGGGCTTCAACCACGAACCCCGACAGCCACGAACTCGAACCACGGACCACGGCAACCCCAACAACCACGGACTTGAACCAGGCAACCACGTACTCGAACCACGGACCACGGCAACCCCAACAACCACGTACTCGAACCACGAACCAGGCAACCCCGACAACCACAGCCCCCCACCCCGAAGCCCGGATGACGGCCCATAACCGCGCAGGGCTATTAAGGACCATCGCGTACCGGCATAAACTCAGAGGATGACTGAAAAGTCGATACGACTTGAGGTTATCCTCTTTTAAATAGCCGTTCAATCCGCATGGTTCCGCTGGTGGCAGCCGTAATCTTGTCTCCGGAATGACATTTTGGATGGCCAGTTAGTCCGGGGTGCAGGGAGGGGTGGTTTTGCACCCGGAAGTGACCGGAGAGAGGGGCCGGGGTGCAGGAAGGCCCGTTTTGCTCCCGGGAGGGCTTGCAGAGAGGTCCGGGGTGCAGGAAGCCCCGTTTTGCTCCCGGGAGGGCTTGCAGAGAGGTCCGGGGTGCAGGGAGGGGTGGTTTTGCACCCGGAAGGGACCGGAGAGAGTGTCCGGGGTGCAGGAAGCTGAATGGCTCGTGATGAGGAGCCCTCCCGAAGGAAAGAAGAGGCCGGCTAAAATCACTTTTTAGTCGGCCTCCGAGGAAAAACCTATCTGTTACTCAGGGACAACCGAGTGAACAATTTCGGAGAGTTCAGTCGAAAGGGCGTCTGCCATGGCCTTGTCCCCTCCCTTTTCGAGCGTATCCGTAAGGAAATAGAAATAATTCACTGCAAGCTCGAAATCGTCACGGGCATATTCATAGAATTCCAGATAGAAACGCAGCACGGGCTTTATCTCTTCGCTGAAGGCCTGAGCCAGGGCGCGGGCCTTTTCAGGCGCACCGAGCTGGTAGTACTGGTCAATCATCTGGATAACCATATAATCGTTCCCCGAGAATCCGATAGGAATGGCACAGAGCGGGAAACGGCGCATCACCTCGGCACACTTGTCCAGCATCTCCATCGCCCTGAGGGTCTCTCCGGCCTTGATGAAAGCCTTCGCGCAGGTAGAGAAAAGCCCCCGGATGGACATCACCCCGAGGAAGGTATAACAGTTCTGATAATCTATGAACCAGCCTTCGGAAGAAAGTGCATCCCAACGGTAAACCTCGGTCATGAGGCGGTAGAGTTCATCTGTTTCCACAAATCCCGGATCGGCCGAACTGGGACGGTTCTTGATTGGTACGAACTTGTATGAAAAGCCCTGGAACTCAAGGTAATCCTTGATTCCCATGCCGAGGTCGCCTCCCATGTTGAGAAGGTTAAGCGGCCTGTCCCACTGATAATTGCTGAGGAAATCCATCAGGAAGAGCTCGGGCTTGTCGAGGTAGTCTTTCCCCTTCGGGATTTCCATAATTATCGAATCGGGAATCTGGGCGGCATACTTTTCCTCCACTATGCCATACTTGAGGCAGTTTTCCTTGTTCACCGGAACGGAGAACTTGCGCGAGGCGATGTAGTCGGCCTTGCGTCCCGAGCCGAGGGACACCTTCACCTGAGGATGGCGGAACAGGGTCATCACGTCCGAAATGGGCATGACAGTGTTCCTGTTGTCATATAGATAGATATACTCGTTGGTTCCGTAGAGATACTGTTCGGGGCCCACCCGGAGCGGGAGCGGCCGGCTGTCGTTGCAGGCCCACTTCATCTGGTCGATATGCCAGTCAGTTCCGAGCAGGGAGGTATTGACCACACGCACGTCGGGGCGCACTCCTTCCACTTCCTGATCATACCAGAGGGGGAAGGTGTCGTTGTCGCCGTGGGTAATGAGCACACCCTGCTCCCCTGTGGAATTGAGATAGTTGTAGCCTATCTCGGCTGCAGTCTTACGGCCGGAGCGGTCGTGATCGTCCCAGTTCTGGGCAGCCATGAGCACCGGCACCATGAGGCAAAGGGCACTAAGGGAAGGAGCCATCCACGAGGGAGTCTCCCCCTTGAACACATCTTTGAGCCATTCATAGATGGCCAGCACCGCCAAACCGCACCAGACGCTGAAGAAGTAGAAGGAGCCGGCATAGGCATAATCCCTCTCACGCACCTGGAAAGGCGGCTGGTTAAGATAGATGACAATGGCGATACCCGTCATGAAGAACATCAGGAAATTGAGCCAGTTGCCCCTCCTGTCACGTCCGAACTGGAAGCACAGGCCAATGAGTCCAAGCAGCAGAGGAAGGAAGAAATAGTGGTTCTTGCCTTTGTTCTCCGCAAGCACCGCGGGGGCGGAACTCTGGTCGCCGAGACGCCAGCAGTCGATGAAACCGATCCCGCTTTCCCAGTTGCCGTGGAAGATGTTGCCCGGATTTGGGCTGTGAACCTCGTTCTGACGCCCTACGAAATTCCACATGAAGTAGCGCCAGTACATCCAGTTGAGCTGATAGTCAAAGAAATAGGCAAGATTGGCCGCCATGGTTGGCTTCGGCGATTTCGCCCCCTTCACCTTGTGGCCCTTACCCCCCGTGTAAACCTTGTAGAACGATTCGTAACGGGAGTCTCCGCCGCCGTCACTCCACATCCGCGGGAAGAGCATCTTGGCTTCGGAAGAATAGGTGGCCTGGATAGGGCCGTCAACATGCTTGTACTTCCCGTCGAGAGGGGCCCAGTACTTGGTCTGCTTCAGATCCCACGGAGCCCCGAAATACTGCCCGTAGAGAAGGGGGGTACTTCCGTACTGTTCACGCGAGAGGTACCTTACCAGAGTGAATGCATTGTCGGGCTGGTACTCGTTGGTGGGGGTTTTTGCACTGGAACGGATGATGTCCAGCGAGAAGATGGAGAAGCCTATGATGATTGTGGTAAGACAGAGGATGGCCGTATTCCAGAACACTTTCTGAGCGCGGAGCGTCGCAAGGATTCCCCAGAAGCACAAGGCCAGCAGAAGAATGAGGAAGAACGCCGCGCCGCTGTTGTAGGGAAGACCGAGGGCATTGACGAAGAAAAGGTCCACGTATGCCGCAGCCTTGGGAAGAATGGGGATGATGACAAACAGCACGAGGGCCAGGATGACCACTCCCACCGCAAATATCTTCACCAGTTCCCAAAATGTGAACGGAGTATCTTCGCGGCGCCGGTAATAGAACATGAACACAAGCGCCGGAATGGCCAGCAGGTTGAGAAGATGCACCCCGATGCTGAGGCCCATGAGGAAGGCTATGAGGACTATCCAGCGCAGCGAATGCGGTTCGTCGTCGGGGGCGTCATACCAGCGGGTCATCGCCCAGAACACCGCGGCGGTAAAGAGGCTCGACATGGCATAAACCTCCCCTTCTACTGCACTGAACCAGAAGGTGTCGGAGAAGCAGTAAACCAGGGCTCCCACAAGGCCTGAGCCGATAATCGCAACGGCCTGACCGAATGTATATTCCTCCTTTTTCCTTCCTACCATACGGCCGGCGAACCATACGATGGTGAGATAGAGGAAGAATATGGTGGCCGCGCTGCAGAGCGCGCTCATGGCATTCACCGCCACGGCAGCACTTTCTCCCTCCCCGAAGAGGGTGAAAAGCCTGGCGAAAAGCTGGAAGGTGGGGTTTCCGGGAGGATGTCCCACTTCGAGCTTATAGGAAGACGCGATGAACTCGCCGCAGTCCCAGAAGGATGCGGAAGGCTCTATCGTGCATAGATATGTTACCGCGGAGACGACAAAAGCGACGAGGGCTCCGCAAAGATTCCATTTCTTGAATTGCTTGAGAGTCATATCTTGCAAAGATAAGAAAAGAAAACCGTATCTTTGTAACGTTATGGCAGACAACGACTGGAAAAAACGGCTCGGCGTGGTGTACTCCACCAACCCCGACTTCAAATACATTACCGAAGAGGCCGCCGAACCTGACACCCCCGCCCCGCAGCGTCAGAGGCTCATCGTCAGCATCGACCGCCGTCAGAGGGCAGGCAAACAGGTAACGCTCATAAAGGGCTTTACCGGCCGGAGCGAAGACCTCGAAGCGCTCGGCAAGAAACTCAAGACCCGGTGCGGAGTCGGAGGAAGCGCAAAGGACGGGGAAATCACCCTCCAGGGAGACCTCCGCGACAAAGTTACGGGACTCCTTCTCGAAATGGGGTATAACGCTAAAAGAGGGAACTGATGGACTGGGGCGTCCTGCATCTGAGCACTGCTGCGGGAGACATCCCGCAGGCCGTTTGGGCCGATGTGAGCATGAACCGCATACTCACCGTCGCGATGCTGGTCATCGTCCTCGTGTGCCTGCAGGACTTTTTCCAGCTGGCGCCTCTCCTTTCGGGATGCCTCGTGAGGAGCCGCGGGAACATCGAAATCGAGCACAGTGTCAGCCAGGCGAGGAACCGAAACCGCTGCGCCTTCGCAGGCCTGGGTATCCTGAGCCTTCTGGCAGACCGCTACGGCCTGTATCCTGCCGCTTTCGTCTATGCGGCCGCCCCCGGATGGAGGGTCCCGATTCTCTTCGGAGTCTTCTGCCTTTTCGCCATCTTCCACAGGATCGTGGCGGGGCTTATCCGTAAAAACAAACTCGACAATGAAAGCCGGGCGGCATGCACCCATGCCGTTTATAATTACTTCCTTGCCACCCTTCCCCTGATGCTCGTTTCGGTTGCCGTCCTTTGGCTTTTCAAGGCGGGCGATTCGGCCATAAGAGCCGTTCTGCTGGCGGAAATCTTTGCCGTACTGATGATTACGCTTTTAAGGGAAGGTCAGATTTTGAGTTCAAAATACTCTCCTTTACAGACTTTTTTGTATCTTTGCGGGCTTGAATTCATACCGCTTGCCGCGCTCATCGCCCCGGCGGTTGTTTTGCAGTAAAGGAGAGAAGATAATTATGAAAATTCTGATTTCACAGAAGACGCCATCGAAGATGACGGCGTACGAGGCACTCCGGAACAGGTACGACGCCCAGCTGGAATTCCGCCCGTTCTTCTGCATAGAACCCCTTTCCTCGAGGGAGTTCAGGGCTCAAAGGATCAATCTGCCCGACTATACGGCAATCGTATTTTCGTCAAGGCACGCAATAGACGCTTATTTCGCTCTTGCCGACGAACTCCGCTTCAAGGTTCCCGAAACGATGAAATACTTCTGCACCACCGAACTGGTGGCCAACTATCTTCAGAAGCATATCGTTTACCGCAAACGCAAGATATTCTACGGCGACGGGACACCCGACTCCATCGTATCTCTCATCGGCCCCAAGCACAACGGAGAGAAGTTCCTCATCACCAAGAATGAAGGAGCGAATTCGGATGTTATCACATCCCTTTTCGACGCTGCCGGGCTCGACTACTCCGTGGCTGTGATGGTGAGGAGCGTCACCCAGGACCTCCACGACCTCGACCTGCAGAGCTTCGACATCGTAGTCCTCTACAATCCTGCCGACGTAAAGAGCCTGTTCGAAAACTTCCCCGGCTTCAAGCAGGGGAACGTGAAGTTCGTCTCTTTCGGACGCGGGGTCGTAAGTGCCATGCAGGAAGCCGGGCTGGAGATTGCCGTCCAGGCGCCTACTCCGCAGGCACCGTCTGCCGCCCGGGCCATCGAACTCTATCTGGAAGCAGGCAAATAAAACGCCCCGGCCTATGATCAATGCAGGCCATACTTTCCCGAAAACGGAACGCATCTGTGCCCGTAAAGACATCTCCGCCCTTCTGTCGGGAGGGAGATGGCACCGCTGCGGAGTGCTTAAAGCCTGCATCGCGCCCGGCGGAGGAGACGTTTCCAGGGTGATGGTCTCAGTCCCCAAGCGCCTGTTCAAGCGGGCTGTCAAGCGCAACCTCCTTAAAAGGCGCATACGCGAGGCCTATCGCCTGCAAAAGGACATCCTTCAGGGAAGCGACACCATGGAAAACCGCTGTTTCGACATCCTGCTGCAGTACAACTCGGCCGATATTGCCAGCTTCGACGCAATAAAGGACGATGTCGCCGAAATATTGAGGAGGGCCGTGGGATGACGACTCTGCGGAGCATCCTGATAGCGATACCGCTGCTTCTGATACGATTCTACCAGAAAGCCATTTCGCCTCTTTTCCCGCCTTCGTGCCGGTTTACCCCGACATGCTCGCAGTATGCCGTGGAGGCCCTTCAAAAACACGGGCTTTTCAAGGGCGGATGGCTCGCTGTGCGCCGCATCCTGCGCTGCCACCCATGGGGCGGGAGCGGTTACGATCCGGTCCCGTAGGTATCCCCGCCTGCCCCCTTCGACCTGTCGGCCTGCAGAGCGACAGGTGCAATTTTAAAGCTATGGCAAAGAAAGAGAGAATACAGGAAATGTTCGACAGCATCGCTCCGGAGTACGATGCCTTCAACCATCTTACTTCGCTTGGAGCAGATCGCAGCTGGCGCCGGAAGGCCTTGCGGGAGGTAAGGGGGCCGCGAGTGCTCGATGAGGCGTGCGGCACCGGGGATTTTTCCATAGCCATAGCACGGCATCTAGCCCGGTCTTCGAAACAGCCAGAGATGGGTTTCGTCGGCAAAACAGGGGTGATTTGCAGACGAATGGCGGGAAAAGCGGAATCTGGTCGGCAAAACATAGGCGATTTGCAGACGAAAGAGCAGTGGCACGTAACCGGAGTGGACATCTCCGAGGGCATGCTTGGGGTTATGAGGAGGAAAGTGGCAGATGCAGGTCTGGAAGGGGCTGTCTCCGCAACCAAGGGAGACTGCTGCGCCCTGGACTTCGCCTGCGAATCCTTCGACACAGTAACCGTAGCTTTCGGGGTGAGGAATTATGAAAACCGGGAAGGCGCCCTTGCCGAGGCGCTGCGGGTTCTCCGTCCCGGAGGGCGTTTCGTAATGCTCGAACTCGGGATTCCCCAAAACCGCATCATCGCATGGGGATTCAAATTCTACTTCACCCGCATAATGCCCCTGATAGGCAGCAGGATGAGCGGGAACAAGGACGCCTACAGGTATCTGCCGGCATCGGTGCTGGCTTTTCCGAAACCCCGGGAGTGGGTTGCAACCATGCAGAAGGCCGGTTTCCGCGATGTGAAACACCGCAGCCTCAGCCTTGGCATCTGCAATCTGTTCGTGGGAACAAAATAGTTTCTACCACAAATACATGGTGAATCCTGCGCCTGCCAGAAGGGCAAAGGCGAAGGTGGAGAGCACCAGCATGGGAAGATAACGGTCGAGCTCCCTTTCGGTGTGAGTCCATACCCCGCGCAGATGCACCACATAAAGGGGAAGCGTGAGCACGAACAGCCAGTGCCTCCAGTCGGGAAGCCTCAGAAGGGTATAGACCGTCATGCATGCCCAGCCGAGCGAAATGAGCACTGTCTGGTAAATCCTGGCTCCGTGCAGGCCCAGTTTCATTGCTACCGTAATACGGTTCGGCGCATCGGTACGCATGTCGCGTATGTTGTTCACATTGAGCACTCCCATACTGAAGAACCCGATGGCGGACGCCGGCAGCATGAGCATCCACGAATGGATGGTGTGGGCGCATACGAAATAAGCCCCCAGCACGCTCACAAGCCCGAAAAACACAAACACATAAAAATCTCCCTTAGCCCTGTAGCCATAGGGATTCCGGCCCAGGGTGTAGCGCATCGCAGCCACTATTGCTGCAGCACCGAGCACAAGGAGCAGTATGGATTCAAGGCACAGGAAGGTACCGAAGGAGACCCTTATCATGGCGGCTCCGAAAAGGCAGCAGAGTACTACGAAAAGTCCTATCAGCCGCTTCATCCCGCCTACCGTCAGCGCTCCCCCGTTCAGCCCGTAGGAAGGCCCCTGGCGGTCGGCGGTATCCGTCCCGTGAAGCACGTCTCCGAGCTCATTGGAAAGATTCGAGAGTATCTGCAGGCAGACAGTCGTAAGACACAGCAGCAGTACCACCACAAAGCGCACGCGGTATTCGGCGACGGAAAGCAGCGCACCGAGCAAGACGCCGGCAAGCGAGAGCGGCAGCGTGCGAAGGCGCATCGAGGAGATGGTTGAAGTCAATTTGGACATTTATAACTCATTCAGAGGCCGCTTCCCGGCCAGATTTTACAATCAATATACTGAATTCATAGAGCAGGTAAAGCGGGAGGAACACCACCAGCAGGGTAAAAGGATCTCCCGTAGGGGTGATGGCAGCGGAGAGCACCAGCAGCACCACTATCGCATAACGCCTCCAGGAGCGCAGCATACCCTTGTTTATCAGCCCCAGAGCACTGAGCAGCCATGCAAGCATCGGCATCTCGAAGACAAGTCCCATGACGAAAATCATGCTGAGAAACAGATGCATGTAGGAGCCTAGGTTTATCTGATTGGCCACCTCGGCGCCGATACGGTACTGGGCGAGAAAGCGGAATACAATGGGGAAAACCACCATGTATCCGACCGCACAGCCAATATAAAAAAGGACGGTGCCGCCTGCAAACGCGCTGCGCACCCCCTTTATCTCCTCAGGATAGAGCGCCGGCCTCACGAAAGCCCACAGTTCGTACATAAGGAAAGGGAAAACCAACACTACGGAGAGCCAGAACGCAGTGCTGATATGCGTCAGGAACTGCGAAGCCACGTTTATGTTGATTATTTCCACATCCTGCGAAGGGCCATAGGCAAACCCAAGCCAGCGATAAAGGAAGAAGTCCGCATGGGACGGCCCGAGGATAAACGCATCAAAAATATGAGGCAGGGCGAAAAAGCACCCCGCCAGCACAAATGCAAGAACCACCAGGACCCGGATGATATAGGAACGCAGAACGTCCAGATGGTCCCAGAAGGACATCTCGGAAGAAGGCATCTACTTCTCCTCGTCCCCGGAGGGCTTGTCCAAGTCCTTCTTTATGTCCTGCAGGTCCTTCTCGGCCTCGGAGAGCCCTTCCTTGAAGTTTTTAACCCCCTTGCCAAGCCCTTTCATGAGCTCGGGAATCTTTTTGCCGCCGAAGAGCAGAAGAATCACGAGGGCGATGATGAGAATCTCCCAGAGACCGAAGTTTTGGAACAAAAGTATGGTTTTCATATTCAGAGAGTTTTTCCGTTGACTATGCAAATATAATAAAAAGTCAGAATCTTCCGTGACCACCGCCGCCACCGCCTGGGCCGCCTCCTCCACCGGGACCGCCACCTCCGGTGCCGCCGTTACCCGCCGATGAGGATGCCGTAAGACTGCTCGAAGACGAACCTCCCGAGAAGGACGTCCCGAAACGCGGGAAACTGCTGTCACTCAGGGTTATTGCACTTACGCCGGTGTAAAGGCTGTAAGATTTTCCGGAGACCATGGCCGGAGTGCTTATGAGGGTGGTGGTTCCTCCCGAGGAGGGAGCCTGGTAAGCCGCCAGCTGAGTGCTGCCGGAAGCAATCCCTATCTTGGAACCCGCGGAAACGCTTGTCTGGACGAAGGCCTTGGCCGAGGTGGTGGTGAAGGCATTGAGGCTTCCGCCGCGTGAAATCACATAGCCTCCGTTTACGGTGACATAAGTGCCTTCGACGGAATCGATGCCGCACTCCGGAGCGCTTGCACCCTCGCCTATCACGACTCCGCCGCTGATGGTTATGGAGTTGTTGGCGTCGATGCCGTCGTTGTTCGAAGCAGTTCCGCGAAGATATCCCCCGCTCACATTGATGGTTCCGGTAGAGTTGACCGCGTCGTCATAAGCTTCTGACACTACCACACCGCCGGTCTGCACCCATGAGCCGTCGGTGGTGATTCCCTCGTGGCTCGAGGATGAAACGTTCACCACGGCGCCGCCCTCGACATAGATGTTTCCGTCGCACTTGATTCCCTTTGCAAAAGAATGGGGATAGGTATTCTTATAATTGTCGGAATATGAGACGGTATCGTAGTTGCTCCTGTTGATGTAAAAACGATTCTTGCCGCTGGCCGTTGCCGTCAGCGTGCCGCCGCTGAAGGTAGCCACGCCTCCCACGGAGATTCCCTTGCCTCCGTTACCGGTAGCTTTTGCAGTGAGGGTTCCGCCGGCCATCGTAAAGGCTCCGTCGCATTTGACGGCGGCGCATCCCGCCAGGTCCCCGTCGTCGGAATCATAAACGGCAGCGCCCGTAGTGCTTGCACTCAGGGTTCCCCCGTCCTGCCAGAAAAATCCGTCGGTGGTGACGGCCTTCTTGCCGTCTGCACTGCAGTTCACGGTAACGGTGCCTCCGGAGACGATCACTGCATCCTTGCCGCGTATGCCGTGACCCTTTGAAGCGGTCACTTTCACCGTGCCGCCGAGGAAACGCAGATAGTCGTCGGACAGGATGCCGCCCTTTCCGCTCTCGGAGGAAGCCGTGACGGTGAGGGAACCGCTGCCGCTGAAGCAGAGCTGACCTTCGGAGAAGAAGGCTCCGCGCACATCCTCGGCAGTGCCGTCAGAAGCGGTTACGGTGGCATAACTGCCACCGTCGGAAAGGGTATTGGTTCCTGTCAGAACCACGAAAGTGCGCTTCCCGCTCTGATTGTTTATAGCCGGTCCCTCGCTGCCCGTAAGGCTCAGACCCGAAAGCTCTATTTCCTGCTTGCGCGTACTGTAGAGTTTGAAGAAGCCGCCGGAAGAAGAGCCGGAAAGCACATAATGGATGCAGCAGCCAGAATCGTTCGTCACAGTCACGCCGGCCCCGTCAACGGAGAAGGCAAGGCCTTCCACCTCGCTTACGGAAGTGCCCGACGCGTCTTCTATACCAACCGAAGCGCTGCCGGAAGAATATGTGACGGACACCTTGTAGTCCGCCGAAAAATAGGCGACCTCGTCATCCGCATCACCTGGATCTATCTCCGAAGACGAGCTTCCTTCATCGTCGGAAGAAGAGCTGTCCTTTACGACTACCTTGTAGCTTGCCATGGCGGCGCTGTAGGTAACTCCTCCTATGACAGTCTCTTCGGTAGAGGCAATGATGCTCGTGGTTCCGGCGGAGACGGCAGTCACCATACCGGTGGAACTCACCGTGGCGTAGGACGGGTCGTTGCTTGCATAGCTCACGCTGATCCTCTGAATCTCTTTGCCTTCCGAATCAAGGACCGTGGCGACGTTGGCGGCGCTGACGGCGTATTGGGTGCCTGCCACATCGAGCCGCAGGGACTCCAGGTCAAAGGAGAGGGATGCGCTTCTGTGGGAGTCGTCCTCGTCCGTTACCGTAACCGTGTAGCTTCCGGTTGCAGAAGCGTAAGTATCGGTGGCTGAAGTATATGCGGTGATTGTCGCGGAGCCTTCCGATATGCCGCGCACAGTGCCGTTGTTCCTGTCGACGTAAACCACATCGGAATCGCTCGAAGAATAGCTCACGGTAAGATTCAGTACCGTGCCGTCGGAATCGGTGACGACCGCGCTGTTTATCGAAGAAGCTCCAGTCAGGATGGAGAGGCTTTCCTGCGTGAAGGAAATGCTGCAGGATTCCAGGGAGGTGACCGTGGATTCTGCGGAGGATTTCCTGCAGGAATAAAGCAGCAATGCAGGCAGAATCGCCGCCGCTGCAAGTATCAATCTGAAATACCTCATATCAGTCAGGTTTTAGAGAATTCATTGTTGAATACAGGAGGCAAATCTGTAAAAATCATGCCATCTGGCAATACTGTTCATGGGTTAAAAGATGGCGTTCGTTGAATAACTGGTCCGTTGACGGTTTTTTGTTATCTTTGCACCCTATGGAGATGAAGAAAATAAGGAATTTCTGCATTATCGCCCATATCGACCACGGAAAGAGCACCCTGGCCGACCGGCTGCTCGAGCTAACGCAGACCCTCGACAGCCGCCAGATGGAGAACCAGGTGCTGGACGACATGAGCCTGGAGCGCGAGAAGGGCATTACCATCAAGAGCCACGCCATCCAGATGCAGTACAAAGGCTATACCCTCAACCTTATAGACACTCCGGGGCACGTGGACTTCAGTTATGAGGTCTCACGCAGCATCGCTTCGTGCGAGGGCGCGCTCCTGGTGGTTGACGCATCCCAGGGAGTGCAGGCTCAGACCATAGCCAACCTCTACCATGCAATCGACCACAACCTCGAAATCATCCCCATCCTCAACAAGATAGACATGGACTCCGCCCAGCCCGACGTGGTGGCGGACGAAATAATCGACCTCATCGGCTGCGACCCCGAAGACATCTTCCGCATCTCCGCCCGCACCGGCGAAGGGGTGGCTCCCATCCTGGACGCCATCATCGAAAAGATTCCCGCACCTGAAGGCGACCCTTCAGCTCCCCTGCAAGCCCTCATCTTCGACTCGGTCTTCAATCCTTTCAGAGGGGTAATAGCCTACTTCAAGGTGCTGAACGGAAATCTTCGCAAAGGACAGAAGGTGCGTTTCATGGCCACCGGGCAGGACTATGACGCCGAGGAAGTGGGGCTTCTGAGAATGAAGCTCATACCCACGGACGGGGTGGGCTGCGGCGATGTGGGATACGCCATCTGCGGTATCAAGAGCGCCAAGGAAGTGAAGGTGGGTGACACCATCACGGGAACGGAGGCTCCGGCCACCGAAGCCATCGCCGGATTCGAAGAAGTGAAGCCCATGGTCTTCGCGGGAATGTACCCCGTTCAGGCAGACAAGTTCGAAGAGCTGCGCACCGTGCTCGAGAAATTCCAGCTCAACGACGCATCCTTTGTTTACGAGCCCGAGAGTTCCCTTGCGCTGGGAAGCGGATTCCGCTGCGGATTCCTCGGATTGCTGCATCTCGAAATAGTTCAGGAAAGGCTCTTCCGGGAGTTTGACATGGATGTCATAACCACCGTCCCAAACGTCTCGTACAAGGTTTACACCACGCAGCACGAGGTTATAGACGTGCACAATCCTTCCGGGCTTCCAGCCCCCACCATGATAGACCATATCGAAGAGCCCTATATCCGAGCCCAGATCATCTCAAAGGCCGAATTCTTCGGGCCGGTGATGAAACTTTGCATCGACAAGCGCGGTACCCTGGTGAGCCAGAGCTACATCACCTCCGACCGGGTGGAGCTCAACTACGACATGCCCCTTTCCGAAATAGTGTTCGACTTCTACGACAAGCTCAAGAGTATTTCGAAGGGATATGCATCGTTCGATTACCATATCACGGATTACCGCCCGGCAAGGCTGGTGAAACTGGACATTCTTCTCAACGGGGAGCCGGCCGACGCCCTCTCGACCCTGATTCACGAAGACAATGCCTACACCTTCGGGCGCAAGATGTGCGAGAAACTCAAGGACCTCATCCCCCGCCAGCAGTTCGACATACCGGTGCAGGCCGCAATCGGGGCCAAGATCATTGCCCGCGAAACGGTAAAGCAGGTACGAAAGGACGTCACCGCCAAGTGCTATGGCGGCGACGTGACCCGCAAGCGTAAACTTCTCGAAAAACAGAAGGAAGGCAAGAAGCGCATGCGCCAGATAGGCAAGGTGCAGGTGCCCCAGAGCGCATTCATGGCCGTGCTCAAGCTGGATTAGAGACAGAGACAGGCGTAGAGAAGCTCCTGGCGCGCAACAGTTTATAAATCAGTGAATTAGCCAAAACCCTGGTCCCATGTGAACGAACCAGGGTTTTAGTTAATTTTCTAATACATAATGATTTACATGCCAGCCCTCTCCCCCTCGAAAAAGGTTTGCAATTCCTGATTCGATTCTCGATATTTGTAAACATGAGACAGACAAGAACTGCAATACATATTTACCAGCGGTCCGAAGGACACGTGGTGCTGTTTTACACAAGGAGCGACTTGCTGTCGTTTTATACTATCCTGTCCATCTGCTCAAAAAGAACTGGTGTAAAAGTCCTTGCGGTTGCAATCATGTACGACCATGTTCATATCTTGATCGAATCTGGATCAAGGGAAGAGGTCACACAGTTCGTTCAGATGTACTCTTCCATGTATGCGGTGGAATTCAACAATGCCTCCGGTGTCAGTGGAAGAGTATTTGAGAAACCCTTCGGCTCGGCCGTGAAACGCGGTGAAAAGGAAATCCGCACCTGCGCCGGCTATATCTACAACAATCATACGAACAAGAGACTGTGCGACAGGGCCGAGGATATCAGATGGAACTTTCTGGCATATGCAGAATCGAGCAATCCCTTCTCCCCGCAATTGTCAAGGGACAGGGCCGGAAGAAGACTGCGCTCTGCCCTGAGCATAGTGCAATCGGAACTTCGCGCCTGCCATTACCTGAATCACGCCACGCTCCGAAGGATTTTCACCGGCCTTAACAGGACGGAAGCCGAACAAATCACCGATTTCATAATACATGCATACCGTTTCATCGACTACCCGGCCCTCATGAGTCTTTACCGTTCCTACGAAGAAATGGTATATTCGTTCAATGCCAATACGTTCAACGACTACGACATCTCAGAAAGCAGCCGCGACCGGCGGGGTGACGATACTGTCTTTCGCGAAATGGCCAGCCACATTGCTTCGATTGGGTTATTCAAGAACCTTAAGGACATCCTTACCCTCCCGGAAGACCTCAAACTCGGCCTCGCCTCGGAACTGAAAGTGATTACCCGGGCAACTTGGCGACAGATAGGAAAGTATCTGCGCATCAAGGTAAGCGCCGCAAGGCCTGAGGACCTGGATTATCCGCCTCCCTGCCCTGCATGGACCGGGGCCTGACCTGAGAGCAAGTCTGCGCCGCCCCATCATGCAGGCAGATTTGCAACATCAGTTAAACTTCATTATCTTTGCCTGATATGAAAACCATACAGGAACTAAGTGACATCGCTTCCCAGATACGAAGGGACATAATTCGTATGGTGACGGCAGCAGGATGCGGCCACCCGGGAGGCTCCCTGAGCAGTACTGATATCCTTACCGCTCTGTATTTCAGTGAAATGAAACACGATCCGGCCACCTGGCAGCGCAATGCCAAGGGACAGGACGCCTTCATCCCCTCGGCCGGGCACCTCGCACCGGTAGTGTATGCCGTTCTGGCCCGCTCCGGTTATTTCGAGCCGGCAAAACTCGGAACCCTCCGCAAGTTCGGCTCCGACCTTCAGGGACACCCCAGTACGGAACATGGCCTCAAGGGTATCTTCCAGCCCAGCGGTTCACTCGGGCAGGGGCTTGCGGCTGCTGCCGGAATAGCTCTCGGAAAAAAACTGGCGGGCGAGTCCGAAAGGGCCTTTGCCCTTCTTGGAGACGGAGAAAGCGAAGAAGGTGAGATTTGGGAGACCGCCATGTTCGCGGCACACCACAAACTCGACAACCTGGTCGCCTTCACCGACTGGAACCATCTGCAGATAGACGGCAAAATAGAAGACGTCACGGGCATCGACGAACTCGACGAGAAGTGGGCGGCTTTCGGTTGGGATGTGATAGAGGCGGACGGACACGATTTCGAAAGCATACTCCGTGCGTTTGAAATAGCGCGTGTGCGTAACGGAAAGCCCAAGATGATAATGTTCCACACAGAGATGGGCCACGGAGTGGATTTCATGGCCGGCAACCACGGCTGGCACGGAAAGGCACCCAGCGCAGAAGAGTGCGAAAAGGCACTTTCCCAGCTCAAAGAAACCTTAGGAGATTATTAGTATGAAGAAATATACCGATACAGGCAAGAAGGACACCCGCAGCGGATTCGGCGCGGGCCTCGTCCTCGCAGGAAGGGAGAATCCGAAGGTCCTGGCCCTCACTGCCGACCTGAAGCCCAGCGTGAAGATGGGTGATTTTGCAAAGGAATTCCCCGACAGGTTCATAGAGTGCGGCATAGCGGAGGCCAACATGGTTGGTGTAGCCAGCGGACTCGCCCTCACAGGATATGTCCCATTTGCCGCTTCGTTCGCAGAGTTCATCAGCGGACGCGTGTACGACCAGGTGCGCCAGGAGGTAGCATACGGCCATACCAACGTAAAGCTCGCTTCTTCGCATGCGGGCGTAACGCTCGGCGAAGACGGCGCAACGCATCAGGCAATGGAAGACGTGGCCCTCATGCGTGCCCTTCCCGGAATGACGGTGCTCGTTCCGTGCGATTACAACCAGACCCTGCAGGCCACTCTTGCAGCCGCACGTTACGACGGCCCGGTCTATCTGCGCTTCGGCCGTCCCTCGGTTCCCAATTTCACGGATCCCGACGAGCCGTTCGAAATAGGCAAGGTTTATAAGCTGAACCCCGGTGGGGACGTCACTATCATCGCCATGGGACTTCTCGTTTGGGAAGCTCTCAAGGCGGCGGAAGCCCTTGAAGCAGAAGGTATCAGCGCAGAAGTGCTGAACGTGGCTACGGTCAAGCCTCTGGACAGCGGGGCAATACTCGAGTCTGTCGGAAAGACAGGCTGCGCCGTTGTGGCCGAAGAGCACGGAATGGCCGGCGGCCTCGGAGAGCTTGTGGCCGGAGTGCTCGCCGCAGGAAGGCCCGCACCACTTGAGTATATCAACGGCGGCGATCGCTTTGGAGAGAGCGGAACGCCCTCCGAGCTAATAGCTGCCTTCGGGCTTGATGCCGCTCACATCGTAGCAGCAGCCAGAAAAGCCGTTGAAAGGAAAACATCTGGCAGGTAACCCGCTGAGGATAAATACATTAAGCAAAATGCTGGTCCCCTTTCATGAGACCAGCATTTTGCTTTAACAACTGACTTTCAGAGCGTTACTTGCCAGAGGG
The DNA here is from genome assembly GCA_902797435.1 of uncultured Bacteroidia bacterium. GTDB lineage: Bacteria > Bacteroidota > Bacteroidia > Bacteroidales > UBA932 > Cryptobacteroides. The sequence continues at coordinate 18,426 of CADBSV010000014.1, forward strand.
CTTTTTACCCTTTCCGGCTTCTCCAGGCGCGGCATTGCGCTGGCCAGGGCCTTTCCTGCCGCCTGCCATCTGCCTGAGAGACTTGTTGCGGAATCCTTCTTCCGAAAGATAGAGCTTGGCTGTCTTGACTTCGCCTATGGCCTTGACAAAGTCCTTGCGATGCTCGACCATCGGGTCCTTGACTTCTTTGCGTGCCTTGAGGTAGGCGTCGAGAAGAGGCTTTATCTCAGCATCGGACTTGCCTTCCTTGAGAGCATCATGAAGGGCTTTCTTCTTTTCGCGTACGGCCTTGAATTCTGCGCGATGCTCCTCCTGAGCCTTGTTGTAGATGGGCCAGAACACCTGGGCTTCCTCCACGGTGAGGGCGAGCTGCTGGGTGATGTAAGCCACTTTTTCGGCTTCGAAACGTTCGTGGTCCTTGCCGCCCCTGTTCTGCCCCGGCTGCTGGGCCATGGCACTGAATGATACTGCCAGTGCGAGCAGTGCGATTACAAGCTTTTTCATCTTTTTAATCTTCTGAATAATAAAAAGCGTCCTCAAGCTGTGCGAGGGTAAGATCACTGTCAATGTAATAGGCAGCTATCTCCTCGCCGGATGGGGACTGGACTGCGGTGTTTTTGAGCAGGGTGCCACCCACTACGAAGGCGGCTGCAAATACGGCGGCAAGTGCAAGATATGGAGATATCTTCTGCCAGGAAGACGTTTCCTTCGCGCGATGAGGAATGTCTTCCAGTTTCTGCTGCAGCCCGCTTAAGTAACCTTCGGGAAGCGAATATGGCATCTGCTTTTTCATAACCGATTATTTAGATGAAAGTTTGTCGCTATGGTTTAATCGAAAGAAAAATCTTTTATGCGATCCCGCACTTTTTGCACGGCCTGGAAGTAACTGGCCTTGAGGCCGCCCACGCTCGTGCCGGTAATGGAGGAAATCTCTTCGTAGGAGAGGTCTTCATAATAACGCATTATAAAGACGCTGCGCTGCTTGTCGGGAAGGGAGGCAATGACCTTGGAGAGTTCCCTCTCGGCCGCATCCCCGCTAAACCACGGGTCGGAGTCTATCACCCTTTCGGCACGCGCGTCAAGGCTTTCGAACTGAAGGGCCGCCCGTACTCGGCGGCGACGAAGGTAACCGAGAGCTTCGTTGGTGGCGATGCGCCATATCCATGTGAAGTAGCCGGAATCGCCACGGAAGGACGGAAGTGCTTTCCAGACTTTGAGGAAGGTCTCCTGCACCAGGTCGTCCGCATCCTCATGGCTGTCCACGAAGCCGCGTATATGCCAGTACAGGCGGTCGCCGTACTGAGAAACAAGCTCCCGGAATATGCTTTCCAAATCCTTCATATCCCGGGAGTTACTACATATTGTATGCCGTTTTATTTCACCTCTATCACCTGCACTATCTCCTCGGTGCTGCCGTCGGAATAGGTGCACACGGCCTTCACTTCGTGCCGGCCGGAGGTGAGCGTCACGCTGCTTTCAGACTGTGCTTCGGAGTCGAAGTACCATACCGTCGATACCGGAGTCTCGCCGTTGCTTTCGGAAAATCGCAGGGCGAAACTGTCCCCTGCTACATAGTTTCCGGGATTGGCGATAATCTTTATGCCGAGGGCGGGGAAAGGTGAATTCACCGACTGCAGGCTGGCCTTTACTATCAGATTGAACGCGGCAGTGCCCCAGTCCTCGCTGTCGGCAGGGCACATATAGCCATCCCCGATTATGCAGCCGCCTTCTGCCGCTTCTTCGTCCTTCAACCCGTCTATGGCGAGGGGATACCCGTTGCCGTCGTCTGCATTCTTCACGGAATAACCGAATATGAGCGGTTCCCCCTCGGGGATGCGGATGTCGGCGTCGGAGACGTCGATGGTGTTCATCTTGCCCAGCAGCGGCCCCTGCACCACCCTTGCGAGAGCCCGCTGCTCACCGAAGTCGATGAATACGGAAACCTCGTCCACCTTGTTGGCGTAAAACAGGAAACTGATGTCGGTGATGCGCATGCCCACCTTGTCGGCGATCTCCTCGGGAGCATAATATACCCCGGCGGTGATAGTGGTGGGAGATGTTCCGGTGCCGATTCCGTATCCCGAAACCGGACCGCATTTCTGCAGGCTTTCCTTTGCATTCTCGGCTATATTGCGAAGGAACAGGTTCTTTGTTATCCGCCCGCTGAGTTTGGAAACGGTAAAGGAGGAAGGATTATAGTAGGGCTTGGAAAACGCCACTTCGACAGGGTACTGCGCCCCGGCAGGAATTTCTATCGAATACTTCCCGGAGGCATCGGTAATGCAGGTGCCCACGGCAGCCGCCATCTGCGCGTCTCTTTGGCTGAAGATGCGCCCCAGGGACTTTCTCGGGGCAGGGCTGGGAGAAGAATCCGTGGCGCTAACGCTCACTCCTTCCAGGGGGTTGCCGTCAGAGTCAGTGACGACGCCTGTTATGGTGAGAGTGTTTACTATCTCGAGGTTGAGCGAAACCGTTCCCCCGTCATAGGAAATGTCGGTGAGATTGAAACCTGCGTTGCCGCCTATGTAATCCTTGTTCGAAGGACTGGTGTTCATGCCGAACGCTGTTTTTGAGGACGTCCCTGGGAAAACATAGCTTCCGTATTTATTCTCATACGAGGCAGGCACAACGTAGTAGCACGGATGCGAGCCTATGGTATTTATGGAATATCCGCTTTCCCAGCGCCGTATGGGAGTGAGCCCGTCAAGGTCGGCGGAAGACTGGTCCACGTGATAAATGAGAAGTCCCTGCGGCTTTCCGTCAATATAGCGGTCCCATCCGGAAGCGTCGCGCACCTCCAGAAGGAAGAACTCGTCAGGATTAGTGCTCGAAATGCGGGAAGCCTCGTTCTCCGTAATGGCCTTGATGGTCTTGGGGCCAGCCTCAGTCCACTCCTGCGGGAAATCCATCCAGCCCAGCATATTGCGCTCGATGGCGCCCAGATTGGGAGGCGTGCAGCCGCCATTGTTGTAGTTGCCGGCGCACATAAGCGAGAAAGCATACACGGTGGATGCCGTGCCGTTCTCGGCATAGTCGGTATCGTAAAAGTCGGGAAGACCCAGAACATGGCCGAACTCATGGCAGAAGGTGCCTATCCCGCACATGTTGGCTCCGGAGGAGCCTTTCAGTTCTGAAGTGCAGGCATAACGGCCGAGCCTCTTGCCGTCAAAGGAAACGGAATTTGCACCGTAAAAGCCATAGGCGTGCGGCCAGATGCAGTCGTCTCCACCTCCTTCCGCCTCATTGTAGCCTGCATAATAGAAAAAGATGTTGTCCACGTAGCCGTCTCCGTCCGCGTCGTATTTGCTGAAATCCGCCAGGCCTTTCTCGTGGGCAATGCGAACGGCCTCTGCAAAAGCGCCGGTGGAATTCTTGTCGTCGCCTTCCTCATCATTGCCGCCGTAGTCGGCAATATTGCCGGATAGGGTTACAGGACCTACCACGTCGAAGATAGGGTCAAAGACCCCGGACGACTGGTCGCGGTAGTACTGCTTCACCGAACCGGTTCCTCCGAAATCCGAGTAACCGTCCTGATTGAGCAGCCGGGTGAAACGGTCCTGAGGACTGCTTACCGAAAAAGCCTTGTCTGCAAACTCCACCAGAATCACGAGGAAATGGTTGTTGCCCTTGGTCATGGGGCCGGCGGTAGGAGTATAGACGCGGCGCCATGAAGGCGAATATCTGCGAGGAGCTCTTGTGGCAGGAAGATCCTTCACAATCCCGCCGCGAAGGATGCTCACCTCGCGGCCCGAGGAGGCGTCCGTCGCCCAGTGGCAGAATTCATCGCCATGCATATATACATCCCGTGCGCGGCCCGAGGCATCCTTCAGGGTTATCTTTCCGGGATAGGCCGGAGAGGCAAGCGCCGCTGCAGCGAAAGACAACAGGAGAACTGTTTCTGTTATTATTCTTTTCATGGCGATATCATTTTTTAACTACAAATCCGTGCTCTTCGGAGTCGATGAGCCAGACGTAAGAGTCTTCTGTCTTCAGCACCCAAACATCTTTCTCCGAACGGAAGTCAAGCGAAGAGAGCCAGTTCTGATAGATGGTAAGATGCAACTTGTCGGCCGGAGAATACGAAGACGCCAGTCCGCTGATTTCAATCATGCGGCCGCCTGCGGGATCGACCATGCGAAACAGCGTGCCGTCCTGTCGGTGGAGAAGGTTGGTCTGATGTGCAAGGGGGTCGTAGAGCGCCGAAGAGCCGGCGCCGTCGTAATTATAGAGGCCATAGAGCTTTTCCGCGAACGCACCCGAAGGAAGGGAGCTCTCCTGGAGCACAGGCACCACGATGGAAGCGCCGTCAAAGGTTATTCGAAGCTCCGCCCTGCGTTCTTCATCCCCGAAATTGAATTCCTTTGCCTTCAGGGACACATTGGTCATTATATTCATTCCGCCTTCCGATGGTTCGAACTCGAGCCAGGACGCATCGGACGAGAGAGTCCATGCGGCAGGGAACTGAAACAGCATGGTCTGTGGGAAGATATAGCTCAGGCGGATTTCCTGCACGGGAGCCGAACTTGAAACAGGGTTCTGGGTGATGCTTACCTTTATCTCCTGGCTGCCTGCCGTTACCGTAAGGATGTCTTTTCGGGCACTCTCGCCGCTGTTTACCCCAAGACGGAGATCCAGCGCCGTAATGTTCCGGGTATTCTTTTCCCCGGCGTTTATGCTTATCCACGAGCCGTCTTCAAGGGAGTACTCGAAATCGACGTCGCAGGTAACTTTGACCGACAGGGAATGTGCAAATCCGTTCTCGGACGAGGCGGATTTCGGGGTCACTTTGAAGACCGTCGGCTCAGTGGCCTTCTCTTCATTTTTCTTGCAGGCCAGAACCGCAACGGATGCCAGGGCCAGTAACAACAGGATTCTTTTCATGTTTTTAGATAAGAGAAAAAAGAGGCCGTCGCAAACGGCGGCCTCTCCATTGATTGATTCAGCGATTATTCTCCACCTTCTTCACCACCTTCCTCTCCGCCTTCTTCGGCTTCAGGAACAGGGAATTCCACGGGGCAGTCGTACCAGTAGAAGAGCACATGTCCTCCCGGCCAGAGACTCATTTTTGAAAGAGTCAGACCAAGCGTGCTGATGTCAATATAATGTACACCCTCTTCTGCGTCATATTCTATGCTTGTATAGCAATAAGAGCTGTACTTTGAGGCATTCCAATATATTCCATAACCGCTGCTCGGCCAGAAATTATATATGCCGTCTGGGATTGTCACCGAATATTGTTCCCCGGACTTTTTGACGGTGAACGGGAAATTGACAAGATTATCCGTGAAGGACTCGCCGCCTATTGCAGCATAAGGAGCCACTATGCGATAATCGTCGGTTCCATGATGATTTTCAATCGGAATGTTTTCGGCGTATGCCACGCCGGCACAGATTGTATTGATATCATAATAGGTGCAATACCCGGCGGGATCCCACTGCTGCTTGAGGGCAGAAAGGCGGAAGACAGACTTTGCACTCACGGCAGAAGACGTCTTTTTGTACAGGTACACATAATCCTGGGGAATGGATATTGACACTTCATAGGTGACTTCTATTTCCATCCCGGAGATATCGATGTCGATGGTGGTGGTTGCAGCGCCTGCCTCAAATTCGGCAGTTGCCGGCACTATGATGGCACTGGAAGGGTTCTTTACGACAAGCGGAACGCTGAGAGCCTCGGTAGTCTCCGTCCTGCCGAGAGTAACGGTGACTGTATCCACAGACGGATCCAGTTCGAGTACCTCAGCCGTCTTGGGGAAGAAAACTTCAGTCTTTACGACCGTCGTGTCGTCCTGCTCTCCCCATTCGTATGCCGGATAATCCTGCTTTCCGCAAGCAATGGCAAACAGAGCCGCGGCAGCAAAAAGAATTATGCTTTTATATTTCATATCCTGGAATTTTTAAAGATTTGTAACTCCGTCAACGATAGTGGGATTCTGGCCCGGTTCGGGCTGCTGGCCGCCTTCATTGTCAACGATGCCGAAATTGGTATTCATCTCATCCTTCGGGAAACGCATTCTGAGCCACGGATCGTCGGACGCGATGTTGAATTTGAAAGCATCGGGCCAGTTGCTCCCTTCGGCCATCCTCACGATGGGCTTTCCGAGGCGGCGGGCATCGGGCACACCGAAACCTTCGCCCCAAAGTTCTACACGCCTCTGGAACCAGATTTCATCTGCGAGCGTGCGGCCTCCTGCGGTAGCTGCAGCAACCGAATAAGAGGGATCGCGGTAGTTCTTGACAAAGTTTTCAAGAATGGTACCTGCGGCAGCTGCATCTCCCTGTCCGAGTTTCGCCTCGGCCTGAACAAGCAGCATTTCCTCCACGCGGACGAAGGGGAAGTCCTCGTCGCAGACCTGGGTTCCAACCTCATTGACACCGAACTTGACATTGGTGTAGGGAAGGAACTTTTCTTTTTCATCTGCGATGACAAGCTCCGCAACCTTCTCTCCTTTATATGTAATTGCATCGGCAATGGTGCTGCTCAGATTTTCGTCAACCCACCACTGCTTGCGGATATCGGTATCGGGAATCCTGTCATAGAGAGGCTTGTATATCTGTGCGTAGCACTGGCACGACCAGGCGTATGTGGCTCCGCCGAGAGAACCCATCCATGAAGTATGTGAGCACTCTGGAGAATCCTGGGCCTGGATAGTGGTCATGTCATATCCCCAGATGACATTATGGTCGTCTATCTTGTAGAATGCCGGAACAGATACTTCTGCGATGCTGTAAGGGGTGAGCCCCACCACTGCATCGACTGCATCCTGGTAGGCGTTGTCGTAGTCCTTTATGAAAAGCTCCGCACGTGCGCGCAGGGCCAATGCCGCCTGCTTGTTGATGTAGGCGTTGGTGGGACGCTCGAATCCGTCAAGGTTGTCAACTGCAAAGGTGAGTTCGTCGATTATGTAACCGAATACATCCTTGAGAGAAGCCCTCGGGTTGTTCGCAGGGTCTTTCACGTCATCGGTGAGAAGCGGAACGCAGGGTTCGCTGAGGTCATCGGTGAAGAGCGAGAAAGACGGAGCAAGAAGCATGTAGCAGTATGCCTTGATGGCATGAGCCTGGGCGACCTTGTAGAGGGCCTCACCGGTCACGTCTTCGGGATAGGAAGCGATGAAGGTGTTGCAGAGGCTGATGATGTCATAGGGCACCTTATACCTGGTATAGGGATTCGCATAGTCGGCGCTTCTGGAAGAATACTCGCCGCATGTGGAATACCAGTTGTAGTCATTGTTGGGAAGAATAACGTCGGCCGATTCGAAATCATTGCTCATGAGAATCGTCATGAGGGCTTCGTCATCGGGACGGGGACGGCCGGAAGACGTTCTCATGCCGGTAAAGCCGCCCTTGACGAGGGAAGAATACAGGCCTTCGAACGAAGCTTCGGAACGGACCGGCATGGAAAGGTAGGTCTCCTGGACTTGCTTCTCCATGAGAGTTCCGCCCTGATTGTCAACAGAATCCCAATCGGCGCAGGAAGCAAAAGCAAGAGCAGCCGCGGCGACAATTAAAAATCTATAGAGTTTCATAATCATCATATTTTAGCATTAGAACGTAATGGTAACGCCACCGGTGATGTTACGGAGAGCGGAGTAGGCAGCGTTGGAGACACCTGAACCGGAGGTATAGGAGCCCAGACCTACAGAATAGCGGGGATCCACACCCTTGCGGGCGGAGAACACGTAGAGATTGTCACCTGCCACGTAGAACCTTACGGAACCGAGTTTTATCTTCTGCACCAGTTTGGTGGGAAGAGTATATCCGAGCGTGGCATTGTTGATGCTCAGGTAGTTGGAGCTGACGAAGAAGCGGTCAACTGCAGACTGTGCCACCTGGGTATCGCCGTCCCAACGCGGAATGTTGCTGTCGGGATTGTCCTCGCTCCATGCAAGAAGGGCATCCTTGTGGATGTTGGAACCCGGAGAATCCTGGGTCTGCATGAGAGCCTGGTAGGTACCGTCGTAGTAACGTCCGCCAAGCTGATAGGAGAACTGAACCGAGAAGTCGAAGCCATAGGCATTCAGGCTTGTTCCGAAACCTCCGTAAACCTTGGGAAGGACGGAACCGACCTCATACTTGTCAGCATTGCTGAATACGGAAGTGGTTTCGTTCTCACCCGTCCACTTGCCGTTTGCATCGAGAACTTTCTTGTAATAAAGGGCCTTTCCGTTTTCCTTGTCAACGCCGGCATACCTGTACATGTAGGCCTCGTAGAGAGAACCGCCTACCTTGTAGATATAGTTCGCTCCCTTTATGCCTTCGCCTTCAACGCTTTCGTCAAGGGAAAGGATGACGTTCTTGTAATGGCTGGCATTGAAGTTCCAGTTCCAGATGACGTTCTTTGTGCGGATGATGGTGCCGTTAAGGGCTGCCTCGATACCGTTGTTGCGGATAGAACCCACGTTCGTGTACATCCAGCCGGTGGGATTACCGGATGAAAGCGGAACATCCTTGCGGTAGAGAAGGTCCTCGGTAGTGCGGGAATAAACATCGAGCGAACCGTTAAGATAACCGCCGAAGAGTTCGAAATCTACACCGCCTGCAACGGACTTGTTGGTTTCCCATGTAAGATCGCGATTTCCCTTGTAGGCGAGGCTGATGGAATAAACCTTGGTGCTTTCGTTGTAGGAGTGCGTATACCAGTCGGTGTAGCGGTACTGGCTGATGTCGTCGTTACCCTGAACACCGTAGTCAGCCCTTACCTTGAGCATGTTGACCCAGGAAACGTCCTTGAGGAACGGCTCCTCGGAAGCAAGCCATGCGGCACTCACGCTGCCGAAGCTGCCCCAGCGGGCTTCGGGTGCGAAGTTGGAAGAAGCATCGCGGCGGAAAGACGCACCGAGAATGTACTTTCCCTTATAGTCGTACTGGAAGTGGCCGAGGAAACCTTCGGTCATGTATCCGCTGCTGGATGACGATACGCTCATGTCGGGCTTGCCGTCGGCATTGTTGAGTTCGCCGATGAACGGGTCGAAGAGGTAATCATTGGAGCCGCTGAGGGACTGGCTGATATACTTGTATTTTTCGTAACCGGCGAGGATGTCGAAATTGTGATTCTCGGCTATCTTGAATTCATATTCGGCCAGATACTGGTTGTTTACGGACATGAAACGGTCGTGCGAAACCGTCACTCCACCATCTGTAGAGGCACTGGCTCCGAACGGGCTGTAAAGGCTGCTGCGGCGGCTGTTGCGGTCCACAACCGAAACATTGGCAGAAAGCCTGAGTCCCGGGAGAGGAGTTGCAACTACGCCCCACTGCCCCACAAGAGCGTCAGAGTAGGTCTTGCGGTTGTCATATTCGGCATCGCGGACAGCATTTCCCAGGAGGCTCGGACGATGGAAGTTGGTGGTAGTGGAAGCATCATATACGGTGCGCCCGTCTTCCTTGAGGATATAGGGATTGCCGGCATCGTCGAGTTTACGGACGTAAAGGGGATAGATAGGGGCAATCATGTTCACGATGTAGAACGGGTTGCCCGATGAGCCCCACGAACCGCCGCTTGCAAGCTGTGATTCGCTGTGCGTAAAGGTTGTATTGGTGGTGAACTTGAGCCAGTCCTTTGCCTGATACTCGGCATTGATACGTGCACTGTAACGTTTGAGGCCGGAATTGGCTATCATACCCTGGTTATTGAGGTAACCTGCACTGGCGTAATAGTTGAACCTGCTTGTGGCACCTGCCGCAGACACGTTGTATTCCTGACGGGTTCCGCTCTTGTAGGCTTCCTTGAACCAGTCGTCGGGAGTGTAGTAATATGTGCCGTCGCTGTAGCCGAGGGTGGCGTTGGGGTTGAGTTTGAAGTTACGGCCGATGAAGAGTTCTCCGGCGGGAACGGTGAAAACCTGATAACCCAGACCACCGTTTTTTTCATCGAAGAGCGCGGCGTCGGCATGTGCGAAACTCTGTTCTACGGAATAGTTCTTTGCGTAGTAGTAGTTGTTGTAGAGTTTCTTGTACCATGTTTCGTAGTACTGGGCGGGATCGGTAATCACGTCGTACTGCGGGATGAGACGGTTGTTCACGCCATAGCGGGCGTCGAACTCGATCTGGGCTTCACCCGAATTACCCTTCTTCGTGGTAATCACGATGACACCGTTTGCTCCGCGGTGTCCGTAGATGGCGGAAGCGGCAGCATCCTTGAGAACGGTCATGCTTTCGACGTCCTTGGGGTTGATGTCATTGATGGCTCCGTCGTAGGGAACGCCGTCCACGACAATCAGAGGAGCGTTTCCTGCGCTCATGGAACCGAAACCGCGGATGCGGATCGTGTTGTTGTTGGAGGTCGGGTCGCCGGAAGAATTGATCATCTGCACACCGGATGTGGTACCTGCAAGGGCACTCGTAACGGTGGTCATGATTTTCTTCTGGATCTGCTCTTCATCTACTACGGCAGCAGAACCGGTGAATGTACGCTTGGACGCCGTACCGTAAGCCACGACGATCGTCTCCTTGAGAAGCTCGGAGTCTTCTGCAAGGGTAACGTTGACAACGGCTTTGCCCTCAACGGGAACTGTCTGTCCGACGAATCCAAGAGCGGAGAATGAAAGAGCGCCGTCGGAAGGAACGGTTATTGAATACTGGCCATTTCCGTCAGTCACAACACCATTCGAGGTTCCTGAGACGATGACTCCCGCTGCGGGAATCGGTTCTCCGTTGGCATCTGCCACCACACCCTTTACCGTGATATTCTGGGCGAAACCCAGAGTGCACGTGAAGAGCATTGCAGCAGAGGCTAAAAGAAGCTTAAATTTTCTCATAAGCCATTTTAGATTAATTAAACAATAAACCGATATTCAAAAACATATCTTAATCACTACTAACTTGTAAGCTTGTTTTC
>CADBSV010000015.1 GCA_902797435.1 uncultured Bacteroidia bacterium
TATATAGTCTCTTAGCTCAGTTGGTTAGAGCGCCACACTGATAATGTGGAGGTCCGCGGTTCAACTCCGCGAGGGACTACTTTTTTTGTGTCCGGGGGTATAGCTCAGTTGGTAGAGCACCTGCTTTGCAAGCAGGGGGTCCGGGGTTCGAGTCCCCGTATCTCCACTTCATCAGGATGACTGAAGGAGCATTTCGCCCGCGGTCATCCTTTTTTTGTTCACTTCCATTCGCCGCCCGCCTCCCTGGGCACATCCCTCCTGTCCTCTTCGTGCCCCATCCGGTAATCCCGGATCCTTTTCCTGCCGACCTGTCGCCCTGTAGCCCGACAGGTCGCGGTGTTTTGCCCTCACCTGTCGCCCTGTAGGCCGACAGATGGCTTCTTCCGTGTGCAAAACTGCCCTCTCTGCACCCCGGGTACCCTCCGCGGACCCTCCGGGGAGCAAAACCACCCCTTCCTGCACCCCGGGTACCCTCTGCGGACGCTCCGGTAAGCAAAACGGCCTTTCCTGCTCCCCGGGTATCCTTCGCGGACCCTCCGGGGAGCAAAACGGCCCTTCCCTGCACCCCGACACCCCTCTGCGCACCCTTCGGGGAGCAAAACTGCCATCTCTGCACCCCGGGCACCTTTCGCGGACCCTCCGGGGAGCAAAACCACCCCTTCCTGCACCCCCGCCGGACGGTGCGGCGTCTCCCCTCGCCGCCCTTTCCCCGCACCTCGCGAGGCATCCGCCGACACCCGGCAATCCTCCCACGGCATCCATACCCGCTCCGGCAGTACTACCCCTTTGGAAAGGACGGTCGAACTTCAGGTGCAGCCCGTTACTGCGGCAGGCATCTATGATGTCTCCGGAGGACGCCTTCTTTTTTGTATAAACGGAAAGAATTGTATATTTGCAATCTAATCATCATTTTATCATGAAGAGACTTTTTGCAATACTCGCAGTCGTGGCCGGTCTTGGACTTGGTGGCTGTACTTTCGATACGCAGATATACACAAAGGATTATATCATCACCCCCGCCGACTGGAAGCTTTCCGAAGGCTCGGTGCTCGACAGCTATCTGTATGCTTCTTTCCGCAACGAAAGCATAACCCGTGGCGTAATAAACAACGGGAACGTTTCGGTGAGCGTGTTCATACCCAACGAGGGCACCTGGACTCCGCTTCCGTACGTTTTCCCCTTCGAATATCAGGTAGTCGATGAGCGCACGGGGCAGCCCACGGGAGTGACAAACATAATCCCTGAAGTGATTCGCTTCGACTGGGCGGAAGGTGAAATCACATTCATTATACAGGACCTTGACGGCGGCATTCCCTATGCCGTTTCCGGCGACCTCACATTCCGCGTGAGCATCTTCAGGTAGGGCCCCTATCTGGCTCCGCCGCCAAAACCGCCTCCGCTGAATCCTCCGCCTCCTCCGAAGGATGTTCCTCCGCCGAATCCGCCGAAGCTTCCGCTCGTGCGGCCCATGGCTTCTGCTGCGCGTATCTGCGCGTTGGTAATTGAACTCGCCATGGAGTTGCCATGCCACAGGAGCCAGGTTGTAGTGTCGTAATCCTGCATGGTGGCCTCTTCAAGGAGTTTCGGGTCGATGTCGTGCAGTTCTTTGGCCACCTTGTCGGCTATGCCGAAGAGGGCGCCGAACACCAGGTAGTCCCTCCAAAGCGCAACCTCGCGCGAGCCCCTTTCAGAGATGAGGGTGAAGTCTGAGAGGAACTTCTTGAATCCCAGAAGTTTTCTGGCCTCGGCCTGTCCGGCTTCGGTATAGCTCTCGCCTTTCATCTGCCCCTCGGCCTGAAGGGCTCCCTTTCCAGTCTTCCCTGCGGATTCAACCCATTTGCCTACCCTTTTGTAGTGCTTTCTGGACCAGCGGGAGAATTCTTTGTCCTGGAGAATCTCATCGTTTCCGGAGGCTTCCTTGAGCATGTCGTAGAGCTCTTTCGAATCGGGTGAAAGGCTCTGGGCGTGCGCATCGTTGAAGGCCAGGTCCACCTTGCCCTCGTCCCTGTGAATCACCCTTATGGCTCCGTCGTAGATCATTCTCAGTATCAGGGCGGAAGCATAGGTGTTGCCCTTCTTTACCTCGCCCAGCCGGCTGAGCGTGTAGTTGCTCTTCCGGAGGTCGCCTCCATAGGGCGTTTCCCTGTTCCACTCCACATCGGAAGCCTTGCATCCGAGTATGCGCCGTTTGCTTGTGAGAGCCGCGCCTATGATGATGAAAAAGCCCGAGAGGGTAAGAATCATCGACAGGACCATCCCGAGGAAAGCTCCGTCGTCGTCACCTTCGTCTTCGAAATGGGCCCCGTCGAGCGCTCCTGCGAGAACATCCTCGAAGCTGCGGTCCTGCACGCTGGCAGAACTAAACAGTCCCTTCTCGAAACGCAGGAGCACTATCGCCGATTTGATGCGGCCTCCGCTCTCCATGAAAACTGCGCCGCCATCTTCCGGTTCAAACTTGCTGGTGCCTTCGAAGCCGAACCCCCAGAAACGCACCTTGTCGCTGCTGAGGCCGGGAGCGGTGATTCTCACGCTGACGTGCTCCGGTTTGCTTGAAAGCCCTGGAGAAAGCACCTGCAGGTGCAGCATGTCCGCATCGCGAAGGCTCTTTACGGCATTGCTCATGGTATAGCGGACGGTCCAGGTGTGGTCGCCGTAATCGCCTATGCCCCAGCAGATTTCCACTCCCTTGTGTTTGTGCAGCAAGCCGCAGCGCCCGGCCTTTTCGGCACGCGGGCGGTCGCTGTCCCACTCTTCTTCGGTTATGAACTTGCGTCCGGTCTCGTCACGCACCGAAAGCCCCGAAATCACCATGTCTCCGAGGTTCTCGCGCACAAGGTACCACTCGGTGCCTTCATAAGCGGAAACAGTCCAGACTTCCGTTACGGCGGCGGTGCCGTTCTGCCCCAGGTCGATGGATATCTTTACATCCCGTATGCCCGAAGCGGCGCCAAAGGCCGAAACGGGAGCCAGCAGGGCCAGTGCGGCCCCGGCCAGCACAAGCGCATGCCGCAGAGCTGAGCGGATCATATCTTCATTGAAGGCATTTCCGTCTTGCCTGCAGGCTCCTTGAGGTAGTCCTTGGCGGCAAAGCGGAGCAGTCCGGCTATGATGCTGTCGGGGAACATCCGCACGATGCGGTTGAACTTGGTAACGGTGTCGTTGTAAACCATGCGCGCCTCCCGTACCTGGTTTTCGTAGGTGTTGATGCTGTCCATCGTACGGAGGTACTGCTCGCTGGCCTTGAGGTCGGGATACTGTTCCGCCACGACCTTTATCTGAGAAAAGACCTTGCCGATGGCGTCTTCCTGCGCCTGGGCTTCGGCAGCGGTGCTTCCCGAACCCACTTCGCGGCGCTGGGCGATGACGTCCATAAGGGTCTTGTATTCGTGCTCGTTATAACTTTTCACGAGTTCCGCGAGGGCGGTCATGGCATCCCAGCGGCTGTTCTGCTGAACGCCTATCTGGCTTATGGAGTTTTTGCAGAATTCCTCTGCCGATACGAGTTTGCGCTGAACTCCGATCCCCCAGAGAATCAGCAGGGCCAGGGCGGCCAGTACAATGATCAGTGCCATATTGTCTGTGTGATGATGATTTTACAACAAATCGGCCAGGACTATTGCCGTCATGGCCTCGACTATTACGGGAGTGCGCAGGGCGAAGCAGACGTCGTGCCTGCCGCGAATCTGCAGTATTTCATCCTTTTTGGTGGCGAAGTTCCAGGTCTTCTGCGGGGCGGCTATGCTCGACGTGGGTTTTACGGCCACCCTGAAGATGACGGGGCCTCCGTTGGAGATTCCGCCGTTGATTCCGCCGGCGCCGTTCTTGCGCGGCCCTTCCGGGCCCCACGGGTCGTTGTGCTCGGAGCCCCTCATCCGCGATGCGGCAAAACCGTCTCCGAACTCTATTCCGCGTATGCCGGGGATGGCGAATATGGCGTGCGAAAGGAGAGACTCCAAGCTGTCCCAGAACGGTTCCCCGTAGCCTATGGGGAGACCTTCCACGCGGCATTCGATGATGCCTCCCAGGGAGTCGCCTTCCTTTGCGGTGCGGTCCAGCAGGTCGTCCCACTTTTCTTTGTCGCGTTCGCCTCCGATTTCCAGCAGCTCGGCATGGATCTGAACGTCATGCGGCTCAAATCCTTCGGGAAGGGCAGCCGGAGCGCCTTCGCCGTCCTGCAGGTCTTCGGGGTCGGGATTGAAATGCAGTTTGAGCGTTTTCCTGGCGACCACGCCTGCCGCCACGATGGGCAGGGTGAGCCTTCCGGAGAAGTGCCCTCCGCCCCGCGGGTCATTGGCAAAGTTGAATTTTATGTTGCCGGTAAGGTCGGCGTGGCCGGGACGCGGCACGTCGTCGAACTTGAGGTAGTCCTGGCTCTCCACGTTGGTGTTCCAGAAGATTATGGTGAGGGGAGCCCCTGTGGTGAAGCCGTTGTAGGTGCCGCTCAGTATCCTTGGCCGGTCTGCCTCCCTGCGGGCGGTAGTGCCCTTGCGGCCGGGAGACCTGCGGGCGATATCCTCTGCAAAATCCTCTTCATCCAGCGGGATGTTCTCCGGCACTCCGTCAATCGTGACTCCGATAGCCGGTCCGTGAGATTCGCCGAAAATAGTAACCTTGAAGAATTGTCCGAAACTGTCCATTTCCTGTTGAACTCTTTACTTTGCAAAAATAATTAAATTTGCAGAAGATATGATTAAAAGAGCATATATACGTATCGCGCTTGCGATTTTGGGCCTGGTCCTTCCGTCGCTTGCCTCGGCGCAGAGCCTGCGGGTCCTATACTGGAACATCCAGAACGGAATGTGGGCGGATCAGGAAAACGACTATGACAATTTCGTGTCCTGGGTGAAGGAGATGAACCCCGATATCTGCGTATGGTGCGAGGCTTCCACCATCTATTACTCGGGTACTGCCGATGTGATGCCGGAAGAAGACAGGTATCTCCCAGCCAATTGGGGTAGTCTCGCCGCCCGGTACGGCCATCCTTTCAGCATTGTCGCCGCCCAGAGGGACGAGTATCCCCAGGTTGTGACTTCGCGTTTTCCGCTGCAGCACGTAGCTGCGCTTTGCGGCAATGGCTCGGATACCCTTGTGGTGCATGGCTCCGGCTGGATAAAGGCAAAAACAGGCGGCAGGGAAATGAACTTCGTTACGGTTCACCTCAAGCCTTTCCTTTACGGGTACGACGTGCCCAAGGCCGACAGGGCGGAAAGCGCAGCCCGTTTCGAGGGCGAATACTTCCGCATTGCGGAGATAGATTACATCTTCGACCATACGATACGCACCCGGCCCGCTCCGGAAAATGAAAACTGGTTCATGATGGGAGACTTCAATTCCCGTTCGCGGGTGGACAATTACCAGTATGGCTGGAGCGAGGACAGCAAACGCTTCATGGTGCACGACCATATCGCCGCCAAGTCTCCATACAGGGACCTTGTTGCCGAAAAATTCCCCGGAGAGTTCCAGAAAACCGACGGCTCCGGCAACCGGATAGATTTCGTGTATGTGACGCCTCGGTTGCTGGACGCCATTTCCGGGGTGAAGGTTATCCACGATGGCTGGGCAGCCCATTACAAATCGGGCGTGAGCAAGTTTTACCGTCCCTCCGACCACTTCCCCATAGTGGTGGACATCGACGTTTCCAAAATCAGGTAGGATACTTCAGCAAGAGCTGCGGGGAGCGGGCCGGATATCTATGATATCCGATAAAAGTTTGCTATATTTGCAATTCTATGGATGAACAGGAACTGCTGAAAGATATAGCAGGCAGGGAATACAGCGAAGGTTTTGTAACCCGTATCGACCAGGAATTCATTCCAAAGGGGCTTACGGAAAAAACTGTGAGGCTCATTTCTGAAAAGAAAGGGGAGCCGCAGTGGCTGCTGGATTTCCGGCTGGACGCCTTCCGTAAATGGCAGAAGATGGAAGCTCCGATGTGGGGACATCTGGACCGTCTGCCTGAGATAGATTTCCAGGATATCATCTACTACGCGGCTCCGGTGCAGGATGCCGACCGCCCCACGGAGATTGACCCTGAACTCGAAAAAACCTTCGAGAAACTCGGCATTCCGGTGCGGGAAAGGGAAGTCCTGGCAGGAGTGAAGTCAAAAAGAGAAGTGGCCGTGGACGCCGTCTTCGACTCTGTATCCGTCAGCACCACCTTCCGCAAGGCCTTGTCGGAGAAGGGGATAATCTTCTGCAGCTTCGGAGAGGCAGTGCAGCGTCATCCCGACCTGGTGAGAAAATATCTTGCCACCGTGGTTCCAAGCGGGGACAACTTCTACGCGGCGCTCAATTCCGCCGTTTTTTCTGACGGCTCATTCTGCTACATCCCCAAAGGAGTGAAGTGCCCCATGGACCTCAGCAGCTACTTCCGCATAAACGCGGCCGGCACCGGGCAGTTCGAGCGCACCCTCATCGTGGCGGACGAAGGCTCTTCGCTAAGCTATATGGAGGGTTGCACCGCTCCGATGCGCGATGCGAACCAGCTTCATGCCGCCGTGGTGGAAATAATAGTCGAAAAGGGGGCGGATGTCCGCTATTCCACTGTCCAGAACTGGTATCCGGGCGATGCCCAGGGCCGGGGAGGCATACTCAATCTCGTAACCAAGAGGGGGCTTTGCAAGGAGGGTGCGCATCTGTCCTGGACGCAGGTAGAGACGGGTTCCGCCATCACGTGGAAGTACCCTTCAACCATATTGCAGGGAGACGACAGCAGCTCGGAATTCTATTCGGTCGCCCTCACAAACAATTATCAGCAGGCCGACACCGGCACCAAGATGATTCACATCGGCCGGAACACCCGCAGCCGCATCGTCTCGAAAGGCATCTCCGCAGGGCATTCGGACAATTCCTACCGGGGAATGGTACGGATGATGCCGGGAGCTGCAGGAGCCCGCAACTACAGCCAGTGCGATTCTCTTCTGCTTGGCAGCAACTGCGGTGCGCATACATTCCCGTACATTAAGAACCAGAACCCTACGGCTCAGGTGGAGCATGAGGCTACTACTTCGCGTATTAGCGAAGACCAGCTCTACTACTGCGCCCAGAGGGGAATCTCGGCCGAAGAGGCGGCGGGGCTCATAGTCGGGGGATACGCCCGCGAGGTGCTCTCACGTCTGCCCATGGAGTTTGCGGTCGAGGCGCGTAAATTACTGTCAGTCAATCTTGAAGGAGCTATTGGATAATATGGATATGCTCGAAATAAGAAATCTTCACGCAAGTGTCGAAGGAAAGGAAATCCTTCGCGGAGTGAATCTTACGGTTCCCGCCGGAGAAGTGCATGCCCTCATGGGACCGAACGGCGCAGGAAAGAGCACCTTGGGAGCCGTCCTTACCGGCCGTCCCGGATATACCGTAACCGAGGGCAGTGTCCTCTTCAAAGGGCAGGACCTCCTTTCGCTCAAGCCGGAAGAGCGTTCCTGGGCCGGGCTTTTCATGAGTTTCCAGTATCCGGTAGAGATTCCGGGGGTCAGCTACTCAGCCTTCATGAAGGCGGCGCTGGATGCACGGCGCAGGGCTTCGGGAAAGGATCCGCTGTCCGCCTCGGAATTCCTCAAGCTCCTCTCCGACCGTATGGCATTCGTGCAGATGAAGCCGGAGTTTGCCAAGAGGGAAGTCAACGTCGGCTTCAGCGGCGGTGAGAAAAAACGCGCCGAAGTATTCCAGATGGCTATGCTGAATCCCGATTTCAGCATCCTGGACGAAACCGACAGCGGCCTTGACGTGGACGCTCTCAAGATAGTGGCCGACGGGGTGAATGCGCTGCGCTCCCCCGGGAAGTCGGCCCTGGTAATAACTCACTACAAGCGTCTTCTCGAAATGGTCCGTCCCGACCGCGTACATGTGCTCAAAGCCGGACAGGTGGTTGCCGAGGGCGGTTTCGAATTGGTGGAACAGATAGAAAACGAAGGTTACGACAGCATCCGATGAACAGGATATACATAGCCGGCATTGACGAAATTCCTCAGCACTCCACGCTGGAAGACAATGATGAGCTGAAAGTTACCATCATCTGTCCTCCCGGCTATAACGGAGTTGTCAATTTCGGCATCGACATACTCCGTCCCGGCGTCAGCCTCGACCTTGCCGGGCTGTATATCTGCACCCGCGGCGAACGTCAGCGCTTCAATATCGCCGTGAGGCATCTCTGCCCCGGGGCTTCTTCCCGCCAGCTCTTCAAGGGAGTCCTGGACCGCGGAGGCAATGCCGTCTTTGACGGCCTGATTCACGTGGCGCACGGAGCCGGGCAGACCAAGGCGTTTCAGGAAAACCACAGCCTCCTTCTCGACGAAACGAGTTCTTCCGAAACACATCCCCAGCTCGAAATCTACGCCGATGACGTGGAGTGCTCTCATGGCGCCACCATCGGAAGTCTGAGCGAGGAAGAACGCTTTTACATGTGCAGCCGCGGCATCCCCTCCGAGGAGGCCAGGCACATGCAGATACTCTCCTTCCTGTCTCCGGTGCTGAGCCGTATCCCCGAAGACGAAAGGCTCTCCTTGATGCGTCGTTTCCGTATCCTATGACAGTATATCCGAATATAAAGTTGAATCTGGGGCTCACGGTGCTGGGGAAGAGACCTGACGGATACCATGAGCTGCGCACCGCTTTCGTGCCCTGTTACACTTTTTCGGATTGCCTTGAGATTGTTCCTTCCGCATCTTTCGAAGTGGATGTGTACGGTGAGCAGTACACCGGCTGGGATCCTAATGAAGATCTTACCGCCCGCGCCTGGAGGCTCCTAAGGGCCGATTTTGGCATTCCCCCGGTGAAGATTTCCCTTGAGAAGCGCTCTCCGGTAGGAGCGGGACTCGGCGGCGGCAGCGCAGACGGGGCTTTTGCGCTCGTGGCGCTAAGCGATATGTTCTCGCTGGGGCTGAGCCTTCGGCAGCTCTCATCCTATGCGGCGCAGCTCGGGTCGGACTGTCCGTTTTTTGTCTATAATTTCCCCATGTTCGCAAGTGGAAGGGGAGAAATCCTTGAGCCTTTGCAGCTGCCGCTTGACGGCTGGCGATTCGAAGTCTCAGTTCCTTCCGGGGTGCATATCTCCACAAAGGAGGCGTATGCGGGACTGGGGGCGAAGGAGGCGGTTGTGCCGGATAATCCGGATGCCCTTCGGGAAACCCTTCTAAATACTCCTGTAGAAAAGTGGAAAGGGCTGGTGGTGAATGACTTCGAGGCTTCCGTCTTCCCATCCCATCCCGAGGTGGCAGCACTTAAGGAAGACTTTTACCGCCGTGGCGCCGTGTATGCTTCCATGTCAGGTTCCGGCTCTGCGGTATTCGGCATTTTCAAAAAGGACTGACATGACGCTGCGCGGATTCATTTGTGCTCTTCTGATTCTCGCGGGGGTGAGTCTCTCCGCTCAGACGACCAAGGTCCGCGGCCGCGTGACAGACGAATCCGGAGAGGGCATCCCGTTCGTCGCCGTCATGTTCGAAGGAACCACAGTCGGCATCACCACCGATCTGGACGGATACTACAATCTCGAAAACCGGAATCTCTCCGACAAGGTGCTGGTGGCCCAGCTCCTCGGGTACGACACTGTCCGCAAGACGGTCCGCCCAGGGGCTTTTTCCACAGTAAACTTCCAGATGCGCCTTTCGGACAATGAGCTTGCCGGAGCCAGGGTCAAGGCCGACAACAAAAAGGCCAGGCGCCTGCTGGCCGGTATCAATGCCGCCCGCGACCGCAACGACCCCGATTCCCACCAGAAGTACAAGGTGCGCGTCTATAACAAGATGGAGCTCGATCTCACCCATCCCGAAAGGCAGATGCTGGGTTCGCTCCTTCGCGATAAATTCGACTTCGCCATGGATTATGTGGACACCTCTTCGGTGAGCGGAGTGCCCTATCTGCCGGTCATGATTTCGGAGACGGTGGCGACCAAGGAGCATACTTCCAATCCGGAAGTGAATACCGAGACGATAGAGGCAAACCGCATAAGCGGAGTGAATCCCGACATGAACCTGCTTAGCCAGTTTACCGGCAGCATGCACCTGAAAGTCAACTTCTACAAGGATTTCATAAACGCTTTCGACGTTCAGTTTCCCTCTCCCATAATGCCGTCGGCGCTGCTGTACTATAACTATTACATTATAGACTCTCTGCAGGTGGAAGGGCGCAAGACCCTTGTGGTGCGCTATCATCCCAAGCCGCTGGTATCCACTCCTGCGTTTGACGGCGAGATGCGCATAGACGCCGAAGATTTTGCCCTGCGGAGCATCCATGCCACAATGAAGAATACCGTGAACGTCAACTGGCTGAGGGATTTCGTTCTGGACGCATCCTACCAGCGGATGCCGGATTCCACCTGGTTTTACAAGACGGACGGCTTCTATGCCGACTTCAGCGTGTCGGTGCGGGATTCCAGCAAGATGCTCTCGTTCATCGGCCGCCGCTCGCTCACTTACGACGCTCCCGTATTCGACTTCGAGCCCTCTGTCCGCCGCAGCGACGCTCCGGTGAAGGTGGCTTCGGACGCCGGCCACAAGGAAGAGGATTACTGGCAGCGGATGCGGCCGCAGCCCCTCACCGAGAAAGAACTCGGTATCTACGGCATGGTGGACCGCATCAAGACCACCGACTTCTACAAAGACTGGTATTCTGTCGCCTACACCATCATAAACGGATATTGGGACATAGGCCCGGTGGGGATAGGGCATGTCTTCAAGATGCTCAGCTACAACGATCTCGAAGGCTGGAGACCCGCCTTCGGGATGCATACCTCAAAAGACTGGAGCAAGAAGGACCGCTTTACGGCCTTTGCCGCTTACGGCCTGCGCGATGGCATCCTCAAGGGGGCCGGTTCGTGGGAGCACCTTTTCGGGCGCGAGCCTTGGATAAAGTTCAAGCTGCTCGCTTCCTACGACGTGTTCCAGCTCGGAGGCGGCGACAATGCGCTTACGTCGGGGAATATGTTCGCGAGCATATTCGGGGGCAGTCACGGGACAAGGCCGTGCCTTACATCAGAATTTACAGCCTCGTTCGAGAGGGAGGTGAGCAGCGCCTTCACTTATGGGGCGGCCCTCAGCTTCAAACGCTATTTCGGCAGCGGCGAGATGTTTGTCCCCATGGTGACGCCTTCGGGTACGCCCATGGGCAGCGTCGCCCTTAACGAAGGGCGTCTGTTCCTTCGTTTCTCCAAGGACGAAACCGTAAACAGGGGATACTTCATAAAGAAGAGTGTTCACAGCCGCTGGCCGGTTGTACAGCTGGACCTTCGCGGCAGCGTTCCGGGGCTGAGGCCGGGGGATGTGGGATACTTGAGACCGGAGGTTTCCATGCACTGGAAACTCCGCACCCCGCCGTTTGGAATGAGCAACATCTGGGCTGATGCAGGGACGATAATCGGAAAGGTGCCGTATCCGATGCTCCACATCCACGAAGGCAACAGCACGAGGCTGCTCAACAAACAGAGTTTCAGCTGTATAGATTTCTTTGAATTCGCTTCCGATACCTGGGCTACGCTTTTCTGGTACCATACCCTCGGAGGATATGTTTTCGGGAAGATTCCCTTCATCCGCGAACTCAATCTCCGTGAGGAGCTTTCTTTCCGGGCAACCTGGGGGCAGCTTTCCGAAAAGAATGACGGCAATCCCGACCATTTCGCATCCCTTTCCGACATTCAGGCCCCGATGCTGTTTCCGCGGGTGCATCCAGGAGACCCTTCCCGCACAGGATATATGGGGTCGCTCGGAAAGATGCCTTATATGGAGGCCGGCCTGGGAGTGAGCAATATATTCCGTTTCCTCAGACTGGATTTCTTCTGGCGTCTCACATATCGTGACGACCCCGCCCGTAATTTCGGGTGGAATGTGGGTGCGGAATTCCGCTTCTGAGGCTTTGTTCTCCTGTAGGCCGACAGGTCGCGGAGGGGCATTGCTACCAGCGGCCGTAGTGGACGTTTTCGGGTTTCCACTTGTCCTTGGGCTGTTCGTCACCTGCAGGATATCCCACCGGGATTATGCTGTAGGGCGTGATGCCTTCGGGTATGCCGAGCACTTCGGCGGCCTTGGCCATCCGATCTTCGTAGGGGTAGCAGGCCGTCCAGACAGCACCCAGTCCGAGGGATTCCGCAGCCAGCAGCAGGTTCTGCGTGGCCGCTGCGCAGTCGGCAGTCCAGTTTCCGTTGGGCATCTTTTCGCCGCTCCGGTTTGTGAATTCCGTTTCCCCGCAGACAACGAAGATGGCGGCTGCCTGCGAATACATCCCTTGCGTGCGTTCGCTTGCGCGCAGGGCGTCTCTGGTCTGCCGGTCCGTCACCACCACAAAGCGCCACGGCTGGATGTTCATGCCGGAGGGAGCCGCCATAGCCGCTTTCAGAAGTGTTTCAATCTGGGCTTCGGAGAGAGCCTGTCCGGTATAGGAACGCACGCTCTTGCGGCTCAAAATATTATCAATTACGGCATTCGAGCTGCTGCCGCCACTGCAGGAAAACAGGGTGGCCGATGCCATGAGAAGAAGGAGAAGTCGTTTCATCTTTATAATTTTTTGTATCAATATTGCAAAGATAGCAAGTAATTTTTGTATCTTTGTAACCCGTACAAACCAATAATTTCTTTCCATGCAGTACGGGTTCGACAGCGAAAAATACCTCAAGATTCAATCTGAGCACATCAAGGAGCGTATCGCCAAATTCGGCGACAAACTCTATATGGAAGTGGGCGGCAAGCTCTTCGACGATCTCCACGCCAGCCGGGTGCTCCCCGGATTCGAGCCGGATATCAAGCTCAAGATGCTCATGCAGCTCAAGGACGATCTGGAGGTAATCATCGTCATAAGCGCCGTAGATATCGAAAAGAACAAGATACGCTCCGATCTGGGCATTACCTATGATATGGACGTCCTGCGTTTGCGTCAGGAGTTCCTGAGCCGGGACCTCGATGTGTCCGCAGTCGTAATCACCCACTACAACGGGCAGACCGGTGCGGATATCTACCGTCAGAGGCTCGAGCACATGGGAATCAAGGTCTATTATCATCATACCATCCCCGGATACCCCCAGAATGTCGCGCTCATCGACTCCGACGAGGGCTTCGGAAAGAATGATTTCGTACCTACTACGCGCCCGCTCGTAGTGGTCACGGCCCCGGGGCCGGGAAGCGGAAAGATGGCTGTCTGCCTGAGTCAGCTCTATCAGGAAAACCAGCGCGGAGTGAAGGCCGGCTACGCCAAGTTCGAAACCTTCCCCATCTGGAACCTGCCCCTGAAGCACCCGGTAAACATCGCCTACGAAGCGGCCACGGCCGATCTTGACGACGTGAACATGATCGATCCCTTTCATCTGGAGGCCTATGGCAAGATGGCGGTCAACTACAACCGCGACATAGAGATTTTCCCTGTGATGGACGCCATTTTCAAGGGTATTTACGGAGAGAATCCTTATAAGTCGCCGACGGACATGGGGGTCAACATGGTGGGATACTGCATCAGCGACGATGCCGTATGCGCGGATGCCGCCCGCAACGAAATCATACGCCGTTATTTCTCCGCGCTGTGCGATCTGGCCACGGCGCATGGTTCAGACAGCGAGGTGAATAAGATATCGCTGCTTATGAATCAGGCCGGCATAACGCCCGGATACCGCAAATGCATCGCCGAAGCTCGTGAACGCAAGGAGGAGTCGGGAGTGGCCTCGGCTTCCATCGAACTCGGAGACGGCACCATCATCTCTGCCGAGACAAGTCCGCTGCTGGGGCCCTGCGCGGCTCTCATCCTCAATGCAACCAAGCACCTGGCCGGAATTCCGCACAGCGTGAAACTCATTCCGCAGAATATGATAGAACCTATCCAGAAGACAAAGGTAACCTATCTGCACGGACACAATCCGCGCCTTCATACCGATGAGGTGCTTGTGGCGATTTCGATGCTGAGCCTGTTCGACGAAAACTGCAAGAAGGCCATCGAGGCCCTTCCGCTGCTTAAAGGCTGTCAGGTGCACTGCACCGTGATGCTGAGCGAAGTGGACCGCAAGGTGTTCAAGAAGCTTGGCGTGGGCCTTACCTGCGATCCCATTGCCAAGTAATCTTCTACCCCTCTTGGGTTGGATTTTTGAGGTGAGGCTCAAAAAAATTTTGCAGTTTTAATTTTTTGCTCTATATTTGCAGTCCCGACGCGGAAATAGCTCAGTTGGTAGAGCGCGACCTTGCCAAGGTCGAGGTCGCGGGTCCGAATCCCGTTTTCCGCTCAA
>CADBSV010000016.1 GCA_902797435.1 uncultured Bacteroidia bacterium
ATTAATTATTAGATTTAGCATTACATTTCCCAGCCTGGATTCTGCCCAAGTGCCGGGTTTACCACGAAATCATCGTAAGGAACAGGATAGAGATACATCCTGTCGTCCCATATCCTTTGCACGGATTCGGTGGTGTTGGCCTTGTATATCAGCCTGCCGTATGTGTTCCCTGAGAGCACGTACTTGCTTCCGAGCATCACCTGGTAGGTATTGACCTGCCAGGAGGTCTTTTTCACGAAGGCCACGTCTTCGTTTCCGTCCCCGTCCAGGTCGAGCGACAGGTCGGTGGAGGGCACATATATGCCCTGGTATTCCATTGTCATGAGTTCTCCCCTCTTCCAGCGGCGGATGTCGTCGAAGCGGAAGTTTTCGGCGAACAACTCGATGCCCCTCTCGCGACGGATTTCCAGCAACACCGGATCCGCGATGTCGGGGAAATAGGTGTTTTTCAGATAATTGTCAGCCACCGCGGGCATTGGGGCGGAAACGATTCCTGCCCTTAGGCGCAGGGCCTTAACGGTAAGGTCCCAGTCGTCGGAAGTGAGCCTTCCCAGTTCCGCACGCGCCTCCGCGTAATTAAGGAGCACCTCCGCATAGCGTATCCACGGTATCGCGGTGGTCTGCATGGAACGGGAATCCATCGAAGTGTCATCGCTCACCCATTTGCGTATCTGGTAGCCAGTGGTGCAGGCCCCGAAGTCGGGTGAATACTGCCTGCCGTCGCTGCGGACATAGTTACCGCAACGTATTGTGGCCGCCAGCCGGGGATCACGCCCTTTCACTTCATCCTGGAATTCCATGGTGTCATAACCGGCCGTATCGGTGAACGGGGTGCCGTCGGCGTTCAGGTAGGTATTCACGAACTGATGCGTCATTCCCAGACATTCGCCGTACGAAGGTGAGGTGTAGTACCAGTTTGCGGCATGGTACACCTGCAGTTCCTTGCTGTACACTATCGCCAGAAGGGTTTCGTTCTTATCAGCGGCCTGGGAGACGAAGAGGGAGCCGTAGTCCTGCGCAAGCGAGAACAGGCCGGACTTGATTACCTTCGCCGCTGCCGAATCGGCCTGCGCAAGCCACTTGTCGGCCGAAGGCTCGGCCGTGATGCCGTGGTATTTACGGAATGTTCCCTCGAACAGGCACACCCTCGACTTGAATGCGAGGGCCACGTAGCGGTCCACCACGGAGCAGTCACTGTCGGACAGCAGGCCTCCGTCGCGGGTGCGGAGATGCCCGCATGCGTAGTCGAGGTCTTCCAGCACCTTGTTCATCACCATCTGCCTGCTGTCCCGGGCCTTGTAGAGGTCGGGATCGTCGTAGGCGAGTGGTCTGTCGTACCACGGCACGTCGCCGAAGCGCTTCACTTTGTCGAAATAGAAGAGCGCCCTCATGAAACGGGCAAGCGCCGCGTAATGCTCCCTGGCTTCCTGCGGAATTGCCGGATTGTCGTAATGGGCAAGGAAATAATTCACGTTCCGCAGGCTGCCCCAACTCCATCCGCCACTGTCTTGCGCCGTGTACGAGCCTAGAAGGAATTTGCCTATTGCAATGGGTGCAAGATAGTCGCTCAAATGGTCGCCGTAGAATATGGTGTACGCCGACGGAAGCATTGAGTAGAAGGAATTGGTGTAGAGCTGGAGGTCTGCCTCCGTCTCGAAGGCGTTTTCCTCGAAAAGCTTGTCCACAGGATTCTGCTCAAGCATGTTGCAAGAAGCTGCGAGAATGACTGCTAGTAAGAAAACTGTCTTTTTCATGGCATCAGAATCCAAGTGTTACACCTAAGGACAGGCTCCGGAGCATGGGATATGCATTGGCATCGCCCTTGTCCGTGGCCACTTCGGCATCGGAACCGGAAATGACTTCCGGATCTATGTTTTTCGTTATCATGTGAATGGGCGACCAGGTCCAGAGGTTCTGTCCCGAGAAGAATATCTGGCATTTGGACATCCGTAACTTTTCCAGGAGCGCCTTCGGAAGATTGTATCCGAAGGTGAGGTTCTTCAGGCGCACGTATGCGGCGTTCTGCAGGTAGCGGGTGTTCGGCATACGGAGCACGCCGTTGGTGGATGTCACCAGATAGCCGCGGAGCCTGGGGAAATAGGCGTCCGGGGTTTCTTCCGTCCAGTGGTTCTCGTAAATATGAGTGGGCAGCATGTTGTAGGGACGGTTGTACATTCCCCAGAATGCATTGCATTCCATGGAAGGATACCAGTCGCGGTGACCCACCCCCTGGAAGAATGCGCTGAAGAAAATATTGTTCCACGAGGCGCCCAGGTTAACGCCGAAGCGGAAACGCGGCGTGGTGTTGCCTATAACCTTCAGGTCGCCGTGGTTGGCCAGGGTCCTCTGTCCGTCGTTGATCCTGTCGTCTCCGTTCAAATCTGCATATTTCAAGTCGCCGGGAAGCCATATCTTCTGTCCCTGCGAAGTCTTCATGTACGACTGGTCGTACCAGTCGGCTATCTCCTGTTCGCTTTGGAACAGACCCTCTATTTCATATCCCCAGATTTCTCCCACCTTGGCACCGACATAGTAGCTGTCGATAAGACCTGTGTCGTTGTTGAAACGGGTGATTTCCGCCTGGGAGTCCGAAAGGATGAACTTTGCCGAATAATCGAGCGGTTTTCCGAAATCGATGCGGTCCTTCCATTCTATCGAGAACTCGAAACCGCGGGTGTGAAGGTCCGCGTAGTTGCCTTTGGGAGAACTGGTGCCGAGAACGGCAGGAACCGTTACGCCTGCGGTATACATGTTTTCCGTGTTTCTCTGGAAGACGTCGGCGTTAACCGAAAGCCTGCCGTCGAAGAAACTGACGTCCAGTCCTACGTTGTACGTGCGCGAACGCTCCCACGTGAGGTCGTCTGGCACAAGGGA
>CADBSV010000017.1 GCA_902797435.1 uncultured Bacteroidia bacterium
ATCTATGCCGATGCAGGTTCTTCCGTGATTCGCTGCCACATCCACGACAACGGTGGCAACCGTGGCGGCGGCATCTTCACCAAGGGCACCGTTTCGTTCTGCGTCGTAGAAAAGAATATGGCCAACGGCAAAGGAGGCGGCATAGGGGTGTTCGGCGGCAACGACACCGGCAGCCGCGGCATCGTATACAACTGCCTCGTGAAGGACAATTCCGGTTCCGAGGGCGGCGGCATACACGTGGAGCGTTACGGCACCGTGTACAACTGCCTCGTCACCGGCAATACGGCTGTGAGGAACGTGGGCGGCATACAGACCAACGGCAGTTACGGATGCAACATCATCAACTGCACCGTCGTGGACAACACCGACCCGGAGGAGAGTGAATACTCTTCCGCAATCTGCTGCTCGGAGCACGGGGTGCTCATGAACAACGTAACCGACGGGCGCATCATCGTGAACAACAAGTACTTGTTTTTCTTCAACAATGCCTGCCCGAATGATATGCTCCTGCAGAAGGTCTCCCCGTGGAAAGCCGAGAGGCATTCCGATTCCAGCCACGTGTATTTCTCTTCCCTGTCTTCGGTGCTGGACGGCGATTACGTACCAGTAACGGGCTCCTCACTTGTCGACAAGGGCATAGAAGAGATAAGCGTTTCCGGCCACGAAGACGGGGTGGTCCCGGATTGGACCGACAAGGATTATTCAGGACGTGCAAGGAGAACCGGAAACGCCATAGACATAGGATGCAACGAGTTACAGCTATGAAAATGACCAATCTGTTTGCATTCTCCCTGATGCTTTTTGCCACCGTTTCCTGCAACGGCTCCGGATCGGACGGCGAAAAAGGCGAAAAGACTGCCGAATCGGAATACCTCACCGCAATCCGTCCCGGATACGAAGAAGGCAATCCCTGGTGGAACGGTTCCGCTCCGAGGTTCCTGTATGTGCCGGCCTTTCAGTTTGCAGAAATCGAAGGAGCCATCTCATACCGTTTTACTGCAACGGTTACTCCTGCTGTGGGAGAGTCGCAAATTCTGACTTTCGAGGCGGCAAGCCCGTATTCCACGCTCAGGGAAATATGGGAAGAGATGCTTCCCGGAAAGGTTCGGCTCACAGTAACCGGACTGGACGGGAGCGGCAGCCCCGTAGGGCTCTCGGGTGTGCGCAGTTTCGTGAGGGACGTTCCCTACAAGGGCGGCTATCCCGATGCAGTCCGCGGATACCGGGAGGCGGCTCTCATGGCTGCAAGGTATATTCACGGTTTGCCGGCCATACAGTCCTGGAAGAATTCCACGGAGCCGGACATGAGCCTTCCGTTCAACACCTATCCCTGCAAGATAATTGGTTCCACCATAACCGTGGAATGTCTGGTGGCGAAGCTGTTTCCCGAACTTAAGGAGGAGGCCACCAAAATAGCGAAGAACGCCGCCTCGTTCCTGATCGCACAGAGCCGCCCCGCGAGAGAGCCGCTGGCCTTCTTCCCGCCCACCTACTACGGCGACAAACTCGCTGCCGCCAGGGCAGAGAACAAAGACCGCACTATGATGATGGAAGCCGTCACAGCCGGCAACGCGTTCCTCGACCTCTACGAACTAACCGGCGAAATGCAGTACCGCATCAAGGCCCTGGGCATAGCGGAGACCTACCGCAAGTTCCAGTCGGCAGACGGTTCCTTCCCCATCAAGGTGAATATCACTGACGGCGAACCGTTTACGCAGAACAAGGCCCTGCTGACTCCGCTTATGGAGTATTGGCTGAGACTGGAGAAAGACTACGGCTATGATAACTACAAGGAAGCCCTTGCCATGGCGGAGCAGTGGATGGAAGCAGTTCCGGTGAGGACATTCGACTGGACGGGCCAGTTCGAAGACGTGACCGTAGACGTGGCTCCATACAGTAACCTTACCGCTTGCACTGCCGCTCCCTACGCTTCCTGGATACTGCACAGGCCCGGCCTCACTGAAGGCGACCTCGCGAACGCCCGCGACATGATACGCCTCTGCGAAGACCAGTTCGTGCACTGGGACGAATACATAGGGGCAAAATGGAATATCTGTCCTCCCTGCGTATTTGAGCAGTTCCACTACCAGACACCTGTGGACAATAGCTCCTGCGTGGTTGCGAACGCCTGGCTGGACTGGTACCTGAAGACCGGTGACAAGCTCGCCTTCGAAAAGGCCAAGGCTCTTATAGACAATATAGTGAATGTGCAGAACGCCGCTACCGGCGAGATCCCTACAACCTGGGACGAATACCCCTCCCGCCAGAACCGCAACGGTCCGTGGATCAACTGCACGCTCAACTCCATACAAACCCTTCTGAGGATGGCAGAACTGACTGAAAACAAAACAATCAAACAATAATTACTAATACTATGATTTACAAACAACCACTTGCGACGGTGATAGAACTGGACTGTATGCAGGCAACCTGCATCCAGGCGGCCAGCTATGAAATCGTAACCAATGAATCGTTCACTTTTGACGAAGAGGAGGACATATTATGAAAAACACGAAAATCCTCGCCGCCCTCATGATTATGTGCGCAGTCGCGGCATGCGCCAAAGAAGATCCGAAGTCCAAAGACAACCAGGGAGGCTCCCATACTGAGAAGACCGCTATAGAGTTCAGCTTTGAGGCTTCCCATTCCGAAATGTTCCTTTCCAAGACTGAAGTTAGCGAAGGACCGGGCGACAATGCAAGCGTCCTATGGAAATCCACCGACAAGGTGAGCATCTTTGATGACGAAGATAACAACTGCGAGTTCTCGGCCAGTTCCGCCGGCGCGAGCACCACTCTTATCGGTTCCCTCATACCCAAAGTAAGCGGGGATTATTATTCGGTGTATCCATACAATGCCAGCAACAGCATTTCAGGCACGACCGTAACCACCAACCTGCCTGCTACCCAGACAGTATCGGCCCCCGGCTTTGCCGATGGCGCCGTGCTTTCGGCTGCAGTTGCAAACGACGCTGCGTTCTC
>CADBSV010000018.1 GCA_902797435.1 uncultured Bacteroidia bacterium
ATAGAAAAAGTACCTCACGGAATCATCCACGGTAATTCCCTTCAGATTACTTTTTCCCCGCTCTTTTAGGGCGATCTTTATTCCTGCAACTATTATATTATCCAAATTATGCACGATTATAAATACTATTTATAACAGTGCAAATATAGTGATAATTATTAGTTTTACAAATCCTGTTTGTCAATGATGCGCTAAAACTCGGTTGAAAAAGTGTAAATTGCGTCAATTATCCGGTTAATGCTTATGCTCAAAGATGGCATTCTTATAGAAACCAAGCGTCTGCTGTTCAGGCCCTGGGCCGATTCCGATGCGGAAGTGCTCTTCAATCAGAACAACAAACTCATCATCAAGCATTAACGGCACCAAAGGCCCGGGACTATATGTGCTGGAAGTATATGCGTTAAAGTCCTGTAGGAGTCAACTCTGTATATGGCGTTCTCCGTATCAATCAATTTGAGTATTTTTGCAGACATAAAATACTTAACGATGAAAAAATTGATTGCAATCCTTGCCATCCTTCTCGCTTTTGTTTCGTGTATAAAGGATGAGCCACGGAATTCGGAGTGTGACATTCTCTCGGCAGAGGTTGATGAAAGCCTTGCGGAGCATTTTCACAATGCCTCGCAGATGAAGATAAGCGACATAGCTTCCAACGAACGGAGAATCGTGTTTGTGGTCCGCTCGACCGCGTCGCTGCCGGCAGCCGTCAAGGTCAGCTTCACCCTTACCGAGGGGGCGACAATCGTTCCCGAAAGCGGTTCTGCCCAGGATTTTACTCACGGGCCTGTAAAATATACGGTTACATCGGAAGACGGGAAATGGCACAGGGAGTACGAAGTGCTGTTCAAGGATCCTTCGCTTGTGCTGGACAAGCTTGGTTTCGAGCATTTCGAGGAAGAAACTTCACAAATCCAGTCAACCACCAGGTATCATGTTTTCTATGAAATGGACGACTCCGACAGTCCACGGAATATCTGGGCATCTGGGAATGCGGGAGTTGCCATGATGAACTCGGAATGGACTCCTGAGAAGTTTCCCACCTATGCGACTTCCGAAGGGTACAAAGGCTACGGCCTTTGCCTGAATACCCAGTCGGCCGGATCCCTGGGTGCGCTTTTCGGCAAACCAATCGCTGCCGGGAACCTCTTTATCGGAAGGTTCATCCTCGACAAAGTAATGAGCAATCCCCTCGAAACCACCGATTTCGGCACTCCTGTCATAAAGGAGCCGGCGAGTGTGAGCGGATGGTATAAATATGCCCCGGGGCCTGTATTTACCAACAAGGATAATAAGGTGGTGGAAGGCCGCACCGACGAGGCAAACATATACGGCGTTTTCTGGCGAAACACAGACGAAGAGGGCAATGAGGTGAAGCTTGACGGTTCCAATGTCTTTACCAGCCCATATATCATCCGCAAGGCTCAGGTGGAGTCTTTGCCCGCCACGGACAGCTGGACACGTTTTGAGATGACCTTTGACGGTGAGCGGGCCGATGCCGGAATCCTTGCCGGTCTTGGGTACAGCTTTACCCTTGTATTCTCTTCCAGCAAGGGAGGAGACGCCTTTGAAGGGGCTGTCGGCAGCACTCTTTATGTAGATGAAGTTGAAATAAAATATATGGAGGATCAGCCATGAAAAAGAGAATAATAGTATTAGCAGCAGCTGCACTTATGTCAGTTCCGGGTTTCGCTTCCGGTATTATTCCGGGAGATATGACCTTCAAACTGAGGGCGGCGTACAACCTGGGCGGTATGGCTCCGCTTGATATGCCGGCGGCCATCCGCAGCATCGATTCTTACAATCTGACGGCGTCGCTGCTCCTTGGCGTCGATGCCGGATGGAATTTCGGCTCCGGATGGGGAATTCAGAGCGGGCTTCACCTCGAAAACAAGGGGATGGAGGCGGAAATATCCACCAAAGGGTATCACATGCAGATGGTGCAGGGGACAAACAGCCTCGAAGGCTTTTTTACTGGCCACGTGCATCAGTATGTCGCTGCCGTTATGCTCACAATGCCGATTCAGGCTACCTATAAACTCGGCTGCGCTACCATCAAGGCCGGTCCATACGTTTCGGCCCTTCTGAATAGAAACTTCCGTGGACTCGCATTTGACGGTTATCTGCGGCAGGGCAATCCCACCGGGCCGAAAATCATCATCGGCAACAAGGAAGGGGAGTGGGCCACCTACGATTTCAGCGACGAGGTACGCCGGTTTCAATGCGGCCTGAATGCAGGAGCGGATTTCGACCTCTCCCGAGGCTTCGGCATCTCGGCCGACCTGAACTGGGGCCTGACCGGCCTGCTCAAGAGCAGTTTCACGGTTGTGGAGCAGGCCCTCTATCCCATCTATGCCACTATAGGAGCGTTCTACCGCTTCTGATTACTTTACAGGGAAAGAAAAATACGTATTCGGATAGGGCTCTTCGGCGAGGGTGAAATGCCACCACTCAGTAGCCAAGGGCTTGAATCCGTGCGAGAGCATTGCATTGCGCAGTATCATGCGGTTTGCGAACTGCTCGGCAGTTATACTGCGGCCTGCGGGGCTCGCCGAATTGTCTCCGGTATAGACCCCCGTTTCGGGATTGCCGCAGAAATCCGGGTGGCTTTCGGGGCCGAACCAGTCGAAGGTGCCTCCCATATCGACCTCCTTTCCCGTGGCCATGTCGAATATGGTAAGGTCAACCGTAGAACCGCGGCTGTGCCCGGAGCGGGCCATGATATACTCCCTTTCAAAGAGTACGCTCTTGTCGAGGTCGGGATAGAAATAAGGCTTCATGGATGTGCTGCGTTTGTCGGCAGCCCAGCGCACGAAATGGTCCACGGCTTTCTGGGGACGGTAAGCGTCGTATATTTTGAGCCTGTATCCCTTGGAGACGAGTTCGTCGCTCGCAGCCCGGAGAGCCTTTGCCGCCTCGGTGGTGAGCATGGCCGTGGGGGAGAGATAACCGTCAATGCGTTCTCCCACGAAGTTGTATGTGCCGAAATACCGTATTTCAAGGATGGCGTCTGGAATTGCGTCCGTGAGGGTTACGAAGGCATCTATGTTTTCCACTTTATATTTGCGGGAGCCGAGTCCTATGCTTTCTGCATATTCGGTTATGTAGGTGCCGTGCTGGCGGTTGATGCGCTGCTGCAGAGGCTTTGCGTCATCTGCCGTGGTGTCGTCGTGGTTGAACACGAGATCGAGGCAGGCCTGATCGAGCGCTACGGGATCGGTGGAGGCAAGGATGCCTATGTCGGCAAGACGGGGTTCGTCAGGGTTTCCGTCGCAGTCGCAATCCACAGACATGTTGTTCATTACGTTGATGTAGATGATGTCACGGCCATCCTGCTTGAAGTAGTTGTGGACAGCCTGCGCGGCGGATGCCATCGACTCCAGGAATGAATCCTGGTTGAGATTGCCCATAATGCTGCCGCTGGTCCGCTTTCCGGCTGTATGGATATAAACTTTTCCCTCGGAAGAGGCGAAACCTATGCTCTGGTTCTTGAGCACTCCGCCGAAGCCACCCATCGCATGCCCCTTGAAGTGGGCGAGATTGATGACGAAATCGTAGTCTGAGATGTGGCTGCCGACCCTGTCGAACTTGATCCACTTGTCGTCTGTCACAGGAAGGTCTATGCTGCCGTCAGCGTCCATGATGTCCACCTTGGCGATTTTGTCGTAACCCCTTTCCCGGATGGCCTCAATGTGCTTTTCCGTCGTGGCCCTGTTGCCTCCGTATGCCGTGTTGCATTCGATGAGCGTGCCTCCCACTGCATCCACAAGGTCTTTTATGAGCTCAGGACTGAGGTGATGGCTCCCAGACGATTCGCCTGTGGAGATTTTGATTCCCACCCTGCCTTTGGCGGGGACGCCGAGCGCTTCGTAAATGCGGACAAGGCCCTGCGGGCTGATGTCCGAAGTGAAATATACGGTGGATTCTGCTCCTGAACCGGTTTTGCCTTTGGTGGCGGCAGCACCCTGCGAACATGACTGAGTGCCCGCGAGGATGAGGACAGCGCCCAGGGCGATGCGTAATGCAATGCGTTTGATGTTAAGAGTAGTCATAGTTGTATCCGAAATAAAGTGCCCGTCAGTAAAGAAGTTTGCGGATGAGAGGCTCTACGGCCGTTTTCATTATGTCGTCGTTGAGGCGGTGTCCGCCTTCGAAACGGGAGGCGTTAGGGTAATGGGCCGTGAAAATCTCGTAACCGCCTTTAACACGGTCGTCCTGAGTTCCGAACAGGCCGTAGCAGAGCTGCTTCTCTTCCGGGGTGATGCCGTCCCACTGATGGGCTTCCATTTCCTTGAGGTGGGCGATGATGTCCTTGGTGATATGCCCTTTCTTTTCGCCGTCCTGCCGTTTGCATGCCCATTCAAAGGTGCCGATGCGCATTACGTTGTACATCTTGGACATCTCGAATGCCGGATTGACGCAGATCCGCAGGAATCCCCGCATCTGCTGGGCGTACATGCCTCCCATGCTCGATCCGACTATAAGGTCGGGCTGCTCCTTACTGCAGAAATCCCTAAGGAAGGGGAGGGCCTCCGCCGGGTCCAGAGGGATGTCGGGAGCAAGGATACGGTCGGTGATGAAGTGTTTTCGGAGCAGCAGTACGCTGCCGCTTGCGCCGGAAGAAGCGAATCCGTGGAAGTAAACTATCTTTTTCATTTGAAGAAGCGGTCGATTTCCTTGAGGGTGTCGGGCAGGGCAAAGATGGCCACGCGGTCGTATGCTTCCACCTGGGTGTCTCCTACGGCGATATAGGCTTCGCTTCCTCGGATGATGCCGCCGATGATGGCCCCCGTCGGGAAGCCGAGGTCCTTGAGGGGTTTCTTTGTAATGGCGCTTCCGGGGGCCGCGGTGTATTCGATGACCTCAGCCGAAGTGCCCGACATGTATTTCACGAAGCGGGCCCGTCCGCTCAGGGTGAACTTGAAGATTCGTCCGGCGGTGATGAGTTTCTTGTTAATGACGCTGTCCACTCCCAGTTCTTCTGCAAGGCGCGTGTACTCGAAGTTCTCCACTTCTGCAATCGTACGGGGGATGCCAAGTTTCTTTGCAACCACGCAGGAGAGGATGTTGGTCTCGTCTTCTCCTGTGAGGGCTACGAAGGCGTCGTAGCCTGAAATGCCTTCTTCGTAGAGGAAAGAAGAATCGCGTCCGTCTCCGGTTACCACTATGATATCGTCGCTGAGTTTGTCGGCGAGGCGTACGCTGCGGTCGGGGTCTATCTCGATAATTTTTACTCCTATTCCGGCATTGGAGAGGCTCTGGGCCACCATTGCGGCTATCTGGCTGCCGCCGATTATCATTACGTTGCTTATGGTGATGTTCTTCTTGCCGAAATGGCGTACCAGCAGGTCGAGCCCTTCGCGTTTGGCGATGGTGAACACCAGGTCGCCGTACTGGAAAACGGTGTCGAGTTTGGGGATTATGGTGTTGCCTCCCCTTGACATTGCTATTATGCGGAACTGCCCTGCGTCTTCCTTGGGGAGTTGCTGCACGAAGTCGAGCAGCTTGAGGTCGAGCATGGGAGAGTTTTCGTCCAGTTTGAAAAGCCCTATCTGGAGCCTTCCGTGTGCGAAATCCATGGTTTCGGAGAAGGTGGCATGGCGCAGCTGGTCAACAATTTCGTCGGCTGCGATACGTTCGGGATAGAACATGAGCTCTATACCCATCTCCTTGAACAGCAGCTTGTTCTCAGGCGAGAGGAACTCCTCGTCGTTGATGCGGGCGATTACCTTTGCGGCGCCGAGATGTTTGGCCAGAAGCGCTCCCACGATGTTCATCTGCTGCTGGGCCGAAGGATACACCGCTATGAAGAGGTCGGCCTTTCCCACTTCGGCGTCGCGAAGCACGCTGATGGCGGTGGGATTGCCGTCGATGGTGAGGATATCGGCGCTGGACGCGAGGTTCTGCAGCCTCTGCGGGTTGTCGTCGATGACGGTGACCTCGTTGCCCTCGACACGGAGCATTTTTGCCAGATGGGAGCCGACCGCTCCCGCACCTTGAATGACTACTTTCATATATTGAACACTTTTTTGTCGAGATAATTGAAGATTCTGCCGCCCCTTAGAAGCGCAGCCGGGATTATGCCTATTCCGGTGAGCCCTTCGGGCACTGCCGGAGAGGAAGATGCGGGTGCGGCTGCACCGGGTTCCCCGCGAAGGGAACGGAATCCCCTGTGGGCCTTGACTACTGCGGATGCGTAGCTCCATTTTCCGCTCAGGGTATAGGCCACAAAGCTGAGTCCGTCGATGACCATGCGCATCCATATCTTTACTCCTGCCTTCCTGGATGCCTTTTCCGCCGGAAGGCCTTCGGCCATGTAGGTCCTTTTAAGGTTATTCTGCAGCAGAAGCAGGTTGTTGCGGTAGTTAAGCTCCAGTTTCCAGGGAGACTTTGGGGCCAGGGTGCCGCCGCCCAGATGCCACACGAGGCTCTGCGGCACCACCGTGACCTTCCATCCGGCAAGCTGCGCCCTCCAGCAGAAGTCTATTTCTTCCATGTGGGCGAAGAAGCGGGGATCCAGCCCTCCGAGGGCTTTCCAGATGCTGCTGCGCACCATCATGCAGGCGCCGGTGCACCAGAGGACGTCTGCGGGGGAGTCGTACTGGCCGCTGTCTTCACATACCCTGCCGAGGACCCTGCCCCTGCAGAAGGGGAAGCCCCAGCGGTCGAGGTAGCCTCCGGCAGCTCCGGCATATTCGAAGCGGTTTGTCTTGATATATGAGGAGGAGTGATTTCCGGTTTTCAGGCCGTGCAGCTTCGGGCCGCATACTCCGCATCCGGGATGCGATTCCATCCAGGCAACGAGCGGTTCCAGCCAGTCTTTCGATACCAGCACATCGGAGTTTATGAGCACATAATACTCGGCCTCCAGGCCGCTCAGGGCCCTGTTGTAACCGCCGGTGAAGCCGTAGTTGGCATCGAGCGGAATGGTCTTTACCTGAGGGAACTCCGAGGTGAGCATCCCGAGGCTGCCGTCGGTGGAAGCGCTGTCTGCTACGATAAGGGAATCGCCTGCCCCTAGGCTTTCCAGCAGCGCGGGCACGAACGCCCTTAGGTATTCCCGGGTGTTCCAGTTGAGTATGACTACCGCCGTGCGCATATCACACAAATATCGGAATCTTTTTCTAATTTTGTGCAATTATGCATATACTGGCCTCCAACCTCCATTCCGAAGTCGCTTCAGAGGCGATGCAGGAGCCTTTCATAAAGGCGATTCAGTCTGCCGCGGGCAGCATTCCGGACGACATCATCTATGTCCGCACAGGCGGCACCGAGGGCCTTTTCAAGGAGCAGTTCTTTTCGGGAGGAAGGCTCAGTATCCCCGAGCCGGTAAGGCTTCTCACCAGCGGTAAAAGCAATTCGCTGGCCGCTTCGATGGAGATACTCTCTTTCCTGAGGCAGCACGGTTGCAAAGGGGAAATCCTTCACGGAAGTCCGGAGTACATTGCCGGCAGAATCCTTCATCCGGCAGAGCTTCCCTCAGGGGAGAATCTTCTTACGGAGGTGTCTGCTGGGAAGATTCTGGCAGGGGAGAGGCTGGGAGTGGTAGGAAGACCCTCCGACTGGCTCATTTCCAGCGACGTGGACTCTGCCCGCGCCCTTGAGGTGCTGGGGCTTTCCCTGGTGGACATCCCAATGAAGGAGCTGCTCTCCGGGTTCGGGAAGCATTCTCATCCGGAGGTGACGCTGCCCCCGCTTAACGAACCCCGCTACGGAAAGAGCATCCCTTCGGAAGACCTTTCCGATGCTCTGGACCTTTACGGGGCACTTCGGGACATTATCTCGAAGGAGAAGCTCGGAGGCCTTACAATCAGGTGCTTCGATCTGCTCACGGCGGTGCACAATACGGGCTGCATGGCACTTGCGCTGCTCAATTCCGAAGGCTTCACGGCCACCTGCGAGGGGGACGTGCCGGCTATGATATCCATGGCAATTGCCAGAAAACTTACCGGCTGCCCCGGCTTCCAGGCCAACCTGTCGCAGATTTCCGGAGACGGAGACCTTCTTTTCGCCCACTGCACGGTGCCGCTTTCGATGACCCGCAGCTGGGTCTATGACACCCATTTCGAATCGGGCTTCGGAGTAGCCGTCCATGGGGAGATTCCCGAGGGGCCGGTTACCATTTTCAAGCTTTCGCCGGATTTCCGCAGGGCCTTCATCTTCGAGGGGGAGATATGCGCCAACGATTATCAGAACAATCTATGCCGCACACAGGTGCATATAACTGCTCCGGGAGCGGCTCCGTATTTCCTCAGCTCGCCGATTGGCAACCATCATGTGATAATACCCGGGCATGTGGCCGGCTGCCTGAGGGCGCTTCTTAATGCAGACTGATATGGAAGACTATCCCCGAATCGACCTTTCCCTCTGGCAGCAGGCCGGTCAATCCTTCGGAACCTGGTAAGATTCTGAAAGTCAATAATTCACGTAGCAACGACCTGGATAGCGTCCGGAAAGAATTCAACCAGTCCAAAGCGGTTGCGGGGCTTGGGCTTCCGACGCCTGCGATGTATGAGATTGTGAGGGTAGCTGATGCATTCGGAGTGGTGTCGCAGCTGTGTCACGACGAGCCGCAGCGCACAGCCGAAATGGCCAGGCTGTTGGCCCGTCTGGGGAAAGAATTCTTCTCAACTCCTTGCGACACTTCGTTCTTTCCAAGCCGCAGGCAGCAGGCTTTGAAGGCTTGTGAGATAGCTACTTACATAAGCCGGAAGAAGCGGCAGCGGATACGCGACTTCGTGGAAACCATCCCCGAGCGCGCCACCTGCTTGCACGGTGATTTCCAACCCGGGAACGTGATTATGGCGGAGGGCAAGTGCTACTGGATCGACCTCGGCCGCTTTGCCTATGGAGATCCGATGTTCGATGTAGGGCACCTCTATCAGATATGCCAGCTGTATGCTCCACTGCCGCAGGTGCAGAACATATTCCACATGACCCTTGAGCAGTTCCATGAGTTTTGGGACGCCTTTGCAAAGGAGTTCTCCGGAAAGGAAGACCACACGGAATTCGACGCCCAGGCCGGCCGTTTCGCCGCCATTGACCTTATACTGCGTCCCGTCTTCCTCAAGCCCTCCCTCCCCGAGATGATATTCTTCAGAATCTACGTAAACCGTCTGATGAAGAGGTTTTATTAGGGGGGATGTGCGGCGTGCCGGTGTGGGGGTTGGTGCTGTTGCCGGTGCTGTTGCTGTTGCCGGTGCTGTTGCTGTTGCCGGTGCGGTGTGGAGGCTAACTAACTGTCTATCAGCGAATTTATTACCTGTTACTCAATAACATAGCCTCCACTATAATTAACCTGTCTTTAAACAAGTTTTCAACTTCAACGCAGTTTCCTCAAATTCTTTTTAGCCAAATACCACAAAAACCTCAAAATCTAGGCTGGCATCAATTAGTCTCAGGAGAATACTTGGAGCTAATAATATGATGCGTTTAATAGAAAGCAATATGGATGCGAAAGGCAGAGGAGGCTACCTGTCCAATGCTACGCAGAACGACTCTATACGTACTCGTGCCGACCAGGGAACCGCATTGAAAAGGATATTTACAAAAAATCATTAAATCGTATGCATTCGATCTTGGAAAAAGCATTTTATACGTCATATTGCTTCGCTTTAAGTTTTTCGGGATCGCCGCTCACGTTTCAAATGCTGGTGCCCCTCCATTTACCGTTTTTCTAGTGATGGTATTATAGTTATAGTGTCATACTTCAAAGCGTTGCAATTTAGAGTAGAATCCTAGATCGCACTTTCCATATATATCACCTAAAACTGAAACAGACTAGGGTTTATGTCTTGATCCTGTAGTGTATAATAAAGTGTTCGTTTTTCCTTGCGTTCCTTTATACCCGGCAATTCTTTAAGGTATTTTTTTAACGTTCTGGCATCACAATTGACAGCGAGGATTTTGCATATATCTTTTGCAGATCGCTCACTAGTCTTAAGTAACTCTGTAACTTGCTGAAGCAGTTGGACTTCATCTTCCGGTGTCTCTATCTTTCTGCGTTCGGCAGAGCGCTTGCGTGACTTTTGTTTGAGGACTTTAATCTCTTCTTTGGTAAGAGGAATAAAGTCTTCGTCTCGAGAAGGATAACGTCCCTCAATGTACATCTTGACAAGCTCCGCATGTGATAAGGGCTTAGTATAATCCCGATTGTCCGGGTTTAAATTATAGTCCAGCAGAACAATGTCGGACTCCTTTGCCTTTTCCTTTATCTTCTCAATAATGCGGTGAACCTCAGGGACGTTATCGAGGACATACTTATAACTGGGTATATAGATGTACCGTCTCGCATCTGCATAATTCAGAATCTTTTGTGAAAACACACCAAATCGATGGCCGAGAGGACGCCCAAACTTTCTAACGGTGCGCTTGATGTTCTTCATCGTGTCATTACGAAACATCTGCATCTCTATGTCCGCCCCTTCAAATACTTTGAGACCTTGCCATATTGCCTCAACACAGGTAGCTGTCATACCGTGGGACTCTCCAGGGATGGGAATGTTTCTATGAGGATAAAAGGGACTCAAGATCTGTCCATATTTGTATGGCGAAGACGAGGTTATATCTAGGATATATGCTCCTGGATAATCCTTTTGGATACTCTCATTCTTACGCTTCTTGTTTGCTACATATATCATAGGCTATCTCATATCGTCTGGATTGTCAATATTGACGATGTATTTTAAAGGGACAAATGTCTTTACAAGAACCTCAGCCTGATGGGGCTTGAACCGAGGATCTGAAGAACTCAAATAATCAGCACGTGTTGCTGATATATCAACTCGTTTTAAATCCGCCAGACTGCCGCCATGATGATGGTTACTGTCTGTAGCATTCATATCGGAGAATAGAGTCGTATCGATGAATGCCACATCCACTTTAATTTTAAGTAGGACAAGATTATATCCGTTCTGCCTCAAACGGAAAGCCATTGGATGGTCATCACAGAAACTTAGTCTGACATAATCCGCCAACCCGTGGTTTCTATCAAGTGAACGCGAGAAATCACTTCCGCCGGTATAGGGAATAGTGATTTCATGGTCTTCACAATATTTCCATGAGAAAAGACCACCATGTTCTCTGATTGAAGCAAGATTTCGTCTATCAGTGAAATGATAGAAATAGGACACACCTGCATTGTGGAGATATTGTTTTATAGTAGAAGAATTAGGTTTCAGCGCATAGTTTAAGGAGTTAAGACGCAGTCTTTCTTCTTCCTTTTTATGATTTATACTAGACTTAATAAAGGATGTGGATTCATTATTGATTATGACTTTAGTGTGTGCATTTGGATGGTGGTGCGGCATATCTCTATAACCATCATTTGAGACATGTTTGTTTATTTGCAATGCTTTCTGATGATTTTTTACCTCTTTATCAACCATTCTTCTTGTTATGGATTTTTCTCGTTCATTTAGACCATAATCCTTATTCCTTTTAGTTAATATTTTGTTGTTTTCTTCAATCTTTTTCAATTCTAATTCAAGGGTTTCTATGGCATCTTTAATCTGTGTGATGTCACATTTGGAATTCATTAAAAAAGATACTTTTGCTTGTACCTTTTTATTCTTTGCTGCAATAGGGTATTGTTCTAGTATTTCATTGATCTTATTTCTATATTCATTTTTCTGCTTTTCAGATAAAGCATTAATAGCATTAATATAGAGAATTAAGAGCAATACAAGCAGGACAGAAGACAGAACGAGCGCCATGATTTAGAATTAATAAGATATCTGTAATCCTATATTACCCCGCCAAAATACGCCGGCAGGAATTTGATTGTCTCGTCGCGGGCATAGTCTTTTGTGTAGATGATGTAACGCTCATTAGCGACCCGTGAAGAGAATTTCTTGCAGAAAGCATCAATCGAAGCAT
Organism: uncultured Bacteroidia bacterium; assembly: GCA_902797435.1. Taxonomy (GTDB): domain Bacteria; phylum Bacteroidota; class Bacteroidia; order Bacteroidales; family UBA932; genus Cryptobacteroides. Next base: position 11,875 of record CADBSV010000018.1, read on the forward strand.
GGGTCTTGTATGAGGATGACTTAACTTCTATTGGAAGAATTTTTGTCCCTCTGGAAAGGAGGAAATCAATTTCGTAATAATGTTTTCCGCTTTCTGTCGGCCAAGTGTGATAGAAGAGTTTGTATCCGGAAGCTGTGAGCATCTGGGCAACGACATTTTCGTATACGTACCCCAGATTGGAAGCCAGTTTATCCGTGAGAAGATGCTCGTAAATGGTATTTTCCGTAAATGCCTTGTCGCGAAATGCAAGGGTTACAAAAAGGCCGGTATCTCCAGTGTACATCTTATATTGGAGCAGATTCTCCGTGCTGCCGAGCCCTACGTTCGGATCATCGGAGTGATGTGAAATGTTTACAGTCCGTGTTTTCTCCATCTCAGATATCAATTCGAGGAAATCTTCCGTCCTGGCCTTTGGAATAACCTTGGAAATCTGATATCTGGACGTATTGCTGTTCAGTTGTGCAGGAATGGCCGAGAAAAGCCTTGATGCCTTTCCTGTTGGGTCAATCTTATTAAAATCTTCATCGTACAAATCGAGTATCAGGCGTTTCTCGTAGTCGACGACTTCGAAGTTGTTCGATTCAATAAAGGCTGCAACTGCCTGGGGCATGCCTCCTACGAGCATATACAGGCGAAAATCGCGCATAAGTTTTCTATGAGCTTCTTTCAGGGGCTGCGGGTGTTCCCATACGGAACGTAGAAGCGGTATAGTTGCAGTGTCGCCAAGAGCCCAGCGGAATTCTTCGTAGTCCATTGGGAACATGCTTATGCGCTCTTCCTCACTTGGAATCAAGATATTGGCTGTATTCTTCCGTATAGAGATGAGAGAACCGGTCTCGATATAGTCGTAGCGGTGGTCTTTCACGAAAGATTTTATTGCCTGACGCGCAAGGGGTTGGAATTGTACCTCGTCGAAGACGATTAAAGATTTGCGCTCTTTTAACTGAACACCATATATAAGTTGAAGCCTCAGGAAGATATAGTTGAGATCAGAAATATCATTGAAAAGATCTTTGACCTCTTGCGCACACTTGGTGAAGTCTATGAAAATATACGATTCGTACTCGTTGCGAGCGAATTCTTGGACTATTGTGGACTTGCCGATACGCCGTGCTCCCTCAATCAGAAGTGCACTTTTTCCCGCTCTTTCCCGTTTCCATTTAATAAGTCGGTCGTATATCTTCCGTTTAAAAATGATTGTTGGCTCCATAACATGCTATTTATCAATGCAAAATTACGGAATAAAACAAAAACCTCAAAATGTTTTTAGCAAATAACCGCAAAAACCTCAAAATGTTTTCGAGCTAAAACCGCAAAAACCTCAAAATTTAAGGTTGGTTTTCTCTCTCGGCAACTCGATTCTGCGGATGCCTCCCTTCTCGCCGTTAATCGTGTACCAGTGTACAAGTTCGGCAGGAACGGATTCTTCAAAGGCTCTCTTTATACGGGCGCATTTCTCATTGATGCTGTTGTTGAAAGGATCTATTAAACGTAAAATGGTCTTTTCGAGGGCATCTTCATCGTTGCGCCTTGATATCTTTTGGTACAAGGTTATAAGTTCATATTGATAATCAGTAAGATCCTTGAAATTAATACCCTCTGGGTGGTTTAAATAGAGAATGTATAATGCCTTTTCTATCGGCGCTAATTCGACCTTGCACTTGAATCCTTCGTAGTTGACATGAATGGAGAAATCTTTTCCGACAACCAATTCCTTAGGTTCCGGATCGGTCATTCCGATAAGATTGTTAACTGCAAGATTAGTCAGACCGAACTGTTTCAGGTATTCAGGTTTGTCAATCTGAGAAAGGTCCGGGTCGTTACGAAAATCTCCATATTTGCCTATAATCTGGATTTTCATGGCGGATAGGGCCAGATCAAATTGATGAAGATCTTCATCATCTATGACGTCATTAGCAGGACAAACAGCGATATCTGCAAGAGGGTCTGAATAAAAGGAGTAATAGAGGGCGGTCACCGGATAATCCGGATTTGACCATGCTCTGTTTCTCTGGTTGAATAAATCGAAAAAAACGTTAAGATCAATGTCTCCTTTTGATGGAATGATATCAGAGAGCAGGAGGAAAACCCTGTCGCAAAGATTGCTCAGGTAAATGTCATTGCCAAACTCCGGGCGGAATCGTACGAGCAGGATGCAATTATACATCAAAGCTTCGCACCTTCCTTTCTCCGTCAGTGGTTTGAAATGATATTCAAGATAGTCGGACAGTTGCTGCGCAATGCGTAATATTTTGTTCTCTAAGTTGTTGGCTTTTGAAAGATCTGGTGCCAAAGGGACATGGGCTTCGTTATAATTTTCCAAAATCTCATCTGAAGTCTTTCCCGTTAATTCTTTTATCTTTCCTTCCAAGGCATCCTTTCGGGCTTCGTCGAATACAAGGGCTTCTATACGTTCTTCAATCCACTGCGCAATAAAGTAAGCGCCTGTCCAATTTGGTTGAATAGCAAATTCTCTGGCTTCTGTCGGCGCTTCTACATATATGAATTTCTCTTTGAGAAGTTCAAGGGCTTGAATATCCCATGCGACGCTGTTGCTTAAAGATGCAAAAAAAGCATCTTTCAAACGCTCTACGGGGCAATCATATTTGTATGAGAGCCGCTTAAGAGAGTCATGGATAGTTCTTAACGGTATTTTAGCCGACTCATGAATCATTGTAATGCAATTTTACTCTATTTTCATTGTTTTCGCAAGCCTTGCGGAGAGAGAAATCTTTAGCGGAGAACAGTAACTTTGTTCTCGCCTTACAAAAATGCTGTGCATATTTCAGAAAATGAAAAAAACAATAATCAGAACAATTCTTCTGGTAATTATAGTGGTGTTTACCAATGGATGCTACTATGTTTTTCATGGACAATTCAGTTCCGCTGAGAAGATACGGCAGGGCAGGGAACTGAGTCTCTATGAAATATGCAGCATCTATACAATGCATCAGGGCATCTGTATCGTTGGCTGGTTTTTCTCCCCTGAGGCTACGAAAGAAGTTATAGGAATGTCCTTCAGAAGGAACAGGGGACGGGTAATAGAAAAGGAATCCGACTTTTTTTTGAACTACAGGCCTGTTTCATCTGTTTATGCTACTCAGTTCGAAAGGAAAAGGATAGCTGTTAACGGTGATATAGCGTATGCCTTTTCTTATCCTGGCCGGAGTGTCGCCCTTGCCGTCAACCCGGGATATCTGTGGCGTGATGAAAATAGGGTATATATGGAGGCGGAGGCTCACTACCCAAAGTGCTATGATACTCATATCGGCCTTCCAGGAGGATTGAGAATCACCATCAACGAATGTCTGTTCTCCTATCTTGAAGACAAGGGAATCCTTCATCCTTATACGATTATTTATTCATGTCCATTGCCATCACACAACCAATAAAATGCAATCCTTTCTTTTTGCGTATATGAACCCGGCGGCGGGGTCGCGGCAGACGGTCGCGGCCCTTCCCCGGAAACCTTCAGGAAGTTATCAACAAATGTTCATAAGAATCAACACGATAATAACATAATTAACAATTGATAATCAAAGAGTTAAGAAGTTATTAGATAGTTCTGCACACTGCTGAATTTTGGAGTTCAAATCACCTATATTTGCCCAGAACCATAACCATTATTATCCATGTCACGAGATTATAAATCCAGAAGGAGAACCGAGGTCGATGCCATCGCTTCTGCGTCGGCAGAAATAGGGAACAAGCCACCTCAGGCCCCTGAAATTGAGGAAGCGGTGCTGGGCGCCATGATGATCGAGGACGAGTGTGTCTACAAGGCTGCGGAGGTCCTGACCGAGAAGAGTTTCTACGATCCCAAGCACAGACTCATTTATGCAGCCATCCTGAAGCTTTTCAGGAAGCGTTCGCCCATAGACCTTATGACTGTCTCGGAGCGGCTGAGAGAGGACGGTGCCCTGGAAGAAATAGGCGGGGCATCAGCTCTGGCATCCATGACGTCCGGCATAGGCTCAGCGGCAAACATCGAGTACTATATCCGAATCCTCCAGCAGAAAACCATCCAGCGGGACCTTATCGCTGCCGGGTATGAAATGCTGAAGAAGGCTTTCGACGAGACCTACGATGTGGACAAGCTCATACAGGAGTCCCAGGACGGGGTATACAGGGCCGTTCAGGGTAATATGAGAAGCGCCTATGTCCCGTTTGCCGAGTCGCTGAACAAGGCACTTGAACGCATCCAGCGTTCGCAGGAGTCCACGGGGCTCACCGGCATTCCCTCGGGCTTCCCGTCGCTGGATGCCATAACGATGGGATGGCAGGACGGCAACCTGATTGTGATCGGAGCGAGGCCGGGACACGGCAAGACTGCCATCGCGCTCAACATGGCAAGGTGTGCCGCTTTTGAGCATAACATCCCCACAGCCTTCTTCTCCCTGGAGATGACCGATGTGGAGCTTGCTGACAGGCTGATTGCAACAGAAGCCGGCCTTCCGTCGAACAAGAGGAAAGGGCGCGTCAAGATGGAAGAGGGCGAATGGGGACAGTTGGAGTCCGCGCTGACACGGGCAGCGAAGGCTCCGCTGTACATCGATGAGACGCCGGGCCTCACCATCTCCGAATTCACTTCGAAAATCAAGCGGATGCATCTGGAGCAGAATATCAAGATAGCCTTCGTTGATTATATCCAACTGATGCACGGCAATCCTGCGATGGCCCAGTACAGGGCACTCGAGATCGGGGAGATCTCCCGTCAACTCAAGGAAACGGCCAAAGAACTGAAGATTCCCATCATCGCCCTTGCGCAGTTGAACAGGAACCTCACGACCCGAATGGGGGCGGTGAATGGCCGTCCGATGCTCAGCGACCTCAAGGACTCCGGCTCCATCGAGCAGGATGCCGATATCGTCATATTCGTAAACCAGCCTGGCAAACTGGGATACACCGAGCAACCGGACGGTTTCACAGAGCTCATCATATCCAAGAACCGCGCTGGAGAGACGGGAATCATCAACCTCAACTTTAATGGGGACCTGGTGAAGTTTACCGAGAGCACGGAGACTCTCTACGATTATGCGGCGAAGTCTGAAGCCGCGCCAAGCAAGGGACAAGCGCCCTCCGCATGGGAACAGGTCTCAGGGAGGGTCGGAAGCTATGATCCCTTCTCTTCTTTTGGAAACAATTACTCCCCTGAATTCTAGCAATATGGAAACGAAAGATATCATCTCGATACTGAGAAAAGCCGAGCACAAATATGAAGGAGATGGAGTTCCAAAAGAGCCCTGTGACCTTGATAATTATCTGGTAATGGAATTGGACGACGATCAGAACCGTCTGTACAATGCCATCCTGAAAACCATCCCGAAAAACCAACTCGCGGAGATTGCAAAAGAATTGCATGACTGCGCGTGTACCTTCCAGGAGAAAGTCTCCTGGATGTCCAAGGAACACCCTGCCACGGAGCCTTGTCACAACGAGCCCATCGGAACGCTCCTGAAGCTCTATCTGAATAAAACCAGCAGACTGGTATCCCATGCCCGCAGATGCCTGACGGAACGGTTCGACAAACAGAGTTACCGCGATCAGAACAAGATCCTCCGCGCCTTTCTCCGGGGGACAGGCGGTGACTGCGACTGGGCCGGGCGGAGGCTCCGCGATCATTGGCGGAAAGAGCTTAAAGAAGATGTAATCCGCTCATGGGAACGGTCCCCTCGTCCAATGCTTGCATATGTCATCCTTCGACACTTTCCAAATAACTACATCCTAACCGAGCAGGACAGACTTGCCGAAGTGGCTGGCTACCAGTATGTCTGCGCAAGAGTGGGGAACGAGCCGTCTTTCGTTCTGGATGCGTCGCGTCTCAGCACACCGGACTATCTCTATGTCTGGGCCAAACTCGGCCGGCAGATCGACAAGGGGAAGGCCGAGAACGACGTCTACGATTATCTGCGGTCGTACGATAGGTTTTACAATGCCCCTCTCTTCCGTGCTCCGAGTTTTTCTTCCATAATTGGATGGGATCGCATGGTATGGGCCATGGGGGTACTCGGGATGCAGGATGAACTCGTCCGATTACTGGAGTTCGAGAACAGGGTGAAAGCGGCCGTACCTGACAATATAACCGCTCCGGATGTCTGGCCTTATTTTGTTGTAGCCATTAAGGACGAACTAAATCCGAAGAGCAAGGGCGACTTGGAAGTCGAGCAGGAGTTATACCGAAAAAAGGGGACTTTCATAGATCTGTCTCCCAGGGAATTCGATGATAAGGATGAGCTGGAAGTCGTGGAAGAAAAACCCTCTAAGGACAATATGTCCAAGGACTCGTTGTTCAAGGAAAGGATGGAGGCATTGCCAGCCATGTCTGTTAAAGATGAATGGATCCTCTTTTGTGAAATCTTCTTAGACGACAGGCCCCGCCTGCAAAATGTCCTCAAGTCAGCGACTGTCTCTGAAGATGGCGACAACCATATCATAGCGATTCCCGTCAGGAACAGATTCCAGGAAGACTGGCTTAAGGCCGGTCCTCTGGATGAAATAAGAGCCCTCTACCATGCCAAGTGCGGCCATCCGGAAGAAAACGTTCAAATCTATTATAACCCACACCCGGAATGAATGAAAAACTTTCATTATATTTGAAAGGTACGCATGCTCGTCATCGAACAGACATAATAGATGAAAGTATAACGCTTTTATCCTTGAAGAGAAATCTGGTAAATTTCATTTGTGCAAGGATAAGCAAACCGTTCATCACTTGTATGATTTCCCGCCCGTTCTGGGCATTGATCATACGGGTGTGGGGTATTGTTTATTTGCACAAAGGCTTACCAGAGCCTCTCTTCAGATAAACGCATAATACCTCACACTTTTGTTATGGTTGATAACAGTGACACTTACATAATTCAATAATAAAATGCTACACTTATTTCTTTCATGCATTCTCCCTCTCACTAGGTACGATAGTTCTGGCGAGGCTTTTATTACTGGTGCAGGAACAGCTATTCTATGGGGTATTATTTGTCTTATTGCGGCTGCCATCAAGAAACTAATAGATAAGTTCAAGAATAAGGATGAGGGCGAATAACAATCATGCGAGGATGAGTTCTAAGTATTCTTACCCCGAATTTTATTATTCGGAAAGAGTTCGAGACCTGCTTTCTAGCAAACCGGCTTTACCCTTGGCGCCAACTCCTCCATCCGAACCCTTAAAACCTGTCGATCCTGGCGAATATGATAGTGGTGGTAATCTAGGATGTTTATTAGTGATGTTGGTTGCTTCAATTATATTATTTATTGCTGGGATGTCATCCGATATTGAGAATAAGAGTTCTATGATTATTCCAGGAATTATTCCTATCCTATTCTCCTTTTTCTTGTTAAAAACTACGCGCTGGGATAAGGAAGGCCACGAAAAGGAAAAAAGAAATTATAGTAAGGCATTGCAGGATTATCCTCTTCTTCAAGCTCAGTATCAAAAGGATTATGAGGAGTATCTAAAGCAAAAAGAAGCGTATGATCGCCGTGTTCAGTCTCTTCTTACCAAAACAAATATCTTGCGGTTCAGGAAGTCTATTATTCAGGACTGGAAATCAACTAGAAGTCTGCCAAAGTTCCAACCATGCAAAGGAACTGATTTGATTAAAAAAGGCGTTTCAGAGCATTATTTTGCTGAAGCATTGAAAAGGAGTGGTTTTGAGGTTCATACTAATCAAAAAATTCCTGCTGAATACATGTATTATTATCCTGATTTTTTAGTTGTTAAGGATAACATATATATCGATATTGAGATAGATGAGCCGTATTCTGGCCAAGATGGCACTCCTATTCATTATTTGGAAATAAAGGGCGGTATTAAAAAATCAGTTGATTCTGAACGCAATAATTACCTAACTGAAAAAGGGTTTGAAGTCATTCGTTTCTCAGAAGATCAAGTCATTTTACGGCCTCAAGAATGTATCAATTTCATCACATTATTTATAAAGAACATCAATAATGGTAGTAAAAGTATGAGTTGCCCGGAAGAATTCAAATCGAAGAAATGGACTAAGGAAGAGGCATCCCAAATGGCATATCAACGGTTTAGGAATACATATCTCCCTATCAACCTACAAAATAGCATTTCCTCCGAAGGGTCATACTATTACAGTGATAGTCATACAGAATTGTTAAAAGGAAAACTTACGAATAATAAAAAACTAATGGCGAATTTGGTTTCAGCAAGGTTAAGAAGAGTACAGATTATGTCGCCTGACGAGTATAATATTTCAAACTCACGCATCTTAGTTTTATTCTTGAGAATAGGAAAACCTATACAACTCTTGGTGGATGAATCTTTTGATAGACTCCCAGTTATGAAAATAGATCCTTCATTAATTGAGATTATTGACGCTGTTGAGTATAATGGAAAGCGTACATACGTCGCCAAATACTTGCGCGAATAAACGACAATAGTCCCTTTCAATATTTCGTACAACACTATTTCTGCCTTTGTTCAAGGTCGTTCGTATAGTTATTAGTATATTTACAGATAATTGTGCTGAACATGCAACACAGTATCTTTTATAAATCAGTCATTATATTCTTATCATTCTTAAGCATAGCGTCATGTGGTAATAGAGGATCAAGCCAGAAAGACGGTGGAGATGCTTCTAATATTTCGCCCAATTCCGTATATTACTGGAAAACCCGCTTCGCCATCAATGAAGAAGAATCATCCTTTCTGAAAGCCAATTCGATAGGAAGGATCTATCTTCGTCTCTTTGATGTGGGTGTTGAGGACGGTTGCGCCATCCCCATAGCGACGACGGCGTTTGAATCTGCTAAGCCTGCCGGAATTGAAATAGTGCCGGTAGTTTTCATCACGGTGCGTGCCCTCGAGTGGGCAAAGGATGAAAAAGGCGGCCTTGAGGAATTCGCCCGGAAGATTGTGACCCGTGCCAGCAACATGTGCGACTACAACGGCCTCGGCCCTGTGCGCGAATTGCAGCTCGACTGCGACTGGACTGCTTCGACCCGGGAGGACTATTATGCCCTGTGCCGCGAGGTCGGAGCCATTCTCAGGGCAAATGGAATCGCCCTCAGCTCAACTATCAGGCTCCATCAGCTCCGGCAGAGCGCACCTCCCGTGGACAGGGGGGTGCTGATGCTTTACAATACCGGTTCTTTCAGGGATCCCGGAACGGACAATTCGATTCTCTCGGAAAAGGATGCCTCCGCCTATCTCAAAGGGAACAAGCCAGTCAAATACGGCATTCCGCTTGATTTCGCCTATCCTGCATTCAGCTGGGGAGTATGGTTCCGGGGCAACACTTTCATGACGCTGCTTCATACAAGTGATTACGCTGACGCTGATTTATACAGACAATGTGATGACGGTTGCTTCGAGGTGGTCAAGGACCATGTCCTCGAAGGGCATCAGCTCCAGACGCTGGACCGCATCCGGGTCGAGCATCCTTCATTCAAAGAAATACAATCCGTAAAGGCGCTCGTTGCGAAGGGCTTCCCTGGAGGAGAGCACAGAAACATCATTTACCACCTGGATTCCAACAATCTCAAAGACTACACCGCAGATGAAATCAAGAGTATTTTTGACGATTAGCATCTTGGTAGCCCTTTCAGCAGGTTCTGCATTCGCATGTGGGCCGTACTACTATGCTCCAGAGGAATATTTCATGTATAGAGGCGGCTGTGTGCCACGGGTCGCATTCGATGAGACTGTCAGAGAGAACTGCCTTCTGTGGCAGAAACAGTCGGGCAGGGATATTTTGCTCGATGACATCTACCAGGTCGTTTACAAAAGCAGCATAGAAGATCTTGAGAGTATCGGCAAGGCCGCCTCTCTCCGTAAGAATTCCTTCACGAAGTACCTGAAACAGGACAATGAGGCTCTTGACTTCCTGCTTCTTGCCAAGCAGTGTGAGAAAACGCGCTCCGAGATGTCGTCCCCATGGTATTATCCTTCCAGGCGGGACCCACACAGGATGTCACTCGATGAGGTGGCAAGGAAGTCGATGTCCGTACGGGACGGCCGGTTCCTTGGCCGGTATGCGCTTCAGGCAGAACGCGCCCTTCTGAGCCTTAGACGTTACGATGACTGCATCAACTACTGGAACGAGGTCAAGGACCTTCTGCCAGATGATGTAATAACCAGGATGACAAAACGTTATGTGGCTGGAGCATATCAACACATCTGTGATAAAGAGATGGCCAAAAAGCTCTTTGGAGAGGCTGGTGATGGAAGCGGCGTTGTAGGATGCACAGGGGCCAAGGGGATTGAAAGGTTGGAGATCATGTATGACTATGCTCCGGATTCCCAGGAACTCAGGGAGGGTGTAGAGAGCATCATACAGAGAGGGGAGAGAAATGAAGAGAAGTTTAGGCCGCAGCTGGACAGCGCTCTGGTATTCTGCCAGAAGGTCGCTTGTGGCGGCCGCGTGAAGCAGCCGGCGTTCTGGTATTACTCGGCCGCGTTCATCCTTCATCTTTTAGAAAGGGAGACTGAAGCATCATCCGTCCTTGCAAAGGCAGAGAGAATCAACGATGGAGATGAACTCATGAAGGAGTCCGTCCGGGTGTTCAGAATATGGTTAAATGCGAGACTCACGCCCTATTCACCCTCCTATGAGAAGCAGATGGTGAACAATCTCCGCTGGCTGGATGAGCTCATCGTCCGTGATTACACCAAGGTCTCCAGTGTTACACGTGAGAATGGGACGTACCTTCTGAGGACCAACATTGATTATTTCTATTGGAACGACATGATGCGCAAGGTTGTTTATGGAGCTATCTGTCCGAAACTTATCGGGAACGGCAGGGGAGACCGCGCCATCGCCTTCGCCAACATGGCCGACAACAGGCTCCTTGGCCTGGAAGGTCAGATTGTCAAATCGATAGTAGGGAAAGAGACCTGGAGCCTTGAAGACTACAGGACAAAATCCGTTTTCAACTGGTATGACTACTGCAACGAGTCTTTCAAACTGATTGATACTTTGGATGTAGATTTCCTTAAGAAATATATAGCCGAGTTGCAGCACCCGACGACGGAGTCATCACGTTTTCTGAATGCCAGAGGCAGGAGAGATGTCAGTTTCTACAATGAGATACTTGGGACGCTGCTCTTGAGAAATATGCGCTATGCAGAAGCGGAGCAGGTGTTCAGGACGGTTCCGGCCTCGTACCAGTCCCGGCTCAATACATATCCGGAGTATTTCGAATACGACCCGTTCTCGATTACAGAAGCTCCGTTGAGGGACAAGAGTGATTGCAAACTCGCTTTCGCTTCACGGATGGCAGACCTGAAGACAGAAATATCCATGTCCAAAGATCCGGACAGAAAGGCATTGGCGATGGTCAAATATGCCACAGGGATGCAGCAATCTGTTACCGGCTGCTGGGCCTATACCTTCTATGGGAAGAGTTGGGAGGATGCGCATCCGCAATACGGCCTGACGTATTTCAGCCGGACTCAGAAAGCCATCTCCAAGAAAGCAGAAGAAATCTATCTGCAGGCGCTTAAGATAGCGAAGGACCCGGAGGTGCTGGCTTCCATACATCTTGCATTCAAGAATATGGCGACGGTGATGAAACAATACGGAGAAACGGAGGCCGCAAAGAGCATAAAGGGGAAGTGTGATAATTATTATGATTATCATCTCGAGCGCAGTGAGCATTATAGTAAAAATCGCTGGAGGTAAGACTGTTAATACGCTGCCACCATGTGGTATGTAGGTTCCGGAGCTGGTGCTGGTGCTGGTGCTGGTGCAGTTACTCAATAACATAGCCTCCACCAGCCCCCTCCGGAAAACTTGCAAAGAATTCCGTATCTTTGCCCGTAATGAACCCCGTATCCGCACGTTTACTTAGCCAGCAGCTGGCCAGTCCGCAGTTCAAGGAAGCTGCGGAGGTGGTGTCGTGGTTCGGGGCTATGCAGGCGCAGGATCCGAGGTCGATGCAGAGGGCGGTTACGATGCGCACCCAAAAGCCCTCGCCGGAAGCGTTCCGGGAGGCATTCGACAGCGGTCGTATAATCCGTTCGCATCTTCTTCGCTGCACCTGGCAACTCGTTACTGCAGAGGATTATCCGTGGATGCGCAGCCTCTGCTACTATAAAGGCAGGGCCGTCCTTGACGGGTGGACCAGGTCCATGGGCTTCGCCTATTCCGGAGCGGAAAAAGAAAGGATGCTCTCGATAATAGAAGACACCGTATCACGTGAGGGCGAAACTACGGAGGATATCATCCGGGAAGCCCTTCTGGAGGGCGGGGTCCCGAAGGAGAGGCTTGCCTATAATCATCAGCTCCGTCTTGCCGAACTGGAGGGCATCGTGTGCTGCGGAACCCTCGGCCCTAAAAACACCTACCGTCTTGTAAGGGAGAGAATTCCCGGGCCGCAGAAACGCTTCGGCAGGGAAGAGGCCCTTGCGCTTCTTGCAAGGAAATACTTCCGCAGCCACGGCCCTGCAACTCTGGAGGATTTCATCTGGTGGAGCGGCCTCTCCGCCGGGGACTGCCGCAAGGGGATCGGAGCCCTTGGTGAAGAGCTGATACATACCACATTCAAGGGCAGAAACTGGATAATTCACCGGGATTCGCGTACGAGGGGATTCCGGAAGGGGTGCCTTCTGCTGCTTCCTGCCTACGACGAGTATCTTATCGGTTATAAGAGCAGGGACCTCGTGCTGGATCCTGCAAACGCACACTATGCTCATGACAAGAAGGGCATTTTCCGCCATGTGGTGGCGTATGACGGCGAGATTGTGGGCAACTGGAAGCCTTCGGAAAAGGACGGTGGAATCACCTTCTTCAAGGAACTGCAGTAGCCTGAAAAGCAGTTATTTCGAGATTCAGCAGATATCGTTTTGCTTCGAGGCCTCCGGCATAACCGGTGAGGCGCCCGCCGGAGCCGATGACGCGGTGGCAGGGGATGATTATGGAGATGGCGTTAGCCCCTATGGCCCCGGCTACTGCGCGCACGGCACTGGGAGAGCCCAACCGTGAGGCAATATCGGCATAAGTGACAGTGGTGCCGTAAGGAATACTCAGGAGAGTTTCCCACACCCTTTTTTGAAATGGCGTGCCGGCAAGGGCCAGCGGAAGGTCGAATTGTCGGAGCCGACCCTGAAAATAAAGGTCAAGCTGCCTCGCTGCCTCAGCGATAACATCCTCCTTTCCGGAACCGGGTTCCGTCCCTTCTATCTCTCCAAGAACTTCCCGCACCCGTCCGTTTACCCGGTTGCGGTCTTTGCGGGACACCCAGTCGCAAAGGCACAGGCGTCCGCCGGAGCAGGCGAGCAGAAGGTCGCCGCAGGGGGAGTGGTAAACGGTCATCTGCAGTTCACGGTCAATTCTGGCGGATATATTTGAAAGCGCTTCCGTTCTCCAGAAGCGGCCAGGTGGAGCCTGTGAAGGTTACGGTGGCCGTGTCTTTCTGCACTGTGATGATGCCGCTTATGGGATTCCCTGCGGCATCGGTGGCGGTGAAGGAAAGACCCTTGCGGGACAGGGTGCCGACGCCGTCGTCAAGCGAAGTGAGCCGGAAAATGACGATTTTAACATCAAAACTGCCGTCTTCCTGCTTGTTTATGAACAGATTGGGTTCATTGTTGTCGGTGTCGAGCCAGGTGCCTTCGAAGAGGGCGGCATCAACTCCCGAACTACATGCAAAAACAGCAAGGAGCACAGCCGGGAATAAGGATTTTGCAGATAGCTTCATGAATACAAAGTTACTCTTTTTGGCCGGTTAAAGCAAAAAACACTATATTAGTATCATGAAAATGAACATTCCCCTGATGGGCGCCCTCATTATCCTGTCGCTCGTCGTCTGCCCCCTGCTTTATATTTATGTGGGGCCTTCACTTGACTCATATCAGCTGGATACCCTCAAGATTCTCGGAATAATCGCGGCCTGCAGCGCAGCCTGGTGTTTTGTCGTGGGCGAAATTACCGGAAACAACAGCCAGATGGACAAGCTCTGGAGCCTTCTTCCTATAGCCTATGTCTGGATTATAGCGGCAAGGGGAGATTTCAGCGCGCGTCTGGTGGTAATGGCAGTGCTGGTTACCATCTGGGGAGCGCGCCTCACTTTCAACTTTGCCCGCAAGGGGGCCTACAGCCTCAGGTTCTGGGAAGGCAAGGAGGATTACCGCTGGAGCGTTGTGCGCAGCGGCCCCGCTTTCCGCAGGAAATGGGCCTGGATGCTCTTCGACCTGCTGTTCATTTCTGTTTATCAGAACGCCCTGGTGCTGATGATTACTTTCCCTGCTCTGGTGAGCATGAATTCGGCCGCTCCTTTCGGGTGGACAGATGCCGTAGCCGCCGCTCTGATGCTGGGATTCGTAGTCTATGAGGCCATCGCCGACGAGCAGCAGTGGAATTTCCAGACTACAAAATGGCAGATTCTCGGCACCGGAGCAGCTTTGGAAGATCTGCCGGAGCCTTATCGAAAGGGATTCAATACCAAGGGCCTTTGGAGCCGCAGCAGGCATCCGAACTATTTTGCCGAGCAGGGCACCTGGATAGCCTTCTATATCTTCTCGGTGGCTGCCGGTACAGGCATCTTCAACTGGAGCGTCATAGGCGCCCTGCTGCTTGTGGTGCTCTTCCTTGGCAGTTCGGCTCTCGCCGAAGAAATAAGTTCGGGGAAGTACCCGGAGTATGCAGCCTACTGCGCCAGCGTTCCCAAGTTCTTCCCTGGAAAGAAAAAAATCAGCCGTTAGTCCTCTTCGTGACAGCAGTGCCCTTCGCCCTTGTGGCAGCACTCTCCGTCGCCGTGGCCTTCGCCTTTGTGGCAGCATTCGCCCTCTGAGCCTTCTTCGCCCTTGTGGCAATGGCCTTTGCCGTGGCAGCACTTGTGGCCTTCCTCCTGAGGAGCATATTCTCCGTGCAGGCCGTTTGTGAGTTCGGCCTCGGTAGCATCGCGGACGGCCACTACCTCACCGGTGAAGTGCAGGGTCTTGCCTGCCATCGGATGGTTGAAGTCCATGGTGACCTTGTCTGCTCCTACGGCCGCCACGGTGCCTCGCACGACGTTTCCGTTGCCGTCGAGCATGGGGACGATGGCTCCAATCTGCAGGAACTGCTCCTGCAGGATGCCGTCTGCCATGAAGGCTTCCTTCGGGATGTCGAATTTGTATTCTGCCTTGTACTCGCCGTATCCTTCGGCGGGGCTGAGCGTGAATTCGAAGGTTTCACCGGGTTCCTTGCCATGAACCTCCTCCTCGAAACGGGGGATGAGCATGTGGGTGCCGTGGATGTATTCGAGAGGCTGGTCCTTTCCTGCCTTGTCCGCGATTTTACCCTCTACTTCAAGCTGATATGCGAGAGAGACTACCTTGTTCTGTTCAATTTTCATATTGTGTAAGATTATTGATTATTCTCCGCTGAAGTCCACATCCCTGAACGCCAGGGTGGGGACGAGTTTGCTCTTGCAGGGGCGCGAGTCGTTTCCTGCTGCGATAAGACCCTGCCAGAGCGTGAGGAAGTTTCCTGTTATGAGCATCCCGCTTACCGGCCGGACGATATGTCCGTCCCTGAATTCGAAGCCTTCGATCCCGTAGGAGAAGTCGCCTGTGGCTGGATTGGAGTTGCCTCCGTTGAAATCCGTCACCAGTATCCCGTCGCCGCATAACTTAAGGATCTCATCCCGGTCTGAGGGGGCCTGTCCAGCTCCGCAGTACGGCAGCAGCAGCGGCCTCGTGGCCTCCTCCTGCGTCGGTTCCATTCCCAGTTTGTTGGCCATGTAGGTGTTCAGGAAATACTCCTTCACCACTCCCTTTTCGATGATGGGACGTTCGCGCGTGGCGACACCTTCTGAGTCGAAGAGGCGGCTCCCGTTCTCGCCAGGGCGGTGCGGGCAGTCCAAAAGGGTCATCCCTTCGGGGAAGACCTGCTTTCCGAGGCTGTCCCTCAGGAAAGAGTTGCTCTGCTGCAGATTATATCCGTTAAGGGCACCAAGGATAGGGGAGACGGCCTTATAGGCTATCTCGCTGTCCAGCACAAGGGTGCGTTTGCCCCCGGGAATCTTCCGGGCCCCAATCTGGGCTACCGCATTTTCGAGGGCTCTGCGCCCGATCGCTGCAGCGTCGAGGTCTGCCTTCCTCACGCAGGAATCCCACCAGTAGCCGCTGTATTTGCGGTGCCGGGAGTCCTCTATGGTTACTTCCACCCCATAGGAGAAGCAGGTCTCGCAGTGCAGGGCTTCGAGGCCTCCGCTGTCAAGGCAGTAGCAGTATTCCAGATTGTCGGAATATTCTCCTTCTTCGGAGATGAGCTTCCAGCCTTTCCCTTCCGAGGGCCAGGTGCAGGCAGACAGTGCCACATCTCTCCGGTGCCCGGAGGCAACCTGCTCATAGGCAGGGTCGTAAAGGCCGAGTTCGTCACCTTTAACGGCGGTCTTTACCTGCCTCCCCGGGGATGGAAGGTCGCGGCAGGGGTCGGGGGCTAGCATCTTTACGGTCTGTACGGCCCCGGAAATGAATTTCCGAAGCGCCCCCTCTTCGAGGCGGTTGGTGGAGAAGGAGCCGAAGCGTCCGCCTGTGAAAATGCAGATTTCGACGTTCCGGTCGAGGCAGGACGTCACCTTGTCAACTTTGCCGTCAAGGGTGGCGACCAGGTCCATGGCGCTCTTGGAGAGCGTCACCCTTGCCTTCTGGGCACCGGCCTCAAGGGCCATATCCAGGCATTTCCGGGTAAGTTTCTTTTCTGAATCCGAAAGCATCTATTCTCCTCCTACCGTTAATTTGCCTACCAGTACGCTGGGAATGCCGCAGCTGACCGGAACGCTCTGCTCCTTGCCGCAGGTCCAGGTACCGTCGTCAACCCTCAGGTCGGCTGCTACTGCGGTTATGTCCGCCAGGGCCTCAGGGCCGTTACCTATTATATTGATATCCTTCACCGGCATATCCAGACGGCCGTTTTCTATGGTCCAGCCGGCCTTTACGTAGAAGGTGAAGTCGCCTTCGCCTATCTTTACCTGTCCGTTGGAGAACTCCTTAACGAAGATACCTTTCCGCACGCTGCCTATAATGTCCTGGAGCGAACCGTCGGTGCCGCTCTCCATGTAGGTGCAGCGCATGCGCGGAATGGGGTTGTAACGGAAAGATTCCCTGCGCCCGTTGCCGGTGGGGGGCACTCCGAAGTAAGATGCCGATATGCGGTCGTGCAGGTAGCTTTCAAGGATGCCGTCGCGCACCATATATGTCTTTTGTCCGGGGACGCCCTCGTCGTCGTAATTGAGGGACCCGCGGTTGCCGGGGATGGTGGCGTCGTCGAGTATGTTGATGCCTTGGCGTGCCACCCTCTTTCCTATCTTGCCTGCAAAGATGCTTTGGCCTTTGCGGTTGAAATCGGCTTCGAAGGCATGTCCCATGGCTTCGTGGAGAAGGATTCCGGAGGCTCCGGCGGCCATCACCACCGGCATTTCCCCGCCTTTCGGGCGGCGGGCTTCAAAGCGTTCGTCAAGGCCTTCCACGGCAGCGTCGGCCAGCTCTTCAATGATGGAATCGGTGAGCATTTCGGCGCCCATCCGGAAGCTCCTGGAGACTGTTTTGTTTTCCGTGCGGCCATCCTGCATGAAGATAACGGATGCCGCAATGCTGGCAAGCGGACGGGTGTCGCAGGTGAGTTCACCAAGGGAGTTGTACATGAGGATTTCGCTGGTCTGCGAAGATAGCATGCCTATCACCTTGATGACCCTGGGGTCGCGGGAACGGATGGCCGAATCGAGTTTTCGCAGAACCGGCACCCCTTCGGCAGCGGGGGTGTCCCTCCAGTCTTTTTCAATGGTATAAAAGCTTTTTCGGCAGGGGCCGGAAACAGGCGATGCAGCAGCAGGGAACTTGCCTCCGGCATTGGAATCGGAAATCGCTGCAGCAGCGCGTGCGGCACGCAGGAGTTCGCCCCATTGCGTGGTCTCGGCATAGGCATAGCCGGTTTTTTCTCCTGAAAGGACACGGATTCCGCATCCGAAATCTTCGTGGCTGCCGCCGGAATTCACCTCTCCGTCGCGAAGAACCAGTTCCGAACTCACGGTGTCCTCGAAGAAAAGGTCGCACCATGTGCCGCCACTGCGGAGTCCTTCCGCAACAAGGCTGCGGAGCTGCTCCTCACTCACTCCAAAAATCTCCAGTTTATTCTTGTTCATCGGGATATACGATATTCCGGATTGTCTTGTATTTTTCTTCGTCCTTTATGAATGTTCCGAGGCTGCTTCCCTCTGCAACCACCTTGAAAGGGCTGATGGAATTGTCGGCGAGGACCCACTTGTCGCATATCGGAAGATAGGTCTCGAAGAAGTACTTGAGCCCCATCTGGTATCGCCTGCGGACTACATTGTCGGGGATGTTGTGCCCTCCCGCCAGCACCCTGCTGCGGACTCTATGGATGGCGAGTTCTGGGGAATTGAGCCAGAAATAGAGAAGGGTCACGGTGTACCCCGCCTCCTTTGCGGTATTGATTATGCCCACCAGGGAACGGGTGGCCAGCGTCGTCTCGATGCTGAAATCTTCGTGTCGCTCCAGCAGATACTCTATCTTCATTAGCATGTACCGGCTGGCGGCGACCGATGCTTCCGACGGGTTGAAAGGGGAGAGGCTCTTTGCGAATTCGTCGGAATTCACGAACTGCGAGCACTCCAGCAATTCAGGGAGAAGCGTATAGGAAGCCGTTGTTTTGCCGCTGCCGTTGCAGCCTGAGAGGATATAGAGTCGGGGCATCGGCTATCTTCCGGCTGTGACTCCATAGCCGAAAAGGGCGAAGTCGCCTTTGGCCGGGTCGTCCGGGAAAATCTCCCGGAAGGAGTCGGTGATTTCCATTGCCGTAGCGAAATCCTTGCTGCGGCGTTTGCATAGCCCCAGTGCCTCGGCCTGGGTATAGACATGTACGTCGAGCGGAATGACGAGCTCCCGCGGGTCGGAGTCTTTCCATAGGCCAAGGTCAACCAGGCCGTCGCGCCTTACCATCCACCGGCGCATCATCCAAATCTTCTTGTTGGCAGCCTTGGGGTCCGGCTTCTGACCGAAGATTTCGGTGCGCATCTCGGCAGGCGAGAGCTTTTCGAGGGAACTCTCGGAAGAGTAGAAATCCTTGAGCCTGCGGCAGATGGCCGCCACCTCCGACCACTTTACAGTGCGGTGGATGGAGGCGGAATCGCAGCGGTAGCTGCCGGCCATTACATAGTCGTAGGGGCGCCATAGCATCTCGTCGAAAAGACGGCTGCAGTCCCTGACTATCATGGCCCTGCGGCCCCATGCGAAATGGGCTGCGAACACGGCCGTAATCTCTACGTCCTGCAGTGACGGCCTCCACTGCTCACCCTCGAATCCGAGGGTGGGCTGGATGGTGGTCATCTGTCCGGCGAGGCGTCGCGGAAATGCGATGGGATCCTCGGTAAAGTACCGGGGATTGTTATATCGCTGGGCCCAGCCGCGCAGTTTCTCTGCAAGAACTTCGTCCATGGTTTATTCGGCAGTTGCGGCTTCGATCTTTTTCAGCATGGCGAACATGATGCCTGCTGCAATGAGGCAGAGGCCCATGAGGAGCGCCCAGTTGGCCCAGAGGGGAACCTTTTCCCAGAGGAGTCCGGGGATGGAGCTGAGGTAGTTGCCGACGGCTGTGGCTGCGAACCAGAGGCCCATCATGAGTCCCTTTACCTTCGGGGGAGCCACCTTGGAGACGAAAGAAATGCCCATCGGGCTCAGAAGGAGTTCGGCGAATGTGAGGGTGAGATAAGTGCCCATGAGCCACTGCGGGATAACCGGATCGGGAGAAACCGTTCCCTGGATGGAAGCCGGGGAGGGCTGACCCATTGAGGCCAGTATCATGATAAGGTAACCTGCTGCCGCAACGAGCATTCCGAGAGCTATCTTACGGGGTGCCGAGGGTTCCTTGCCCTTGTTTGCAAGCGAACTGAACAGTGCCATTGAGACAGGGGTGAGGGCGACTACGAAGAAGGGGTTGAACTGCTGGAAGAGCTGCGGCTGGATGTCCAGCGGGCTGGGAAGACCGCGGTAGATTGCATAGGCGCCTGCCCAGAGTGCGGCCGTTGCGACTCCGCTGACTATTTTTCCTTTTCCGGTTTCGCTCTGGAAGATTCCGAAGAGAGTGTAAACGCTTACCGCGATGAGTGCGAGAGCCCAGATATTGAATCCGATACGGCTCCAGCCGGTTGCTATGGGCTGGGTGTAGTCGCGGGCGAACCAGGTGAGCGACTGGCCGTTCTGGTGGAATGCCATCCAGAAGAAGATGACCACGGCGAACACCATGATGAGTGCGGTGATGCGGTCTTTCTCCTGCTTGGGAGTGAGCTCCTGGACCGGGGCGTTGGAAGCCTTGGCCTGCTTCGCGTTTACGTCGGCATGCTTGAACCAGCTGCGGAAGCCGAAGTAAATGGCCATGGAAACGATGAGCGAGATGCACGCCACGGCAAAACCCATGTTATAGGAAGAAGAAAGATGGTCGATGTAGTACTGGCTGAACGTGGCGAGGTCGGGAGCCTGGTAGCCCGGCATCTGTGCCGCCAGTGCGCTCAGGCGTTCGGTGTTCTCGGGCGTGATGGTGCTGCTGAGCAGCTGGTGGGCAAGGGCGGGGATGTCAGCCTTGTAGATGAGGCCCGCTTTTGCGAGAAAACGGTTGGTAATGGCCGTGGCTGCACTGGGAGCGAACATTGCGCCTATGTTGATTGCCATGTAGAACAGGCTGAAGGCGGAGTCGCGTCTTGCGGAATACTTCGGGTCGTCGTAGAGGTTGCCCACCATGACCTGAAGGTTGCCCTTGAAGAGGCCGGTTCCGACGCTGATGAGCAGCAGGGCTCCTATCATGAGCGCTATCCCCAGGGTGTTGGCGGCAGTCGGGATGGACAGGAAAGCATATCCTGCGAACATCACCACGACGCCTGTGACGACGCACTTGCCGTATCCGATTTTGTCGGCCAGGATGCCGCCCAGGACTGGCATGAAATAGACAGCGGCGAGGAAAATTGCATAAATAGTGCTGGCAAGGGCGCCTCCGAAGCCGAATTTTGCCTGGAGGAACAACATGAATATGGCCAGCATGGTGTAGTAGCCGAAGCGCTCTCCGGTGTTGGCGAGGGCAAGGGCATAGAGACCTTTGGGTTGTCCTTTGAACATCTTACTATTATTAGTTTATTTTTTTCTTCATCCACAAATATACTAAACATTTCGCTAAAAATGCTATATTTGTAGATGTATGATCAAGGAAAGGAAGTCTTTCAGCGTATGGCTGGTGGAGTTGCTCGCGGCGCCGCTCGCCGCGCTTCCCATGGGATTTCATCTCGCTATGGGCCATTTCGTCGCATGGCTGCTGTGCGATGTCCTGCATTACAGGCGGGAGGAGGTCCTAATCAATCTGTCGCGCTGTTTCCCTGAAAAAAAATATAAGGAAATCAAGAAACTCTCCAGACAGTTCTACCGTCATTTCGGCGAAATCTTCGGAGAAACGGTATGGTTCGGCGGCTGCAAAGGAGAGCGCGGCTGCAGCCGGCTGCACCGCCAGCATCTCGTGGAGTTCGTGAATCCGGAAGAGCTGAACCGCCTGTTCGAAGCGGGGGACAATATGCTGGTGCTGAGCAGCCACTGCGGGAACTGGGAACTGCTCGGAGGACTTTTTAATTACAATTACAGCGACACCCCTCTCAAGGTGCGTCCTGAGCATATCGCTGTGGTTTATAAGGAATTGCGCAACAAGACCTGGGACCGTTTCATCGCGGACAACCGCTGTGCATCCCTTACGCACACGGCTTTCGACGGTTATCTGGAGTCCAACAAAGTGTTCCGTTTCGCCCTGACGCGCCGCTCGCAGAAGCATATATACATATTCCCGACGGACCAGTATCCCTATGGAAGGGCTGCCAGGCAAGATATCGGCACTTTCCTCAATCAGGAAACGATAGCCATGACAGGAGGCACGGCCCTTGCATGCAAATTCGGCATGAGCGTGAGCTACCTGAGGTGGAAGAAAGTATCCGGAGGGCGGTACACCCTCGAGATCGTACCTATATGCGAAGACCCCTCGGGCGAGACCCCCGAAAGCCTCATGCGTAAGTATTACGACCTGCTCGAACAGGATATCAAGGACCAGCCATGGAACTATCTCTGGACTCACCGCAGGTGGAAATGATACAGTTATGAAAAGATTTTTCCTCATTGCAGTCTCCGCTCTTGCGGCACTGGGCGCCACGGCGCAAGAAAAATTATCATATTCTCTTCCCCGGACCAGCATTGAGCTTACGGTGACGGCCGTCCGTACCGATTTTACCGCCGGCCCCTATGCGGCCTTTGCGGAAAAGTACCTCGGAATCGACGTCCGCACGCAGGACGAGGTTTCCTGGCGAATCTCCGAGGTGGAACTCCGTTCTTATACCGAAGCGGACCCCTCGCAGCGCTTTTCCTATCTTCCGGATGCATCTGCCGCACCCGCGATGCTAAGCCTGACTTCCCAGGGACTCGTGGCGGGCTACGGCCCGTATTCCGCCAGCTCAGGTTGGAAATTCCCTGCAGAGGAGCAGCATCAGTTCTTCGAGCGCCCGGCCAACCTGGCAAGCGCGCAGGGCACCCTGTATTCTTCGGGAAGCAAGGCGGTAAGGCAGGAAGTCGTGGTGGGAAGGACAGACGAGGCAAAAGCAGCCGAGGTTGCGGAGCGCATTTTCGCAATACGCGAGAATAAATACAATATCCTTGTAGGTGACACTGACGCAACTTACAGCGGAGAGGCCATGAAAGCCGCTATAGACGCCCTTGACGCCCTTGAGGCGGAGCTTCTCTCGCTCTTTACGGGATGCAGTTCCTCAAACCTGCAGAAAGCTGTTTTCGAGGTGATTCCGCAGCCCGGGCAGCAGGATGCGGTGGCATTCAGGCTTTCCGCTTCCGCGGGCCTTGTGGCTGCAGATGATTTTTCGGGAGATCCCTATTATATCAGGATTGTCCCGGAGGAGGCTGCTCCTGTGTCGGGTCCCTCTGAAGAAACGGCTCCCCGGAAAGGACGCGCACCGGCCGTGAAACAGATTCTCAAATACCGTATCCCGTCGGTTTGCAGCGTCAGCCTCTCGGACGGCGTCACGACGATACTCCGTCAGAGGGTTCCCGTCTATCAGCTGGGAACAATAGAGAATTATCCGATATATTAATACCAATCGCATATGAGTACCATTAAAGATCTCACTCCAAAGAACGTTTGGAACAATTTTTATCTGCTTACCCGTCAGCCCCGTCCGTCAAAGCACGAGGAAAAGGTGCGTGCCTTCCTTCTGCAGTGGGCGAAGGAAAAGGGCGTGGATGCTTTCGCCGATGAAACCGGCAATGTAATCATGCGTGCACCCGCCACCAAAGGTTACGAAAAGAAGCGCGGGGTAGTGCTTCAGGCACACATGGACATGGTGCCCCAGAAGACTGCCGAGACAAAGCACGATTTTCTTACCGATCCCATTGAGACCGAGGTCCTCGGAGAATGGCTCGGAGCCAAGGGAACCACTCTCGGCGCCGACGACGGTATCGGTGTTGCCCTCGCTATGTCCGTAGTGGAAGACAAGACCCTTCCGCACGGCCCCGTGGAGGTGCTCATCACCTACGACGAGGAAACCGGCATGACGGGAGCGGAAAAGCTCAAACCCGGCCTTTTCAAGGGCGACATTCTCCTGAATCTCGATTCTGAAGACGAAGGCGAACTCTGCATCGGCTGCGCCGGCGGACTGGACGGTATCGGAGACTTCAGCTACAAGACAATGAAGGCTCCCCAGGGATACAAGGCCTTCCACATCGGCGTAAAGGGCCTGCAGGGCGGCCATTCCGGCATGGATATCTCCCTCTACAGGGCAAACGCCTGCAAGATTATCGCCCGCGTCCTGCTGCCGCTCCTTCAGAAGTACGGTGCCAAGGTCGCCGGCATCCATGCAGGATCGCTTCGCAATGCCATCCCGTTCGAGGGAACTGCCGACGTGCTGCTTCCCGCAGACAAGGCGAAGGCTGCAGAAGCTAAGGTACGCTCGATTTTCCGCGACGTTTTCGAAGAGTTCAAGGATACGGATCCGGGTGCAAAGTTCTCCTTTGAGCGCCTGGTCCCGAAACCGACGACCTACGTAGAGGACAAGGTTATGCTTTCGGCCGTGAAGGCAATCCTTGCCTGCCCTGCCGGTGTGGTTCGTATGAGCAGCGCCTTCAAGGGACTCACCGAGACCTCCACGAACTTGGCCATGATCCGCTGCGGCAGAGGACATCTGCGCGTTTATTCGCTCATGCGCAGCGCCGTCAATACCGCCAAGGCTCAGCTTGCTTCTGAAATGCGCTGCGTGTTCGAACTCGCAGGTGCCAAATTCACCACTGCCGGCGGATACAGCGGATGGACTCCCAGGCCCGATACTCCTGTTTACAAGGTGATCTGCGATGTATGGAAGATGGTTTCCGGCAAGAAAATGGTCGTGAACGCCACCCATGGCGGACTTGAGTGCGCCCTTCTCGGAGCCAAGTATCCCAACTGGGAGATGGCGTCGATAGGCCCCACCATCGTTCATCCGCATTCTCCGGACGAGCGCGTAAAGATAGACACCGTGGGCAATGCCTGGGAATTCCTCAAGGAACTCCTTCTGGCCATACCCGAAAAATAATCGGTTGCCATACTAAAAATCCCCGGTCTGAATGGCCGGGGATTCTTTTTTTTTATTCTGCGGTAAGGTAAAGCACGTGCGAGGCGTAATCGCGGTGCGGCCCGCCCTGATAGTTCTTGGCCGGAATGTTCAGCCCGGTTTCCATGAGGAAGCGCCCGCTGAAGGTCTTCCCGTCGCAGGACAGGGGCTTTCCGAAAACGTCGAGTTCGGTAATGCGGTATCGCCTTTCCGGGTCAAGCCCAGCGAAAAGCGCAGCAGGGACCTGTTTCCCCTGAAAATACTCGGTACTGTACCAGAAGAACACGGCGCGGTCTTTTTCCGGAGTGGCGTAGAGTTTGGTGCAGATTCCCTTTCCGTCGAGAGGGGACACTATGCGGTAGAGGTCTCCAAGTTGCACCACGTCGCGGATTTTCTTGTAATCGGAGATGGCGGCCTTGCAGTGCGCCTTTTCGTCTTCAGTCATGGCAGATGGCTGGAGCTCCAGTCCGAGGCGGGCGCTCATTGCCACGTCGATGCGGAACTTGAGAGGAATCTCCCTGCCGGTGGTGTGATTGGGCGAAGCCCCTATATGCGCCGCCATGGCTTCGGCGGGGAAGAAATAGGAGGTGTTCCACTGGATATAGGTGCGCTGGAGAGCGTCGGTGTTGTCGGAGGTCCAGAATTCGTCGAACCATGGAAGTATTCCCCAGTTTACCCGTCCGCCGCCGCCGGCGCATGCCTGTATGGATACGTTGGGATATTTGGCACGGATGCGGTCCAGCACTTTTGCGAGTCCGCGGTGGTATTCAATGTAGAGGTGCTCCTGATTCTTGAGATATCCGGAACCCTGGGAATAGATCTGCATGTTGGCGTCCCACTTTACGTAGGCTATTTCGGGGCAGGCGGTCATTATGCCGTCGAACACTCCGAAAACGTAATCTTGAACGGCAGGATTGCTGAGGTCCAGCACCAGCTGGCCGCCTCCGCGCCCGGTGACAAGCTCGCGTTTGGGGGCATTGATGACCCAGTCGGGATGCTTCTCGAAGAGTTCGCTGCCCACATTGGTCATCTCGGGCTCTATCCAGATGCCAAACTTGATGCCGTTCCTCCTGGCTTCTTCCGCCAGGCCTTCGATTCCATGGGGGAGTTTGTTGCGGTCCACTACCCAGTCGCCCAGGGATGTATGGTCGTTGAGCCGGGGATACTTGTCGCCGAACCATCCGTCGTCCATTACGAAGAGTTCTCCGCCCATGTCAGCTATGTCGCGAATCATGGAATGCATTCCTTCCTCGTTGATGTCGAAGTAAACACCCTCCCAGCTGTTGAGCAGAATGTCGTTTACCTGTCCGCCGTGTGTGAGTTTCCATTTACGTCCCCAGCGATGGAAGTTGCGGCTCACGCCTCCCAGACCCTCGGAAGACCAGCTGAGCGCCAGTTCGGGGGTGGTAAAGCTCTCGCCTTTTGCAAGGGTGTAAGCGGAGTGGGTGGGGTCGATGCCTGCATAGAAGCGGTGCATGCTCATCCGCCTGGTGTCGCCGGTTTCGAATCGGAGTTCGTAGTTGCCGCTGTAGCAGAGGGCGGCTCCTATTACCCGTCCGCTGTCCTCCCTGGGTTTGCCGTCCAGCGATATCATCACCTCGGAGTGGGCTTTGTGGGAGTTGCGAACGCCGTCCCTGTTGTAAACGCTGCGTACTCCAAGCCCCAGCGGCTGGCAGAACGCTTCCGTCTCATCGGCCCAGCCTCCTCCGAAACTCATCACCCACACGTCACCCCTCCTTATGGGAAGGCTCCCCGAATCGAAGCGGGTTAGCACAATTTCGTCTTTTTTCTTCTTCGCGGCGTTGCGGATTTCCGTCCATGTGCTTATTATGTCCTCGGCTTCGTAGGTCTTGTAATAAATCTTGACTTCAAGGGGATAAACCGGGTCTTTGCAGGATATCGAATAAATTTTTCCGCCCTCCCAGGTGCTTTCTTCAATGCTGCTCGTCCGCAGGTCCGTGGTGAGGTTGCCGTCAGGCATCCTTACGCATAGGGCTTCAGGATGGGCCCCGTTAGTGTTGAGGGCAGGATAGACCGGCAGCTCCTGGAAGCCTGCTGCGCGGAGTGAAGAGAGGTCACCGTCCTCGAGACGGGCTCCGTAGTACAGGAACAGGGGTTCCTTTCCTTGGGCCGCGTCGATCACCAGGGAGGTGTTCTTTGTGGAGATGATGGTCTGGGCTGCCGCAAGGTTGCACAGCAGCACGGTGGTCATTAGCAGGATGCGTTTCATTTTGTTGTGGCGTTTGGGTCTATCCCCCTGTGCCAGAACCTTTCGGTGATATCCACGGCGGATTCTCTGCCTCCGCCCCGCTGCAGGCGGTACATCCTCTGGTTCGTGGTGGGGGAGTTGAGGGGCCCGTAGCTGCGGCGGTAGGGCCCGGTTTTTACGTAGTCGAAATAATCCCAGACTCGGTCGTCGGTATGGGGAAGGCCCGAATAGAGGGCGACCTCAAGCCGGGGATACTTTTCGTTGAGATACTTTACAAGGGCAAGAAGGGCGTCCACATCTGCGCCTTCACCGAGGAACAGGAAGCAGTTGACTCCGAAATTGTCGGCGATGAGTGCGTCAATCTTTTCGGGAGTGAGTTCTTCTCCGAAATTGCCCCTCAGATAAGGGGAGTGGCAACCTTCACAGTGACCCTGGCAGTTTGTGATGTCAACTGCCAGGGTCACGCGGTCGGGTACTTCTTCAAGAACAACCGAAGCCGATTCCGGAAGAAATTTTATCACCCTCAGGCCTCCAGTTTAGCGTCTTTCGGCTCGTCGATGTAGTAGCGCTGGAACGCTTCTTCCTGACGGATCTCTGCGAATGAGGATACGCGCTTGAGGTAACCGATGACGCGGGTGAGGTAGTCGAGGTTGTGGCTGCCGCACTTCGGGCAGACGGTGAGAGTGTCCTTTGAGATGTAGCCGCAGTCGTTGCAGACGGTGTTGCGGCAGTTGAAGGTGAAGTAGTTGGTGCCGTAGTGGGCTGCTACGTTGAGAAGCTGCCTGTACTGCTCCTTCGTGAGGTGCTCCTGGATGTTCATGTGCAGGGCGCTGCCTCCGTCCAGATACTTCACGTAGTCTTCTCCGTGGAGCTTGAACTTGTCGATCATGCTCAGAGTGGTATCCTCCGGATTGTAGAAGTAGCTGCTGTAAAGGACATGGTTGGGGGAGACATAGTAGCCGTCCTTGCGGTCCCAGTTGTAGTTCTTTCCGGCGAGGTTCTCGGCGGGCACGAACTCGGTGTTGAACATGGTCTCCTTGGTTTTGTCGGCCCTGTTGCAGGAGTTGATGGTTTCGAGGAGCATGTTCACGAACTCGTTGTACTCGGGATTCGGGTTGACGGTGAGTCCGAGGAATTCGGCGGCCTCGGTCATGCCGTTGACGCCCACGGTGAGGTACTGGCGCTTCATGTCGATGAAGCCGGCCTTGTAAACGTCGAGCATGTCTGCCTTGAGGAAGTCCTTGATGATTTCGTTGAAGGCGGTCTGGTACTTGTGCACCCTTTCGGTCTGGATGGTTACGGCCTCGCGGATGTAGCGGTAGAGTTCGTCCTTGTCATAGACCTTCGGGCTTATTGGAACGCCCATCTTCATGTCCACGCCCATCTTTTCGCGGAAGTACTTGCGGGCGGCATCCTGGATGAGGCGGTTGAGGTTGATGGTCATCACGCTCTTGCTGCCGGTGGACACCGAAGCGGTACCCATGGAATACTGGTGGGTGGTGTGGTTGTGATCCTTGTCGGAATCGTCAAGGTCCTTGAGGGAGTTGCGCAGTCGGCAGCAGCTGCTGAGGCTGTCGGGGCTGTTGGAGAGATAGCAGAAGAAACTGTGTCCCTTGCTCCACATTTCGGCAGTGAAGTCGGCGTATTCCTTGTCGGCGAAATCGTCTCCGCCGTCGGTGAGAAGGGCCATTGTCTCCACTGGGAAAGTGAGGATGTAGTGGTTGCGCTCCTCGTTGAACCAGCGCATGAAGTGCTTCTGCAGCCACGAGAGGGTCTCCCACTTGGGAGCGCTGCCGTCTGGGAAGCGGAAGTCGGAGAATACGCCCTCGAAATAGGGCTTGTCGAAGTAACCGATGTTCCAGAACACGGTCTGGTAACCGCGGTTGCCGGCCGGCATGTTCATGGAGTGCACAACCTGCTGGAAGCAGTTGTCTATGACCTTGGTGAGGGTCCTTGCCTTGCGGTTGTTCTCCACCACCTCGTCGAGGCGGGAGAGGTAGTCGTCACCGTAATCCTTGCGGATGAAGTAGTCCATGTACATGAGGAACTCGGGAGTTGCGACGGCCCCCATGAACTGGCTGGACACGCTGTAAACGAGATTGATGAACTCGCCGCAGAAACTTTTGAGGTCGGTGGGGGCTACGGATACGCCGCCGAGTTCCTTAAGGCCGCTCTCGAGGAAAGGATACATGGTGATGGCCACGCAGTACGGATAGCCCGGGGTGCCGCTCTCGTCATGCTTGTAGAGTACGTGGGATTCGAGGTCCTTTATGTACTGTGCGGCAAGATCGTGCCCGTAGAGGGACTGGATCTTGTCCTGCATGATGTAGCGGTTCTGCTTGATGTTGTTTTCCTTGTAGAGCTCGGTGCCGAGGGTGACGATGTTCTTGCGCGTAACGTTGGCGTTCGCGTCGAACTTGCTGCCCGAAGCTGCATTGGATGCCTTGATATAGTCGCGGATGAAGTCGCGCTTCTTGCGGATGTCCTTTCCGGAGTCGAATTTCTCGATGTACTCGAGGGCGGCTTTCTTGTTGACGCTCATAAGCGAGTTGACCACCTGGCGGCGGATCTCCTGGCTGGACATCTTGTCATATATATAAAGGTTGTCCGTGATAGATACGAGCACCTCTTCGGGGCAGACCTGCCCTGTTGCTTCATAGGTCTGACGAATTCCGCGTTTCAGTTTCTCGAGATCGAATTCTTCAATCGTTCCGTTTGTTTTCCTAACATCCATATTATTAAGGACTTACAGGTTAGTAGATAAGTTTTAGCAGCTAATGGGAGTAAAAAATTTCGGACTGCTCGGCACAATCCGAAGGGTTCTTCTCCTTTTTCTCTTCGGACAAAGTTAGCGAATCGGAATATAATTGTCCACTGGAAAAACGAAAAGTTATCAACACGAAACTAACAATGCCGTTACCTTTGTTCCCTGGGCCGTACGGGAGCAAAATAAAAGAGGATGACCGTGCGGACATCCTCTTTCAGCGGAGAACGGGAACCGTTATTCGGCCTTTTCGGCTTCGACGGTAACCTTCACTTCGGCGACCACAGTCTTGTAAACCTTGGCCTTGCCTACGTATTCACCGGTTTCCTTGATTTCGGGAAGGGTGATGTTCTTTTTGTCGATATCGACACCGAGGGCTGCGAGTGCTTCGGCCACCTGTGCGGCGGTAACGGCACCGTAGAGCTTGCCGCTTTCAGACACCTTGACGGTGAGTTTGACGGGCAGGGACTCGATGTTCTTCTTCACTGCCTCGGCATCGGAGACGAGCTTAGCCTCCTTGTGGGCGCGCTGGCGGATGGTCTCCTCGTGCTGCTTGAGAGCACCCTTGGTGGCCACTGTCGCGTAACCCTGGGGAACCAGGAAGTTGAGGGCATATCCGTTCTTTACTTCTACTACCTCTCCGGCCTCGCCGAGATTCTGTACGTCTTTCTTGAGAATGATTTTCATGGCTCGGAATTATTTAAGAAGGTCGGTTACGTAGGGGAGAAGGGCCAGGCTGCGGGCGCGCTTCACTGCGACTGCCACCTTGCGCTGGAACTTGAGGGAAGTGCCGGTGATGCGGCGGGGAAGAATCTTACCCTGCTCGTTGAGGAACTTCTTGAGGAAC
>CADBSV010000019.1 GCA_902797435.1 uncultured Bacteroidia bacterium
AAACAAAAGGCCCGGCCCGCGGAAATCCGTCGGGCCGGGCCTTGCAGAATCGCCCCTGGGCTATTCAGTCTTGGCCTTCTTGTAGGCTACCTGTGCGTTGAACAGGATGGGGTAGTGGTCGGAAATATACTTGATGCCTTCGTAGGCTTCCACGATGGTGCGATACCTCTGGGGGATCAGGTTCCTGTACCAGATGTAGTCCACGCTGTCCTTGATGCCGCCGAGGATGGGCGAGACGCCGTCGAAGGAATTGTGAGCACGATAAGTGTCGTAAGCGTCCGAAGGCAGCTCCTGCCAGGCATATTTCATCCATTTGGTGAACGGCTCGAGACCGTCGCTTATGCTGGAAATCCTGCAGTTGAAGTCTCCTGTGAACACCACGGGGTCGTCTTCGGCGACCCTTGCGGAAGCATGGTCGATCATGGCCTGTGCGCATTTGTTCCTCGCTTCCCTGTTCTTGGCGGCATTGGCGGCCTCATAGTTGCGCGGGAAGTGCGTGGTGTAGAAATACAGCGGATAGTCATGCTCCTTGTGTCTCAGGTCCACCCAGATATACGTCCTGTAGGTGGGGTCGTCGCAGCCGTATTCCGCCCATGCGGGTGAGGGCGTGTCAGGGTTGTCGCTGTACCACCTGTATCCTCTTCCCTTCAGGTTGAACAGGCTGTTCTTGTAAAGGATGCAGGTCCCGAAGTTATTCTTGGTGGAGGGGATATAATACCCGTCGTATGTGGGTTTCAGGCCGTCGATCAGGTTCATATACTGGCTTTCCAGGCACTCCTGCAGGCCGATTACGTCGGGCGACACCTCTTTCAGCATGCTCAGGATGGCTGGCAGGCGGTATTCCCATTTCTGGTCGGCCGGATCGCTGTTATTCTTCCTGAGCACGTTGAACGACATGATCTTCAGGTTGTCGTATTCGATGGTATAGTCCCCGTCTTCGGGATTCTCTCCCGGCTTGTCCTCGGGCTCCTTCACGATGGGGGTTCCGTCGCTGTTGAATGCTCCCTTGCCGAACATCGGCTTCTCGGGATCTTGGCAGCTGCACATGCTTGCAACTGCCAGGGCTAAAACTATAAATCTTGTTTTCATCTTGTTATCAGTTCTTTACGCAACGTACAAATGCACTGTGAATTTCATTGGCGGCACCGGATTTGAGGTGGTTGACATATCCGTCGCTGCTGGGACCTATCTGCCCCCAGAGGCCGTGGGCTGCATTCGTCGAAGTGTGATCGAGACCCCATATGCGTGCATCTGAAGGCCTCTGCAGGTTGCCTGAGTTACGATACCCGGCCACGGGAATCACGAGGGCGTTGTTCAGCACAGTCGCGACAACCATGGAGTTGTCGGTGCTCTTGACAACCTGGACGTTGACCGAGGTGCCGAAAATCGCCTTCATCTGTGCGGTAGACATGACCCTGTATCCGAAAGGACAGGGATCCGATTCCGCAGCCCATTGCTGCAGGCCGTAGCCGGGATGGGAAGCGCCACCTCCGGTAGGGGAGTTGTTGATGTTCGTGCACGGATGCTGTCCTGCCTCGATTACCGCCGATGCCGATTCATTGTGGGTGTAGTTGGCGAAGGTCCAGGGATTCTCCGTTCCTGAAGGATATGCCTTCACGTTCTTGATTCCGCTGTTGGTGACGAAATAAGAGGTGAATCCGGGGGTGAAGGGAGTCGTCTCGGTGGCCGAGAGATATCCGCGGGGTCCCGGGAACGGATCCTTGCGTCCCCACTGGTAGGTGAGTCCGGGAGTATTGTTGATGTTGGTGACATTCGTGGCGGTCACGTCAAGCACGCCGCCGGAACCGAGGTTGCGGTCCATTACCTCCACACCTCCTACCGTGACTGTGCCTATCTTGGAAGTCAGCCAGATGTGCCAGCCGTAGACAATCTGCCCGCCGGTGTCGAGCAGGGCGATCAGAACGTTGCCATAGGTGTACCCGGAAGGGACCTTGAACGTGATGACGCCTTTTTCGGAATCGTAGGCTATGGTGTTTACCATCGTTTCGATGGAAGCTTCTTCCTGGCTTGCCCAGGCACCTGAGGTTGCCCATACCCAGTCGGCTTTCGCCCCGCTTGCCATGGTGCCTTTCCCGTCGGGGATTACGGTCTTGAAGCTGTAGTCTCCAGCTGCCGTAACCACATAGCAGTTGGCGTATCCGTCGGCGGAAAGATCGGGATTGACCTCCTCGGGGCCTTCCGTGACGTATTCGGTGGTGAGAGCGTCGGTGACGGCGCCTCTGCCGATGACCACATCCTCGTCATATACCGTCATCTGTGATCCGTCCTCGGCAAAGATGGTGTATAATACCGATGCGTAGTTTCCGGGAGGGAGCACCACGTTGAACACCGCCGCGTTTTCTTTGTTTAGTTCGACGGTCTCCTCGGGGAATATGACGGTGATCTTGTCGGTCGCATTATCCTTCATGGAGATCACTCCGGTGGCCGCGTTTATTATGCAGGGCCCGGCGATCTTGAGGGCTTCCACCTCGATGGAGTTTACCGTGGCTTCGCCCTTGAGGGAGATGCGGAAAACTCCGCAGAGCTGCGAGAATTCGAGGCTTGTGTCTGCGCTCTTGGCAAGCATGGGAAGCGTACCCGGGGTCACTCCGGCGACCGCATAGGTCTGGGTGGCCGGAAGCGTGAATCCCACGGTGTCCTGAACCGCGTCGTAGCTTGCGTCCTTGGTGTAGGGGTACATGGCCACATAGGAAGCCTGCTCCTCCACTTTCTTGATCCTCGTGGCGAAGGAGGCGACTCCGTCTTCGACGGAAGATGCGGAGAAGGTCACGTTAAGCTGGTGCTGGTCGACGGAATAACCCACGAATGCGGAAATCTGGGCATCTTCCTGCCAGGAGGTGTCGATTCCGTCCACGCTTCCGGCGATGCTGCCCTTGAGGTCGAGCACTACGCTGTTGCCGTCATCCACGTTGGTGTAGACGGGTACATATTTGTCGCAGGCTGCAAGGGCCAGCGCAAAACATGCGAAATATAACAATCTTTTCATAATCAAATGATTCTATCGGGAAATGTCTTCATATCCGGGATTCTGGGTAAGCGCCCCACCGGTCGCCTGGATCTGTGCGAGAGGTATGGGCCACAGGTAGTCCTTGTCTTCGTTCCACCTGTAGGTCTCGGTCCCGTAATAGACGAGATATCCGGAGTTGCCGTTCGACAGGGTGATGTCGGTGCCGATGCGGATGATGTTCGTAGCGGGGATGCTCTTGTTGATGCCGGAAGGCTTGGCGCCCTTGTAGAAATATGCGTCGGGCGTGCCGTTTCCGTCAAGATCCTGCTCACCGAGGGTAGAGATGAATATGCCCTGGAATCCGGAGGTTGAAGCGGGAGTGATCCATTGTCCTTCCTTCCAACGGAGCAGGTCATAGAGTCGCAGCCCTTCGGCGAAGAGTTCCACCGTGCGCTCGCGCCTGATCTCGAGGATGGCTGCAAGTTGGGTTCCGCTGGCGTTGGGGTAGTAAACCCTCATCAGGGCGTCCTCGGAGGTGGGGACGCTTCCGAGCTTGGCGATGCCGGCGCGGCCGCGGATGACGTCGATGGTGGCAACCACGTCGGCGTTCGTGAGTTCTCCGAGTTCGGCTTTAGCCTCGGCGTAGTTGAGAAGCACTTCTGCATAGCGCAGATAAGGGAAGTCGGTCTCGGAAGAGGACCCCTGGTTCTTTGAATCGGAGCAGATGTACTTGATGATGCGGTACCCGTTCAGCGTCTGGGAGAGGTTCAGCCCTTTGGCGGAAGCGGCTCCTTCAGCAATGTATCCCGGTGCCTGGATGGTCTGGGCGAGGCGCGGGTCGCGCCCGAGGAACATGTCCTTGTAGCTCATGCTTTCCCATGCGGCCTTCGACTGGATGGGGGTGCCGTCCGCGAATAGGTAGTGGTTCACGAACCGCCTGGTCGCGCTCTGCTTCTTCGAAGTGAAATTGAACTGGAGGCTGTGTGCGACGTTGAGTCCCTGGTTATAGCGTTTTGCGAGTATGGTCTCGCTTGTCTCGGCGTCGGCGAGGGTGAAATATTCCCTGTACGGCGTAGGCCTCGACGGATCCAGTTTTTTATTGTTCTTGTTGTAAAGCGAATACTTGTTGCTCCCCATTACCTTCTGCGCCGCATCGGCAGCCTCGCGGAGGAACCATTCTGCGGAAAGCACGGTGCCGTCGACTGTTTCGTCGGGGATATTGTGATATTTGCGGAATGTCCCTTCGAAAAGGGCTGCCCTGGACTTGAGCGCGAGGGCGGCGTACGACGAAACGTGGTACACGGGAGTGTTGGGCCATGCCGCGGGGAGTTTGAGCGCTGCCGAATCGAGGTCGGCGAGCACCTTCTTCATCACAAAGCCGCGGCTGTCGCGGGCTTTGTTCAGCGAAGCGACATCGTCGGAAGAAATCACATAGTCGTAATACGGGACATCTCCCAGCTGTCGCACTTTTTCAAAGTAGAACAGCGCGCGGAAGAAATGGGCGACGCCTTCGTATCTGGTGCGAACCGGAGTCTCGGTGCACTTGTATGAATTCTCGAAGAGGAGGTTTATGTAGCGGAGGTTGGTCCAGCTCCATGATGCTGCCGAGGAGGTTCGGGTCCCTTTCTGCAGCGAGCTGTTGTCGGAACTGAAGTTGCAGTCGTCATATACCTGGGCGGCGGCGTCTTCACCAGTGAGCAGCCCGTAGTAGCGGTTGGTCCAGAGCTCGAGTTCAGGCTCGGTGCGGAAATAAGATTCCGGTGAGAGGCTGGTCTCGGGGACCTTTGTGAGGAAATCCGTGCAGGCGGTCAGCGCCGCTCCGAAAACTATAAGTAAAAATATCTTTTTCATGGCGCAGATTCTTTAGAAGGTTATGTCCACTCCGAGGGAGAAGGTCCTGGAATAGGGATACATGCAGTCGTGGAAAGCGCCGTTCGTGGCGATTTCTGGATCGATGGTGCTCGTATGCTTCTTGAGAGGTGACCAGTAAGCGAGGTTTTCTCCCGAGAAGTACACCCGGCACTTCTGGATGGCCTTGCCTTTGAAGGGGATGGTGTATCCCAGGGTGAGGTTCTTGAGCCTCAGGTATGCCGCGTTCTGCAGATAGCGGTCGTTGGCGTTGGCATGCTTGAGGGTACGGGTGGCATAGTTGAGCCTCCTGCGGGGGAAGTATCCGTTCGGGTTGTCTTCACTCCAGCAGTTCGCTTCGAAGTCCTTGGGAATGAAGGAAGGACGTCCGTTGCGGTAGGTGGCCCAGAAGTAGTCGCAGTCTTCGTGCGGATACCAGTCGCAGTGACCGACTCCCTGGAAGAATACGTTGATGTCGAATCCCATCCACTGGGCGTCCGCGCGGAACGAATAGAGGTACCTCGGCAGGGTGTTTCCCATGATGTATCGGTCGCCGGGGTCGTCCTTGGTGTTGCTTCCGGAGGAGATTACACCGTCGCCGTTGAGGTCGGCGAAGATGACGTCTCCCGCCATCGGCTTGTCGTTGGGGGCTGCGCTGCCATAGACGGTGCCGTTGACGGAAACGTCATCGATGTTGGCGGCATAGGTGGCGGCGGCTTCATCCGACGCGAACAGCCCTTCGATGTGATAACCCCAGATTTCACCGAGCGTCTTGCCCACGTAGTGGTCGGAGAGCAGGTTGGTGGGGTTGTTGTAGCGGGTGATCACGGTCTTGTAGTCGCCGAAACTGGCGGAGAGACCGTAGTTCATCCTGCGGCCCAGCAGCGTGAAGGAATCCCTCCAGCTGGCTCCGATCTCATAGCCCTTGGTGCGCATGTCGGCGGCGTTCTCCTTGGGGGAACCGGCTCCGTAAACGCTGGGAAGGGTGATTGAGGTGGTGAGCATGTTCTTTGTGTCGCGGATGTAGGCGTCGGCGGTGATGTTCAGCCTGTCGCGGAGGAATCCGAGGTCGAGACCGAGGTTGTAAGATACGACCGTCTCCCATGTAAGTGAATCGGAAACGGGGTCCTTGATGCCGGTGTAACCGGCTTTCTCCTTGCCGTCGAAGGTGACGCCGTTCATGGTTCCGGAAGTGATCGTGGTATAGTAATAGTAGTTGTCGACCTGCTGGTTTCCGAGCGAACCGTAGGAGAGGCGTACCTTGGCCTTGTTCCACCATGATTCGAGAGGCTCCCAGAAAGGCTCCTCGCTGATTCGCCATCCGGCGGATACCGAAGGGAAGAATCCCCAGCGGTCCTTGGCCGGGAAGCGGGACGATCCGTCATAACGGGCGGATACTTCCAGAAGGTATTTCCCGGCGTAGTCGTAGTTGAGACGGCCGAAAACGCCGAGGGTGCGGTAGGATGTATTGCTCTCGTAAAGCTCCTCGATGTCTCCGTTCGACTTGTTGATGTAAGAGAGCGACTCGCTTAGCGACCCGTTCTGCGTTACGGTCAGCGTAGACTGGCGGTAGTCGTCGAAGTTGGCTCCGAAGGTGCCTCCGAGATTGTGCTTCCCGAAACTGCCCTTGTACTGCATGTAGGCGTTGGCTACGCTGCCGTCATTGAATGCGCGCGTCTCCTTGTAGAAGTCATAGATGGCACCGCTGGTGTAGCCGGGATAATCGTAATATCTCTTGTTGACGTTGTCGTAGGCGTTCGAAACTGGAAGGCTGCGGTAGCTGTAGAAGTTGTCCCTGCGCCTGTAGGTGTAGTCGGCGATGAACTGCAGTCCTTTCACGATGTTGAAGGTGAAGCGCTGGGTGAGCACCATGACTCCGCGGGTGCGCTGGTGGCGGTTGCGGTCGTCCATCCATGTGGGGATGCGCCCGGTTCCCAACTGCGAAACGTTGTTCGCCATGAAGCCCGGCTGAACGTTTATGGATCCGTCGGGGTTGAACGGGATGTATGCGGGCGAGATGTTCTGGTTGGCGTTGTAGAATGCGCTGTGGCCTTCTTTCACCGACTTGTCGGAGCCGTCCTGCTCGTAGAAACCGCCGTAGGTGTATTTACTGCGCTCGTAACTGATGTTGGTGGAGGAACGCAGCCAGGGAGTGATTCTGGCATCTATCTTCGAACGGACGTCGAATCCGTTCCAGATATCCTCCGCACCGGCGTTGAACACGCCCTCCCTGTAGAGGTAGCGGGCCGAGGTGTAGTACTGCACCTTTTCGTTGCCTCCGGAGATGGTGACGTTGTGCTCGGTCTCGGGACGCACCCTCTTGAAGAGGTAGCCGTACCAGTCGAAGTTTGCAAGATATACGTAGGTGTAAAGGCCGCTTTCATCCGGAATCACCCAGGGGCGTGCTGGGTTTTCGGTCTTGTCGTTCCTGCGGTCCTTCATCATCTGCATCTGCTCCTCGGTGAAGGTCCATGCGTTCATGCCCCTGTAGGCATTGTAGAATTCGTTGGTGAGGACGGTGTAGTCGTAGGAGCTGGTGATGAAGTCGGTGGAAGTGGTGTTGGTGGAGATGCCGCCGCGGCCGTTGTAGGTGATGCGGGTCTTGCCTTCGCTTCCGCTGTGGGTGGTGATGAGCACCACGCCGGCGGATGCCTTGGCTCCATAGATCGCGCACGCGGAGGCGTCCTTCAGGATTGACACCGACTCGATGTCGTTCGGGTTGACGTTCTCAAGGTTGCCTTCGATGCCGTCGACCAGCACGAGGGGCGATCCCGAGTTGAGCGACACCTGGCCGCGGATGCGCATGGAGTAGTTGCGGCCCTCGATGGATCCGTTCCCCATCGTCATCAACAGACCGGGGTCGGCGCCCTGGAGGGCGATTGCGGTGTTGGTGACCGGACGGTTGTTGAGGTCCTTGCCGTCAACCACGGCTACGGCTCCGGTGACGTTCACCCTGCGCTGGGTGCCGTATCCCACGACCACCACGTCTTCGAGGACGTTGGCGGAATCGTGGAGGGTGATCACGAGGTCTTTCTCGTTACCGTTGAAGGTCATGTGAAGGTCTTCCAGGCCGATGAAGGAGATGGTGACGTTCGCGGGGAAGTTCACTCCCGTGAGGGAGAAGCGACCGTCGGGTCCGGCCATCACTCCGGTGGAAGTGCCGTCTACGATGACGCTCGCCCCGGGAAGCGGCGCTCCGTCAGGGTCGAGGATGCGTCCGGTGACGCCGGTCCTGCCGGTTGAGGCGTCAGCCTTTGAATCCGTCGCTTCGGGCCTGGCAGGTGACAGATAGACATTAACGCCGGAAACTGTCCAGCTTACGGACGTGCCGGCGAAAAGCTTCTGCAGCACTTCTTCGATGCCGGCGTTCCGTACATCGATGTCCCTGGTCATGGAGAGGTCGGCTCCGGACGTGACGAAGATGAAGCCGCTCTGGGCTTCGACCGCGTCGAGGATCTCGGAAACGGTCGCTCCTTTCCTGGACAGGGTGATGCCGCTCTGCTCCGCAGGCCCGGCGAAGGCCTGTATGCAGCTCAGCATCAGCATGAATAAAAGTAACTTGTGTTTCATTTTACTGAATGATTATAGTGTCAGTGTTATAGTCGTGGTTGTATT
>CADBSV010000020.1 GCA_902797435.1 uncultured Bacteroidia bacterium
ATTCAACCCCTTGAATGACAATCATTTACCAATTTCAACCTGCTCATTTTCGGCAGATTGAAATTGGTAAATTGTTGTAGTTCAAACCTTTGCGGAAAACACAAAATATTTCGTCCAGAAAAAAGTTTTACCAAAAAGAGTAATCTCAAGATACACGAAAGCCAACGTTACAAGCTGCAACCAAGGCCCGGAACCTGGCTGTGAATTGCTTTCGAATTACTATCTTTGACAGACGCGATACAACTTAACCGCAGTGGAGATATTTGCGGACGAGCTCGGCAACCTTGGTGGGATTGCCCTCGACATCGTGGCGGAGGGTGCCGTCGCGGAAGGCGCGAAGTTCCCGGATGGCGCCGTCGATAGCGCGGGAATCGAACACTCCGCATGCCTCGTAGAAGGCCCGCTGCCTCTCAAGGCAGTCGGCAGATGCGGAGCAGGAGTCGGGAAGGCTCTCCAGAGCGGCAAGGCGGGCGGCATTCTCCTTTTTGTGAATGTCCACGTCCACGAATGTCTTCTCGGCCTGCTCCAGCCCGTCGGGAAGCTCGAGTCCGAGCCTTACGCCCACGCAAAGGGCGGCAAGAAGCAGGTAGGCATTGGCGCTTCCGTCGGGGGAGCGCATCTCGAAGGTCTGTTTGAAACTGCCGTCGATGTCAGGCCTTACCGCCTCGGAAGGATTCGCGGCGGCGCACATGTCAGTGTGGCTGGTCCACCCGAGCGGCACCCTGATGAGGGCGCTGCGGTTGCTGTATCCCCAGCAGATGTTGGTGGGCGCTTCCTGATGGGGCACCAGACGGAAATATGAAACCGGAACTGTGTTTCCGAACGCGGTAATGGAGGGTGCCAGTTTAAGGAGGCCGGCTATCGCCCTCTTCGCAATATCCGACAAGCCTCCGTCAGACACCGTCACGCTGCCCCCGTCCTTTACGAGCCGCATGTGGATATGCATGCCCGAACCGGCCTTTCCGACGGTAATCTTGGGCGCGAAAGTGACGTCCAGTCCCCTCTTCCAGGCAAGGGTGCGGATTATCCATTTAGCCAGTGTAATCTGGTCGGCAGCATCTTCGGCCGCCACCGGAAGGAACTCTATCTCGTTCTGCTCGTAGTTCTTGCCTTCGAGCGTAAAGTTGCCGACTTCGGAGTGTCCGTACTTTATGCAGCCTCCCGTCTGCGCAATGAGATGCATGCACTCGGTGCGGAAGGAGTTGAATTTTGCAAACGGATCCGACTCGTGGTAACCGTGCTGATTCTCCGCGGGGAAGGCAGGGTCGAGATCCGAAACCACATAGTACTCCAGTTCGCCCATGGCCTGGAATTCTATGCCGAACTCATCTTTAAGGGCCTTGCATGCCTTGTGAAGGGTAAAATCGGGAGAAGACTCGAGACGCGCTCCGTCCTTGTCGAAATAGGCGCAGAGCATGGTAAGCGTGGGAATCTCCGCAAAGGGATCCACAAAGGCCGTGCGGAAACGCGGTATCACATACAGGTCGGAACGTCCGGCTTCGATGAAGGGAAAGAGGCTGCTGCCGTCCACCCGCTCGCCGAAAGTGAGGATATTGTCCAGATACTGTTCGTCGTTAATTACAAAGTTAAGGGTCTTTATGCGGCCGTCTCCGGCTGGATACATAAAATCCACCATCTCTATGCCGCGCTCCCTGACAAAGCGCATTATGTCGGCCTTGGTAATCTGATCGGGATGCTTCCCGAGATAAGCTGAAACTGAAGTCATTATCAATTATGTGTATGGATTCTGTCTATGCAATACTCCCTGAAGCGCTCCCAGGGATAATAGACCCCCTGGACTGCGAAACCGGAAAGTCCCGGAATGGATGTCTCCTGCTCGTTCAGCAGAACTTTTACCAAAACGTCTCCTTTACTGTTACGGTAGAATATCATCTGAACGTTGGCTGCCATGGGAATCGCCCTGAACGCCGGGAAAAGCCAGGGACTCTTGAATGCGGAGATGCCGCTCCCGAGGCCGTTGAGGTCCAGAAGGGTGACCAGAGGCATTGTGGCGGTATCATGGCCGAAACGCAAATCAGCGCATACGCCGGACCCTTCCACGGCGCGGTCGGCCCTTTCAATGAAATCGCCCAGGAGCCTGTCGGCTTTGCCGTGCACCCTGGCGTCCCCGAACTCTGAAGAATGGCCATAGTAGATTATGTACTTGGCATTGTTCACATACCAGAAGGTCCAGATGAGTTCGGGAGTGAAGTACCTGAAAAAATCGGGCTGGCTGCCGTCCAGGCATTGCGTAATATCCACGGCATGCATCAGGTTGTAAAGATAATCCGCGGGACGCTTTCCGAAATAGCTTGCGGCCGCGGACGGATCGGCAGCCACGATGCCGAGGAAAGTGTCAATGGCACCGCAGGACAGAACGGAATCCCTCCACTCGCTGTATTCCTGCGCCCCGGGCCTGAAATTCAGCTGCGGATTGAGATATGCATCGGACGCGTCAGACGCGTTCACCGAAATTTTGAGGGACGGCTCCTTTTCTTTAAGCGACAGGCAGAAGTTGCCCATGCTCAGAAGGCATCTGTGAACGGTGGTGGAGTAACATATCACGGAGTCCCTGCCCTTTTGTGAAAAGACCCTTGGATAACGGGAATACATGCGGGAGGCGATTCCACGGTGCGTAGCCGCGCCTTTCGCGGTGAGGATGCCCCACATTCCCTCATGCTCTTTCCCAAGCAGGATGATATCGTCCAGCATCTCTTTTCCCCGCTTAGAAAGGAGTCCGGCGGAATCGAGAGCTGAAAGTGGCGCAGCCAGTTTGCCGTACAGTTTCGGATTTATCTCATACCTCTCGCCATGGCGGCCGTAATGGCTGACATAAAATGGACGGAACCCCCTCGGAGCCTTTGTATCCGATATTTCTGGAATGTCGTAATGGTGATGGAAATTACCTGACAGCTCGGGCCTTTCGAGCAGAAGGGCCCTCACTTCCGCTTCTGAGCAAGGGCGGATCTGTGAATACAGATACTGAACCTGGAAAAGGAGCAGCAGAAGGCAGGCCAACGCTTGTTTCAGAGTCCTCATATCCACAAAAATACGAAATTATTCTTATATTTGTAAGCTATGGAACAAAAGACCAGATTTTTCAGTAACTGGATAGTCAGAAACCTCCTCTGGGCAATTGTATTCGTGGCCGGATTGATTCTCGCGGTCAACATCCTGCTCGGAATAATAACCCAGCACGGCAAGGAGATAACGGTACCCGACTTTACCAACATGTCGGTTGCAGAAGCCAGGGAAACAGCCGGCCATAACGGCGTAAGAATCGAAGTTGTCGATTCCGTATATGTGCGCCGCATGCAGCGCGGAGCCGTCTTCACACAGACCCCACCTGCGGGCAGCAAGGTAAAGAACGGCCGCAGGGTGCTCCTTACAATCAACACCGTGGTTCCCAAAAAAGTAACCATGCCTCAACTGGTTGGCTACTCCATGCGGCAGGCAAAAGCCGAACTGGCCTCGCGCGGACTTGCGCTCGGAAGGCTGATATACGTATCCGACATCGCGACCAACAACGTTCTGAAGCAACTGTATCGCAACAGGGAAATCCCGCAGGGCGCCTCGGTCGAAAGCGGAGCGGCCATCGACCTTGTCGTAGGGCTCAATTCTGAAGACTCGCGCACTTTTGCCCCGAGCGTCGTGGGCATGCGTTACCTGAGGGCAGTGGATGCAGTTCACGACAACTCGCTCAACGTTACCAAACTGGCCTTCGACCCCGGCATCAAGGACTATACCGATTCTCTTAACGCGGTGGTTTACAAGCAAGTTCCCGCCTCGGTGGAGACTCCCCTAACGATGGGTGCCGGCGTGGCGCTCTGGCTCACACTCGACGAATCCAAGATCCCATCAGCGAAGTGACAAACGAAGATCAGGAAGACATACTCTTTGAGCATTTTCACCTGAACGTGGATGCGGGACAGGAGCCCATGAGGGTGGACAAATACATGGCCACCCACCTGGAAAAGACATCCCGCAACCGCATACAGATGGCCATAAAGAACGGCTATGTAAAGATAGGCGAAAAGACGGTAAAGGCCAATTACGTGGTGCGCCCCGGCGAGGTGATACGTTTTGTGATGCCTTACGAAAGGCGCGGCGTGGAGGTTCTTCCCCAGGATATTCCGCTGAACATCATTTTCGAAGACAATTCCCTGCTCGTTCTCAACAAAGAAGCAGGGATGGTCGTGCACCCAGGGCACGGACATTACGACGGCACCCTTGTGAACGCACTGGCATGGCATCTCGGAATACGCACTGCAGAAAATGACGAACGCGGCGGCTTTCTCGTTCACCGCATAGACAAGGACACGAGCGGCCTGCTTGTGATTTCCAAGACCGACGAGGCACAGATGAACCTCGCCGACCAATTCTACCGGCACACCATAGACAGGCGGTACCACGCGATCGTGTGGGGAGACATGCCGGAAGATGCGGGGACCGTAGATGCTCCGCTGGAGAGGGACCCCTCCGAAAGGACGCGTTACCGCATAGCCCGTGAAGACGGCGAGGGAAAGAGGGCCGTAACCCACTGGAAAGTCCTGGAGCGTTTCGGGTTCGTTACCCTCGTGGAGTGCAAGTTGGAAACCGGACGCACGCATCAGATTCGCGTGCACATGGCTTCGCTCGGGCATCCGCTGTTTAACGACGAAAAATACGGCGGTTCGGAAATACGCAAAGGCACCATCTACGCAAAATACCGCCAGTTCATACAGAACTGCTTCAAGATTTGTCCGCGGCAGGCCCTTCATGCCAAGACCCTGGGCTTCGTGCATCCCGAAACCGGCAAATGGATGCAGTTTGATTCCGCTCTCCCCTCCGACATGACGGCCTTGCTGGAGAAATGGCGCAAGTACGCCTCGAACATGCCTTTGGAAGAAGAGGAATAGGGAGCTCTTAAGTGCTTGAGGCTACTTTCTGCGGGCTGCCAAGAGCGATACGAGAAGAAAACCTGCAAGAAGCAGGAAGGCAAAAGTGCTTACCCGGCCCGTAATGTCCCCGAAACGCACGAAGAAGGTTTCTTCCGAATTGAGATTCACCTCCCCCTCAAGGGTTTGACGCTGCCACCAGAGGGTGCGGGACAGATACTCTCCCCTTTGGTTTATTATGCCGCTTATTCCGGTGTTGCCGCACCTTGCTATGTCGCGGCGGAGTTCTATAGCCCTCAGGGAAGCATAGCTGGCATGCTGGCGGTAACCGGGAGTATCGCCCCACCAGGCATCGTTGGTGATTATGGTCATGAACCGCGCCCCTTTGCGGACATATCCGGTGCAGTACTCGGGATAGACCGACTCGTAGCAGACAGCGCAGCCAAAAGGAACTGCCGGCGCGGGTGCGGCTGGCACATAATTCAGGCAGCTGATTTCTTTCTGGCCTATGCAGCGGCCCATCACTCCGCCGAGTTTATCGTCTATCGGAACGAACACTTTCGGATAGGGAGTAAGTTCTGTTCCCACGACGAGTTTGCTCTTATGGAAGACTTCGGCCCTGCCGGAAGCATCGGTAACTATTGCCGAATTGCGGTTCTCCACCCATCCGCCAGAGGTTTCGCGCGCAAGGATTGAAGGCGCGGAGCGCTGGGGGTAGAACTTATAGGTGGATGCTCCGAAAAGGAGGTTGGCCCCTCTGTGCCCCTTGAGGAAACTGTTGAAGGAGGAGAATGTTGGGGATTCCTTTATGCTGCCGAGCCAGATATCGCCGGTAAAGGTCTCCGGCGCTATCAGA
This sequence comes from uncultured Bacteroidia bacterium, assembly GCA_902797435.1. Lineage (GTDB taxonomy): Bacteria > Bacteroidota > Bacteroidia > Bacteroidales > UBA932 > Cryptobacteroides. Next base: position 5,734 of record CADBSV010000020.1, read on the forward strand.
AGCCCGGACCATCCGGCAGCGGAAGAATCGGCTCTTTCCGGGGGCAGGGCCTTTTCAAACTCACCCAGAAGGATCTCGGTCTGCCTGGCCTGAGTGAGGGAAGAGAACTTTTCGTACGGGTCAAAATTGGGCTGCCCTATGATTACGGGAACGGTCCCTTCCGACTTCTCCTCGTACCCGCTCCAGATAAGGGCGGATGCTCCGAACGGGAGGGCGAATATCAGAAAAACGGCAATCAGCGAACTGCTTCTGGCAAAGCGGCGCCAGCGGAACCAGCTGCCCTCGAGGACACTTACAAGAAGCCCGAAAAGGGATATGTTGGCAGCCCAAATCCAGAGTGAACCTCCGAGCGTGCCTGTAAATTCGTACCACTGCACCGAACGGATGCTGCCGGCGAAGGCGTTGCCCAGCACGAGCCAGGGCCAGGATATCTGGGCCTGTACCATATACCAGCGCTCCCATGCTATCCACGCCGCTGCCAGGAAAACATAAGGAAGAATGCCAGAGAAGCGCTTTTTTGAAAGGCGGAAAAGCCCGAATACCAGCGACATCTGCAGAGCGTTGGCCAGGACGGCAAAAATTCCTCCTCCGACGGTTGCGTTGCATACCCAGAAGGTGGTGAAGGCATTCCACAGGACGAAACAGGAATAATGCCATATCCAGAAACGGCGCACTCCGTTCTGGTCGGCCACCCTGTCGGCGCAGAGCAGGGGTATGAAGCCTACAAGTGCAAGAAAACCGCAGTGAGGCACAAGCCAGGGCATGCTGAGCAGCACAGCGCTCAGCAGCACAAGAATCCAGAGAATGCCGTATGGCTTGCGCATGATGCCGCGGAAGCCGCCTACTGCTCTATGTATTCAGGTTCCATGGGAACGACAATCATGGCTATGACATAGGCAAATATGCCGCCGCCGGCGCAGAATGCCGCTATCACCCAACCGAGGCGGATGATTGTAGGGTCTATCCCGAAATACCGTCCGAGCCCGCCGCAAACGCCGGCAATCTGCTTGTCGGTGCGGCTCCTGTATAATCTCTTTTCCATATTCATGTCCTTTGAATCACAAATATAGTAAATTATCTCCTTGGCCCACCATGGCCGCCCATTCCGGGACCGCGCATCTTGCTGCGGTCGAAGTTGCCGAAACGGTATGTGAGCGAGGCTATGATATAGCGGCCAAGCGTATTGGTGAGCACCTCGCTGTGATAGTTGGCTGAATCCGTCACGTTCAGCTGTTTTGCCTGTCCGAGAATGTCGTAGCACTTAACCGCAAGGGTGAACTTCTTCTTGAAGAGAAGCTTCTGGATTTCGGCGTTGAGCACGTATTCATCGTCCTGCGGAGTGGAGTAGCCCTCATACCAGTTATAATTGCCTTCTCCCTTGAAAGTGAGCCCGGGAGCGTCCCAGGTCCATGTGGCTGTAAGGCGCACCTGGTTGTTGAAGGTGGCGACGTCCGTCGCGCTCGAAATTGTATAGGTGCTGCGATTGAAACGGGTGCGGCCGCTGGCAGTGAGTTCGAGGGCGTCGGTACGGAATGTGAGGCGCAGACGGTCGGTGATGCCGAGGCTGCGTGTACGGTTCTCGGTGAAATGCTGTGCGAAATACGAGGGATCGGCGATTTCTCCGAGAATCTCTTCCATAAAGCCGTAGTAATCCTTTTCGACAGTATATTTCTTCATGTCGATGTCGGAGCCGATATAGGACGAAGATTCAGAATAACTGGCCCTCGTAAAATTGGACACGGAGAATTTGGAGCGCCCTATGGGGATGTTGGCGAATGCGAAAACCCCCGCATTGAAGGCGTCAGGGCCGTTGAGTGGCATGCTGTAGGCGGCTCCGCCCGAGTACCATAGTGCGCTCACTATCGGATCCTTGGTGTATGAGCCGTTGAAACGCACATTGAACGAAGCGAAGGTTTTCTTGTTGTTATAGCGCACGTCGCCGAAGAGGTTGTGCGAGAGATAAGGCTTGAGCGTAGGATTACCGAAGGCCACGTTCAGAGGGTCGGTATTGTCCGGAACAGGCATGAGCTGCTTGGTGGATGGCTGCGAAACGTTTCCGCGATAGAAGAGCCTGGCGTTGGCATTGTCGCTGAACTCCCACCATACCATGGCGCTGGGAGCGAACTTCCATGTGGTATAGGTGGTGTCAACCGGAGAATACTTTTCGGTGACCGTATTGTAGCGGGTCGTGCTGTTGAAGGTCTTCACCGGCATCGCGGTGAATCCCAGCTGCGCCCTGGATTTGTCCAGCTGATACATGAGGTTGAGACCTATGTTCTGCTGCTCGGTGCGGTTCACTATCTCGTTGGAATACTCGTAGCTCTTTGCGTCCTTGATGTTATCCCAGGTGTTCTTCTCCGACTCGGAAAGAGCCCAGCTGTAACGGTAGTTGGCCTCTATGAAAAGATTCTTCGCTATGGGCTCCGTGTAGGTTACCCGGCCCCAGACGGAATAGCTGTTGCTCTTCTGGCCTATCTGCTGATTTACAGGGTTGTTCACGGCTCCCACGAAAGTGTTGGTCACATTGGTGGAGCTGAGCCTATTGTCGCTCAGGGAGTAGCGGCTCATAACGGTTAGCGTGCGGCCGGCCTTTCCAAGTTTCTGGCGCAGAAGGGCAAAGCCGCTGGCAGTCACATTGGTATTGTAACCCACATCCCTGGAATCGCCGTGGTTCACCTCGACGGGATCTTTTCCG
>CADBSV010000021.1 GCA_902797435.1 uncultured Bacteroidia bacterium
GTACTGCCATCCGCGTGGAAGTCTCTGGAAATATCGGCAAGAGAATATCCGTAAGCGAATCTCAGTGGATTCTGAGGATGTCGGCGCGGGCGGCGGCGAGCCGTTCGGCATGCAGAAGGTCCCCTCCATTAAAGAGGGGATCTTTTGTAAACCGTTTGTCAGCGACTCCGGCCAGTACCGGGCGGCCGAAGACCTTGAACTCCCCGAGTCTGTGAAGGAGCTCCCAGTTCTGTGCGGAGGTCTTTGCGAAGCCGAATCCCGGATCGAGTATCCAATCCTTTATCCCGGCTTCTGAGGCCTTTGCCCCGAATTCCCTGAAATACTGCATCACGGCCTCGGTGACCCCTTCCGGATAATCTGTGAGGCCGTCCATGCTGCGTGGATTTCCACGCTTGTGCATGGCGATGAACGGGAGCCCCAGCTCTGCCACGACGGCAAGCATCCGGGGGTCGTCTTCCCCGGCGGAGATGTCATTCACTATGAAGGGCCCTATACGGTCGAATACGCGCCGGACGATGCCGCTTCGGACGGTGTCCACCGACACCGGAGGCAAAGGCGATTCCCCGCAGGCGGCAGCTCTTCCGGGATCCGCCGTGGCCGTGGCGGAAAGCAGGTCCGCAACCGGCTTCAGCGCAGGTTCGAGCCTTCGCCATTCCTCCTCTTCGGAGACGTCCTCCGCTCCGGGGCGGGTGCTCACGGCTCCGAGGTCGATGATGCCGCAGCCCCGGGCAATCAGGTCGGCGCAGCGCCGCAATAGCGCCTCCCTTCCCTGAGCCCTGCTGGGGGCATGGAAGGAATCAGGAGTGAGATTTATGACCCCCATTTTCTGCATATGCGCAAAAGTAGAGAATTTTTAGGTAACTTTGCACTCTATGCTCATCGTTCTGGAAGGATTGGACGGCGCAGGCAAGTCCACACAGGTAAGAATGCTTCGGGAATACCTCGGGAAGGTCTCCCGCAGCCTTACGTACATTCATTTCCCAAGGTATGATGCTCCGGTTTACGGAAACCTCATAAGCCGTTTCCTCAGGGGAGACTTCGGCAGCATCGATGCGGTTCACCCTCAGCTGGTGGCCCTCCTCTATGCCGAAGACCGTCACGGTGCGGTTCCGCAGATACTCGAAGGCCTCAAGGACGGAGGCACCGTGCTTCTCGACCGCTATGTTTACAGCAACCTGGCCTACCAGTGCGCCAAGATATCCGGATACGAAGAGGCGGAAGCCCTGCGCGAGTGGATCTTGAACACCGAATTCGGGCAGTTCGGGGAGCCCCGGCCCGATATCAACATCTTCCTTGACGTTCCCATGGAGTTCATCGAGGGAAGCCTTTCTCACCAGCGCGGCGGAAGCGACCGCGACTATCTTTCCGGAGGCAGGGACATTCATGAGGCAAGCATAGCCTTCCAGAAAAAGGTGAGGGCGATGTATCTGCGTCAGGCCCAGGCCCAGCCGGGGTCCCTCATCGTAGTGGATTGTGCAGGCCCCGACGGGGGCATGCTGCCGCCGGAAGCCATTTTTGCAAAGATTAAAGCAATCGTAGATGAACGGATTTAAGAGAATATGCGCCGTAATCGCAGGCGCCGTGCTCTTCATTTCGGGCGGACTCAAACTGATGGATCCGCTCGGGGCGTCCCTTGTCGTACAGGAGTACCTGAAGTTCTTCCACCTGAATTTCCTTTCATTCGCTTCGGCGGTGATCGGGGTCGTCCTGGCCCTGTTTGAAGGGGTGCTGGGCGCGGCGCTCATCACCGGGGTCTGGCGCCGTTTCTGCGCAATTGCCAGCCTGTGCCTTTTCGGAGTTTTCACAATAATTACGGCCGTCCTGTGGATTGCCGGGGCGTCTTTCGACTGCGGCTGTTTCGGTGAGGCCCTGCATCTGGAGCACTGGCAGAGTTTTGTGAAGAACATTGCGCTTCTTATCCTCTGGTGCATCGCCTTCGCCCCTCTGGGAAAGGACTACGGCAGGCCTCAGAAGGTGAAATATGCCAGTTTTGCCATCGCCTCCGTTTCGATAGCACTCTTCGGTCTGTACTCCATTCTTTCCATACCGATGGTTGATTTTACCAACCTCAAGCCCGGCACTGAACTCTCCGGTGCAGATGGGGAGAACTTTGATGATATTACGGCGGCCATATATGAAAAGAACGGCCGTGAAGGAGCTTTTACCCCCGACTGTCCTCCCGACTCCACATGGACATTCGTCCGCTATCAGAACTATGGGCGGGGTTTCGTCGATGACCAGGCTCCCGGTCAGCCGCTGAGTTTCTGCGACGCTTTCGGAAACTATGCCGATTCCCTCGCCCTCGGGGATAAGGTCATGATAATATCGTCCTGGAATCCGCAGGCCCTGTCGGAGCGCAGGACCGACACTCTCGAAAAATTCGCCCTGTCCGCCGAAAAGGCCGGATTCGCCGTGCTCTTCCTTGTCAGCGGAACTCCGGAAACGGTGAAGACTTCCAGCCCGTCCCTTGCCGCGGCAACCTATTTTGCCGACCGCCGTCTGCTAATGACGCTCAACCGCTCCAACGGGGGTGTCACGTACGTTTCCGGAGGGCTGATCACAGCAAAGTGGCCTGCCGGCTCGCTGCCCGACGCTTCAGAGCTCGGGAGTGTATGGAAAAAGGACCCGGTGGAGTATCTGATGAGGCGCAGCAGCAAGGGGAAAGTCCGCTTCCAGGGGTTCCTGCTCTACACTTTTGCGGTGATGCTGCTTCTATAGGATAACTATCTCCACGATTCTCCGTGTATCCGGAGTAACCTTGAGGGATTCGTCGATGCGACTGCCCAGAAGCGCGCCGACGTGGTTCTCTTTCCCGTCCGGGTGATCCAGCACTATCGCCCGGTTCTTCATGGGGATACCCCACTTGAGATCGACGAAAAGGTCGCTCAGTTTCTTGCGTCCCCCGAGTCCGAGCGGTCTCATCCAGTCGCCTTCCTTCCAGCTTCTCAGTTTCAGGGGGAACTGAAGTCTGGCTGCATCTGCCGCAAGCTGCCCTTCCGGACGTCTGACGCAGAACCCCGAAGGCTTGTCGAATACCCGTATGGAAAGCCGCCTTCCCTTATAAACGTATTCTCCCGGACCGGGGACGGTGAGGCTGTCCTGAGGGTCTGTGCCGGAATTCCTGGGGACAAGGGTGATGGCATCCGCAGAAGTCACGGCCTTCCATCCAGGGGAGCAGAAGGTCTTGCCGCTGACGGTTTCCCCGGAAAGCAGCAGGCTCCTGAGCGAATCGATGCTGTCCGAGTTGAAGCCATACGGCTCGAGCAGGCGCCATAGCATGTAGCCGTTGTGCTTCAGGCCCATAAGAGCGGGGATGGAGACGGAGTCGTATTCTCCGCGGGAGAGCACTTCGTCCAGATGCTCCCGGAAATAATCTTCTGCGATGTCGTCCACCTGGGCGAAACGGCGCATGTCGCTGCCCAGAGTGTGCAGGAAGGAGGGATTGATCTGCGCAAATACCGGAAACACTTCGTGCCGGATCTTGTTGCGTTTGTAAACGGTGGCGGCGTTGGTGCTGTCCTCGCGGTGCGGGACTCCGTGCCCTTCCATCCAGGCAGCGATTTCTTCGCGGGTGATTCCCAGAAGGGGCCTGAGTACCTTTCCGGTGCCTCCGGCGGATATGCTTCTTTCGCCCATTCCCCTCAGTCCTCGGCTTCCTGTTCCGCGGAGCAGATTGAGAATCAGGGTCTCGGCATTGTCTCCTGCATTGTGGGCCACCGCCACGGCATCGAATCCTTCTTCCTCCATGAGCCGGGAGAACCATGCGTAGCGGAGTTCGCGCGCTGCCATTTCAATGGAAACATGGTTCTCTTTGGCATACGCACCGGTATCGAAGCGTTCGCAGAAGAGCGGGATGCCGTTCTCTAAACACCAGGCGCGGACGAATTGCTCGTCCGCGTCCGATTCGGCACCCCTCAGGCCGAAGTTGCAATGGGCTGCCGCCACTTCGGCATCGGGGAATAATTCGCCGCGGCGTGCCAGCATGTACATTGAGTCCATGCCTCCGCTCACGGCAAGAAGGATACGGGTCATTTCTTACCCCCGAAAGTCCAGGTGAAGTTGAAGGTGATGAATTCCTTGAACTGGATGCGCTGGACGGTTTTGTTGTCCTTTGCGCTGAAGATCAGGACGTCAGGATCGTAGATGAGCCAGGTGTCGAGCCCGAACTTGAAGAACTTGGTGAGCTGCCAGGAGAGTTTGTTGTCCCAGTTGACGCGGAGGTTCTGCGGGTTCTTCAGGTAATTGGAGAACAGGACGAGCTGGGTTTCGAGGCTGAGGTTGTCGTTGACCTTCGCCTTGGCATTTGCCTTGAGCTGGGCACCGAACTGGAACTTCGCCGGCCTGTAATATACTCCGAATTTGGTGGCGTCGCCGGTAGCGACGGCCGATGCATATTCTGCGTCATCCTCGGCAACGCCGAGCTCCATGCCGTAATTCTTGCGGAGCTGGGGGATGTCCACGATCACGATGCTTCCGGTGAGGGGAGCGATGTTCACGTTGAACCAGGACGTGGGCTTCCAGTCCATACCAAGTCCGAGATTCACATAAGCAGGGGAGAGGAGGCCGCTCTTGAGGGTTCCGTGCCATACTCCTTCCGAATCCTTTTCATAGGAGTCGAGGTTGTCGCTGAACTGGGTACGGAAGTCGAGGGCTGCAGTGTAGCTCCACTTGCTGTCCTTTCCGATGTTGTAGCCGAACTTGCTCTCAAGATAGAGGCGGTCGGTGCTCTTCTGAAGGAGCCCTTCCTTCTCTGCGGAATAGAGGAAACCGTACTGCATCTGCAGGCGGTTGTTCCATGATGCCAGACCCTTTGCGTAGTCGGCTTTGGCGTCGAGACCGCTGTTGAGGGTTACTGTGTTGTATCCGCCGGCGGCCCAGTCTACGAGGCTGGTCTGGTTGAGGCCAAGATCAATTACGAGGGACTTGGTCCAGTATGAAGGCTTCGGTGCGGGAGCCGCATCCTGCGGAGCTTCTGAAATGGCCTGTGCTGCAGCGGCGGCAGCGTCCTGAGCCGTGGGTGCTTCCTGTGCGAGCGCAGTGAAGGCGGCAGTGAGGGCCAGAGTAATAACGATAAGTGTCTTTTTCATATTTTTTCCTTTTTTAGTTTCTGATTAGTAGGCGATTGCAAAGATAACCCGTCTGTGGGAGGGCTTTCCCGAGAAAATGTCCTTTCCTTCTTCTTCGCAGACGAAGGAATCGACCGGGATGCAGCGGATGGTGGCCTTGGTGGCGTCCTTTATAGCCTGCTCCGTTTCGGGTGTGCCGTCCCAGTGGCAGAGAAGGAACTTGCCGGTGCCTATCTTTTCCTTGAATTCTTCCCAGCTGTCGCATTTCTCTACATGTGCTGCCCTGAAATCGACGGCCTTTCTGTAGATGCTCTTCTGGATGTCATCCAGCAGGCCGGGAATCATTTCGGCCACGCCGTCCAGGGAGACGCTCTCCTTGGTGAGGAGGTCGCGGCGGAAGACCTCTATGCTGCCGGCGGCGAGATCGCGCGCACCGAGGGCGAGGCGGACGGGGACTCCCTTCACTTCCCACTCGGCGAACTTGAAGCCGGGACGCAGAGTGTCGCGGTCGTCAATCTTTATGCTGATGCCCTTGGCGGTGAGAGCCTTGCCTATCTCTTCGAACTTGGCAAGAACGGCGGAGCGCTCTTCGTCGGTCTTGTAAACCGGCACCATTGCCACCTGGATGGGGGCGAGGGCCGGGGGAAGGATGAGGCCTTCGTCGTCGGAATGGGCCATGATGAGGGCTCCCATAAGCCTCGTGGAGACTCCCCACGAAGTTGCCCATGCATACTGCAGGGAACCGTCTGCGGAGGCGAACTGCACGTCGAAGCTCTTTCCGAAGTTCTGACCGAGGAAGTGGCTTGTGCCGGCCTGCAGGGCCTTTCCGTCCTGCATCATGGCTTCTATGGTGAGGGTGTCGAGGGCACCTGCGAAACGCTCGTTGGGGCTCTTGTGACCCACCACTACCGGAAGTGCCATCCATTCGCGGGCGAATTTTGCATACACCTGTACCATCTGCTCCGCCCGTGCCTGGGCTTCTTCCGAAGTCGCGTGTGCGGTGTGGCCTTCCTGCCAGAGGAATTCGCTGGTTCGGAGGAAGGGCCTTGTGCGCATTTCCCAGCGCACCACGTTGCACCACTGGTTGCAAAGGATGGGCAGGTCCCTCCAGCTCTTGATCCAGTTCTTATATACGCTCCAGATAATGGTTTCGGAGGTAGGGCGCACAATGAGCTCCTCTTCGAGCCTGGCGTCGGGATCCACCACCACTCCGGGGCCGTCCGGATTGTTCATGAGGCGGTGATGCGTTACAACTGCGCACTCCTTGGCAAAGCCTGCCACATGCTCGGCTTCGCGGCTGAAGAAACTCTTGGGGATGAACAGGGGGAAATAGGCGTTCTGGACACCGGTTTCCTTGAACATCCCGTCCATGATATGCTGCATCTTCTCCCAGATGGCATAGCCGTAGGGCTTTATTACCATGCATCCGCGGACGGCCGACTGCTCGGCCAGATCTGCCTCTACTACAATATCATTGTACCATTTGGAATAGTCTTCCGACCTTGGTGTGATGACCTTCGACATATTTTTCCTTGAAATTTCTGCGTTTTTTTAGCAAATTTGCATCTAATATATAAAACAGACGTATCCGCGCCTGCGAAAGCAGGGGCAAATATACAAAAAATAACTATGAAACCACTAACCAGGGTCTTTACTATCGTACTCGTGACGACTGCCGCAGTCTCCTGCGGCCTGGCAGAGAAGTATTCCCAGGTCCAGCCGTTCCAGGATGGTATTTACTATCAGGCTCAGGACATCATTCCGCAGGCGGCTCCGCTCTCCAAGGAAGATTTCGCGAGGATTGCCCGTGAAGAGATAGAGAGGGAAAGGCTCCTCAGGCAGGATACCCTTTTCGTCACCCGTGACGGCTTCCGCAGCCGCGCCACCGATACAAACGGCAACGTATATGATATTTACGAATATCCGTACTACAGCCCATACTACCGCTCTTATTACGGCTTTTATTATCCGTGGTATTACGACCCATGGTACTACGATTCGTGGTATCCGTGGTCGCCCTGGTATCGCGGTTATTACGGTTACTACGGTTACTACGGTTACTATGGATATTACGGCTATGCCGGCTGGTATGATCCCTGGTACTATCACCCCCATCATCACTACCACGGCGGCGGCCATTACTACGGTTCCCGTTCGGCAGGCTACAATCTCACCGGTTCCACCCGTCAGAGCGTAATAGGAGGCAGCAGCGTAGGCAGCAGGGGAGCGGGCGTCTCTTCCAGGACCGGCGGATACTCTTCCGGCAGAAGCTATACCGGAGGCTCGTCTTCCACAAGGAGCACTTACTCCGGAGGCTCCTCAGGCAGCGTTTCCAGGGGCAGTTCGTCAAGGAGCAGCAATACCCGCAGTTCGGGGTATCGTACGAGCTCTTTCTCAACTTCCTCCTCCTCTTCATCATCTTCGGATTCCTATTCCGGAACCAGGAGCTCATCCTCCTCTTCAAGTTCCCGTTCTTCATATAGCGGAAGTTCATCATCGAGCAGCCGTTCATCCTATGGCGGAGGCTCGTCTTCCAGCAGCCGTTCGTCCTATGGCGGCGGCTCCCATTCCGGCGGCGGAAGTTCGCATTCAGGCGGGTCTTATTCCGGAGGCCGCAGATAACCACCCGACAATAGTACAAATATGAAAAAAATACTTCTTCCTGTAGTATCCCTCTTCCTGTGCGGAACCGTCGGCATGGCCCAGACCATGTACGATGCCCTCGATCTCGGCAAGGACAACTATTACGGAACCGCCCGGACCCTCGGTATGGGAAATGCGGTCACTGCGGTTGGCGGCGACCTCGGTTCCATCTCACTGAATCCGGCCGGTTCAGCAGTTGCAGGTTATTCCCAGATAAGCGTATCATTCGGCACCGCCATTGCTTCCAGCGTATCTTCCTGGGCGTCCGCTTACAGCCAGTATGACGGCAAACAGGTGTTCTCCGGAGCCGCAAAGGCCGGCAAGGTGAAGCCAATACTGCCCAATATCGGATTCAATCTGAGGCTCGACACGGGCGAAAGCAGCGGGCTCAAGAGCTGGAACTTTGCGTTCATGTCCACGATGACGAACAATTTCCTCGACTATTCCATAGGCCGCGGGCTCAATGCAACGGGCGACAATCCCTTTACATCCATGTCCGGAGCCATGGCTACGGGAGCCATGTTCAATTCCGACGGCGCCGGTTCCATGCTCGATCCCGATATCCTCACTTACAGCGATCCCTGGAACACCGCCAACAGAAACGGAAACTACGACCGCTGGCAGTATATTACGGCATACCGTGGCGGAATGATCAATTACAACGAGACCGTCGAAACCGGAGGCTCCTTCTATGGTGCGTCCGAATTCAAGGACGGCCCGTACTATCTGCTCGACGATGACGGCAACAAGATTCCCGTTCTCGATGAAAACGGAAATCCCATGACCTACGAGGGCGGCGACCCCATATATCAGATGACCTACGACTACGGCGTTCCCGGTCGTCTGAACCAGACCTCCAAGAGGCTCCGCACCGGCAGCAAGAACGATATCGTCACCAATTTCGGTTTCAATATCGACGACCGGTTCTATCTCGGATTCAACCTCAGTTTCCCGATAATCAGCCTCGGCTATGACGAGATATTCTCCGAAACTCCGGACAATACGTGGCCGGCGTATGCCACCATCACCCCGGAAATGGTGGAGAAAAGCGGGGACTACACCGTGGGGGCCAGCCAGTACTTCAGGCAGGCTACCTACGAATACAACTACAAGGCCGACATCGCGGGCATATCCGCCGGCGTAGGGTTCATCTGGCTGCCGACCCGCAACCTCCGCATAGGCGCCTCGGTAAAGACCCCCACTTCCTATTCAGTAAAGGAAGACCTCTATATGACGGTGAGCACCAATTACGAATTCATCAGCCGCAGCGGTTCTTCGCCGGTTGGTAAGTTCGAGTATTCATATACTTCCCCCTGGAGCCTTAACACAGGCCTTGCCTATACTTTCGGAAAATTCGGAATGGTCAGCGCAGACTACCAGATGACCGACTTCTCCGTGATGCGTTACAGGCTCGAGGACGATTTCACCCCGGACGATCCTTACGAAAGGGTGAACGAACTCATGGATCTTTTCTGCGGAGTGAGCCATACCCTGCGTCTCGGTGCGGAGGTGCGCCCGCTTCCCTTCCTTGCACTTCGCGCAGGTTATACGGTCACCACCAACCCGGAGCGCTACTACTACGACAGCGAAGGGTATCTGTGCGATGCCGCCCTTTATGAGAAGGACTACGACTACTATGCTTCCGGAAAGGCATGGCTGATAGACAAGAAATATTACGTTAAGGCTCCAGTCACCACCGTATCGCTCGGAGCCGGTTTCGTGAGCACAGGGGCTTTCTATGCCGACATCGCCCTTCGCAGGACGAAGTCTGCCAGCTATTATTCGCCCTATGTAACCTATGCGGAGGCAAAGGACTCTTCCGGAAATGTCCTTTATGACGACGCCGGAGTCGCCTACATGGTAGTATCTCCGTGCACGCGCTCGGTGCGCAGCCTTTTCGATGCGGTCCTTACACTTGGTTGGAGATTCTGAGATGAAATTTACAGCGAAACAGCTTGCAGACGTCCTTCACGGGACGGTGGAGGGGAATCCTCAGGAAACGGTAACTACATTTGCAAAGATCGAACACGGAAAGCCCGGAGCGCTGAGCTTCTACGCAAATCCGAAATACGAGGAATATGTTTACACCAGCAAGGCCAGCGTCCTGCTGGTGAATGACGATTTTAAGCCCAGGGAAAAAGTGGGCCCGACGATGATACGGGTGAAGGATGCCTATACGGCTGTCGCCCAGCTTCTTAAGTTCGTCTCGGACTATAAGCGCAAATATCGCCGCCACCGTGCGATGTCCACATGCTGGACCTGCGGAATCTCCCTTCGCGCCCGCCTCGGCAAGAAAGTATGGGTGGGGGATTATGTCAGGATCGGGCCACGTACCCGTATCGGCGACTGCAGCATAATCCACAGCAACGTCACCATCGGTCCCGACGTCGTGATCGGCAGCCATGCCATCATATATCCCGGCGTGGTGATTTATCCCAAGACTGTCATCGGTGACAATGTCATCCTGCATGCCGGATGCGTAATCGGTTCCGACGGTTTCGGCAATGCTCCCCAGCCGGACGGCACCTGGCAGAAAATCGAGCATCTCGGCGGAGTCGTCATCGGAGACAATGTGGAAATCGGATCCAACTCCACGGTTGACCGCGCCGAAATGGAGAATACCATCATCGGCAACGGCGTACGCATCGACAATCTCTGCCAGATTGCCCATAACGTGGTGATAGGAGACAATACCGTGATGGCAGCCCAGACGGGAGTGGCCGGTTCCACCGTAATCGGCAAGAACTGTATCCTCGCCGGTCAGGTGGGAGTAGTCGGACATCTCAAGATTGCCGACGGAACCATCATAGGGGCGCAGTCCGGAGTCACGCGCAGCGTGCGCAAACCCGGGAGCGTCATAATGGGTTCTCCGGCATTCGACCACAATACATATCTGCGCAGTTATGCAAAGTTCAAACAGGCAGGTGAGCAGGAATGAATTGACGGGACCAAATAATTTGCTATCTTTGCGGACTTTATGAAACAACGCACACTCAAAAGAGTCTATAATTTCGAAGGAAAAGGCCTTCATACCGGAACCTATTCCCATATCAGCCTGAAACCCGCACCTGAGGGAAGCGGAATCACTTTCATCCGCACCGACCTCGGTCGCAGCATACCGGCCCTCGCCGAGTATGTTTCCAACACTGCGCGCTGCACACTCATAAGCGACGGACGCGCCTCCGTCTCCACCATCGAGCATATCATGTCGGCTTTCGCCGGAATGGGCGTGGACAATGCCATAGTCGAAGTGGACAATCAGGAAATTCCTATCCTTGACGGCAGCGCCCGTTTTTATGTCGAGGCTTTTGCCGCTGACGGGCTTCAGGAGCAGGACAAGGAGCGCAGGTATTTCGATATCAAAGAATCCGTGGAACTCCGTCACGAGGCTACGGGCAGCTGGATTCGCATCGAACCCGCAGACCGTTTCTCGGTCGATGTGACGGTGGATTTCGGCTCCAAGGTGCTCGGCGTCCAGAAAGCCCATTGGGACGAAACCGTGGATTACGCCTCGCAGATAGCGGTCTGCCGCACCTTCGTGTTCTTCCACGAAGTGCAGTACCTTGCCTCGATGGGGCTCGTAAAGGGCGGCGACGTCGATAACGCCATCGTTGTCGTAGAGCATCCCGTTGCCGAAGAGGTGGTGTCGGAAATGGCTGAAAAGATAGGTCATCCCGGCATCAAGGTGCTTCCTTCGGGTTATCTTTCGAACATAACCCTGAATTTCCCGGACGAGTGCGGGCGCCACAAACTGCTCGACCTCCTGGGAGACATCAGGCTCTGCGGCGGATATCTCCGCGCACATATAACAGCATTCAAACCCGGCCATACGATCAACACAGACACAGCAAAGGCCGTTCAAAAAATTCTATCCCTTTAACCATGGCAAAAATTCATCCCCTTGCAACAGTGCATCCCGGCGCCAAACTCGGCGAGAACGTGGAGGTGGGACCCTACGCTTTTATCGACGACAATGTGGAAATAGGTGAAGGAACCGTCATCTATCCCCATGCGACAGTTTTCCAATATGTAAAGATGGGCAAGAACTGCGCCGTATTCCCCGGAGCAGTCGTAGGGGCCGTTCCCCAGGACCTCAAATTCGAAGGAGAGGTTACCTATGTGGAAATCGGAGACCGTGTCACCATCCGCGAGTGCGCAACCATCAACCGCGGCACCGCGGCAAGCGGCAAGAGGGTTACCAAGATAGGTGACGACACCCTTATCATGAGCTACGTGCATGTGGCTCACGACTGCACGGTTGGCCGCCACTGCATCCTCGTCTCCTATGTAGGCATAGCCGGAGAGACGGATGTTGACGACTGGGCCATACTCGGAGGCAGCACCGTGGTGCACCAGTTCACCCATATCGGCAAGCATGCGATGGTTGGCGGCGGCAGCAAGGTAAACAAGGACATACCTCCCTATTCGCTCTGCGGCCGCGATCCCATCTGCTTCGCTGGCATCAACATCGTCGGCCTTCGCCGTCGCGGATTCGAGAGCGATACCATCCGCAATATAAAGGACATCTACGACACTCTCTATTTCCAGGGATTCAACATTTCCGACGCCTGCGCGAAGATCGAGGCCGGCTTCCCAGATTCAGAGGAGAAGCATGAGATTATCAACTTCGTGCGCAACTCCAAGAGGGGCATCGTGCGCGGAAACGACTCTCACGAGAAGAGTTTCATAGAATAACCGTGGTAGCGTTAAGCACCGCTTTTTGTCCTCCTGTAGAGTACTTCGCCATTTTGGCGGGGTACTCTTCCGTTTTTCTGGATTCCTCCGAACTCTACAACAAGCAGAGCTGGCGAAACCGCTGCCGCATCCTGAGCGCGAACGGGCCTCTCGACCTGGTGGTCCCGGTGGTCCACTCTTCATCCCGGCGGATCACGGAGCTCAAGGTTGAATATGTGACCCCATGGGTGCCTAAATTCAAGAGGGCGGTCAGCTCCGCCTACGATTCATCCCCGTTTTTTGAATTCTACTGCGACGGTCTCTTTTCCATACTTGATTCCCGTCCCGAAACCCTCTGGGAGCTGAACTGGCAGATACTCGGGTGGCTGTGCGGGAAAATCGGAACCGGCATGCCGGCTGCTGGGGCTCCCCCTTCGGGACGCGACACCTCCGGGGCGGGCCGGACTGAATATCTGGACCTCCGGGAGATGATTCATCCGAAGAGACCGAATACGATTCTTCACGACATGGGCCTGGAAAAGCCCTACTGGCAGGTTTTCCGCGAACGTTTCGGATTCACTCCCGGCCTTTCCGTCCTTGACCTCCTTTTCAACGAAGGTCCGGAAAGCATTTTGTGGATTAAATAATTTTTGCTATATTTGCGCTTGTGAAAGAGATAGAGGCCCGAAAGGACCCCTATTTTTGTTTTTAAGCAAGGCTATGGACGAAGCAAAACTCACTCAAACTGTCGAAGAAGCCGCTGCAAAGCGCAGCTGCCGCGTTGCCGACATCACCCTCGACGACGACAACAACATCGAGGTCATCATCTCACGCGAGGAACCTCCTGTAGAACTGGCCGACTGCGAGGCCGTGCACCGCGCAGTGCTCGCCGCCTTCGACCGCGACATCGAGGACTATGCCCTCACGGTGTCTTCGCAGGGCATTTCCGGCGAAGAGGCGGACCGTATGCTCAAGGAAACAATAGAATAAAACAACCATAATGGACAAGAAAGAAGAAAAAGTAACTCTCATTGATGCCTTCAAGGA
>CADBSV010000022.1 GCA_902797435.1 uncultured Bacteroidia bacterium
ACGGGCGCGAACCGTCAGAGGGAAACGGGCGCGAACCGTCAGAGGGAAACGGGCGCGAACCGTCCAAGGCATGCAGCCGCGAACTGCCCGGGGCGACCGCCTGCAGAGCCGGGGACAGAGCGGCCTTGACCGACTTCTCCATGGAGTTCTACAATCCCGACGGCTCTTCGGGAATGATGTGCGGCAATGGCGGCCGCTGCATAGCCGCCTTCGCCGATTACCTGGGAATAGTTCCTGCATCAGGAACGGACACCTTCGTCTTTGACGCCCCCGACGGGCTCCACACGGCAGAAATACAGAGCCGCCCTTCCTTCACCGAATCGCCAGGTTCCGGGAAGGAGCATTCCCAAGCACCTTGCTGGACCGTCCGCCTCGGTATGAAGGACACCGAAGGCATAACGGAATATCCCGACGGACTCTTCCTCAACACCGGAACCCGCCATTTTGTGAAGTTCGTCCCCGACGTGGATGCCCTAGATATCGAAAAGGAAGCCCTTCCCATACGGCACGACCCCCGTTTCGCCCCCGAAGGAACAAACGTCAATTTCGTGGAAGTCAGACTCCGGACCGGGATGCCATCCGCGGACGGGACGAATCGTGGCATCAGCACAGGAGAGGGCTCCTCCTCTCCTGTGGAAATCCGCATACGCACCTTCGAAAAAGGTGTGGAGGGAGAAACCGCCGCCTGCGGGACCGGCATCACCGCCGCCGCCCTGGCCTGCTGCTACAAGGGAATAGCTCCCAACGGCGGCACTGTGGCAACCCCTGACGGCAGTACGGCTGCGAGCCCCAACGTCAGTTCGGTGGCAACCCCTGACGGCAGTACGGCTGCGAGCCCCAACGTCAGTTCGGCGGCAACCCCCAAAGGCACGGCGGTAACCCCCAAAGGCACGGTGGCAACCCCTGACGGCAGTACGGCTGCGAGCCCCAACGTCAGTTCGGCTGCAACCCCCAAAGGCACGGCGGCAACCCCTGACGGCGGAGCGTCCCGCTCCGGTTACAGCATACAGGCCCGCGAAGCAACACTGGAAGTTGACTTCCTCCGTAATGGAAAGGATAGTTTCTCTGAAATTTTTCTCACAGGACCTGCAGCATTATTATGAACGGAATAAAGGCATTCCTCCTTCTTTGCGCGGCAATTCTGCCGGCATCGGTACTTAACGCAAAAGTCACCCTGCCGCCTTTTTTCAGCGACAACATGGTGCTCCAGCAGCAAAGCCAAGTTGCCCTTTGGGGTTGGGCGGATGAAGGGAAAAGAGTGACCGTCAAACCCTCCTGGACCAATGATTCCTATACGGCAAAAGTATCCAGGAAGGGCAGGTGGGAAATGAGGATCACCACCCCGCAGGCGGGCGGACCCTACAGCATCAGTTTCGAGGATGCCGGAAAAGAGAAGACCGTCATCAGCAATGTCCTTCTCGGCGAAGTCTGGTTCTGCTCAGGCCAGTCGAATATGGCAATGCCGATGAAGGGTTATACCAAGCAGCCGGTAGAAGGTTCCGCCGGGGTGATAAAAGCTGCAAAAGCAGAAATCCCCATCCGAATCTGCCGGATAAAAAGGAAGGCAAGCCTTTCTCCAGAAGACATTTGCGAGGGTTACTGGGCAGAGAACATTCCGTCCGAAGTGGAAAAAACCAGTGCTGCGGCCTATTTCTTCGCCATGAAGGTACAGCAGACTCTGAACGTCCCCGTGGGCATACTGGAGGCGGACTGGGGCGGCACCCCCATAGAGGCCTGGATGGACAAGGAGACGATAGAAGAGGATTTCGACGGGGAATTCAATCTTTCGCACCTTGAGGGAGGCGAAGCTCCGGCAAAACCGAAACTCAGGGCCTGCACCATCTTCAATGGCATGGTCAATCCCCTCATCCCCTTCACTTTCAAGGGAATACTCTGGTACCAGGGGGAATTCAACCGCAAACGCTACGAGCAGTATTCCCGCCTGCAGCCGGCTTATGTGGCTATGATGCGAGACAGGTTCCAGAATCCCGATGCTCCGTTCTATTTCGTGCAGATAGCTCCTTACAGCTATGACGATCCCGAAGGCTTCACGGTAGGTTATTTCTGCGAAGCGCAGGAGAAGACCCTGTCGATGATTCCCGGCAGCGGCATGGTTGCAACGGTTGACACGGGAGAGAAGGACGTCATCCACCCGAGCCGTAAAAAGGAAGTTGGTGAGCGCTTGGCTGCACTGGCCCTTACCAAGACCTATGGATTGGATTTAGGAACAGATGCCGTGAGCCCGTCGCTAAGAAAGGTCGAGTTCGATGCAGACAAGGCAATAGTAACCCTGAATACTGCAAGCGGGGTTAGAATTGTGGAGAGCGAGACCTCCGGATTCGAACTCGCGGGGGAAGACAGGGTGTTCTATCCCGCCAGCGCAAGGCTGCTGGGCAGCGATACGCTGGAAATCCGGTCCGGACAGGTGAAAGAACCCGTAGCTGTGCGCTATTGTTTTCGCAACTGGTGCGTTGGAACAGTCTTCAACGCCAGCGGTATCCCGCTTGCTCCCTTCCGCAGCGACTCCTGGGAAAGCGGTAGATAAAAAGAAGACGCCCCACATAAAGGGACGTCTTCTTTTATGATACGGCCGATGATTTATTCTTCCTCCTGGGCCTGGGCGGCGTACTCGTCGAGGAGCTTCTTCTGCACGTCTGCCGGAACCTGCTGGTATTCGGCAAACTTCATGCTGAAGGTTGCGCTGCCGGCACTGAGGGAACTCAGCACGGTGCTGTAGCGGTAGAGCTCTGCAAGAGGCACGCGGGCGTGGAGAACGGTGAAAGCGCCGTCCATCTCCTGGTTGGAGATCATTCCACGGCGGGTGTTGAGGTCGGACATACAGGGACCTACATACTCGCTGGGAGTTGTGATGTCAACATCGTAGATGGGTTCGAGAATCTTCGGACCTGCGTTGCGGAAAGCCTCGCTGAAGGCATTGCGGCCGGCGATGATGAAGGCGATTTCCTTGGAGTCCACGGGGTGCATCTTACCGTCATATACATACACGCGGATATCGCGGGCATAAGAACCGGTGAGAGGACCTTCGGTCATCTTCTGGTTGATACCCTTGAGGATCGCGGGCATGAAGGAAAGGTCGATGGCGCCACCGACGACGCAGTTGTTGAACTCGAGCTTACCGCCCCACGGAAGGGTCTGGGTTTCAGTTCCTTTTATGTTGAGAACCGTATCCTTGCCTTCGATCTTGAAGTTGCGCGGCTGCTCCTGGCCCTCGATATACGGAGTGATGAGCAGGGCGACTTCACCGAACTGACCGGCGCCGCCGGACTGCTTCTTGTGACGATAGCGGGCGGTGGCCGTCTTGGTGATGGTTTCGCGGTACGGAATCTTGGGCGCATAGGTTTCGGCATCGAGCTTGAACTCGTTCTTCACACGCCACATTGCATAGTTGATATGCTGCTCGCCCATACCCTGAAGGATGGTCTGGCGGAGTTCGTTGGAGAAATAGCTCTTGAGGGTAGGATCCTGTGCGGTAATCTTGTTGAGGGCCTCGCCAACCTTGACCTCGTCGTTCTTGTCGAGGGCGCGGACTGCGCAGGTATATTTGAAGTCCGGGAACACCATGTGCTCGATGGGCTTCACGCCGGAAGCTGCGAGAGTGACGTCGGTCTTGCCGTTCTTGAGTTTCATGGCGCAGCCGATGTCACCGGCATTGATCTTGGCAACCTTGTCCTTCTTGGCGCCTGCAACTGCGTAGATGGCGGAGAGGCGCTCGCCGTTTCCGGATTCGGGGTTGGTAAGGTCGGCTCCTTCGTTGAGAACGCCGCTCATCACCTTGAAGTAGGAAACTTCACCCACATGCTGCTCTACATCGGTCTTGAAGATGAAAAGGCTGACGGGAGCGGATGCATCGCACTTGGGAGCGGGAACTGCACCGGCGATGAATTCGAGAAGACGGGCTACGCCGATGTCGTTCTTTGCGGAAACGCAGAATACCGGCATCACCTCGGCCTTTGCAAGACCGGCCTCAAGACCCTTCATAACCTCTTCGGCGCTGAGTTCCATGGTCTCGAAGAACTTCTCCATGAGTGCGTCGTCACCTTCGGCCGCCTTTTCGACCAGCTCCTGATGAAGGCTCTCGGCCTCGTCGGCATACTGGGCGGGAATGTCGGATGCGACACCCTTGGCATCGTAGTATTTCATGGTGAGGACATCCACGACTCCGCTGAATGAGGTTCCCGGGTTGACGGGGAACTGTACGGGAATCACCTTGCTGCCGAAGCTTTCCTTGAGGGTGTCAAGGGTGTGCTCCCAGGTTGCCTTCTCGTGATCGAGCTGGTTTACGGCAACGATGAGGGGAATTCCATACTGCTTGGCATAGCGGGCATAGATTTCGGTACCTACCTCGACACCCTGCTGGGCGTTTACGGTGAGGATACCGGCCTCGCAGACCTTGAAAGCGGTGAGGGCGCCGCCGCAGAAGTCGTCGGAACCGGGAGCATCGATGATGTTGATCTTGGTGCCTCCGAACTCGGCATAAAGCGGGGTGGCGCTGATGGACTTCTGGTTGGTCTGTTCGTAATCGGTGTTGTCGGATACCGTGTTCTTGTCTTCCACGGTGCCGCGACGGTCGATTACCTTGCCCTCGAAGAGCATGGCCTCGGAGAGAGTGGTTTTGCCGGAATGGGTACTGCCGATCAGAACCACGTTGCGGATGTCTTTGGTTGCGTATTCTTTCATAATTATCTGAGTATTATTTATTGCAAAAGTTATTAGCTCACAAATTTAAGCACTTTTGCAGAATAATCAAAAATAATTATGCCCCTGCGGACACGCGCAGCGCGTGGAGGAGGCCCGGTCCGGTGTAACCAAGCTCGTCTTCAATCAGGCGGCCCAGATCCACCGGGGAGACATGCAGACGGAAACAGAGTTCTTCAAAAGACTGGGACAGGCTGGACGGGCTTTCAAGGAGGGTGCAGAAGGAGGAGTAGGATTCGTAAATGGTTTTCATGGCTTGCACTTTTTAAAAGTTCTGTATGCAAATAAAGCAAAACACAAAGCCGATACTGTGGTAAACGATGGAGTAAAAGTCAAAAATTTCTGTTTTTATATGTTTTCTATGCACTATTTGCATAGTAATCAGGCAATAATCGCTTAGGAAGAATCGGAACTTGCTTGCTATTTTTGCGATATGGACGAACGCAGCCTAAAGGAAAATATTCGCCGTATCAGGGAAAGCCTCGGCATGACGCAGGAGGAGTTCGCCCAGGAACTCGGAATCGACGCCAGCACCTACTGGAGACTCGAAGAGGGCAAGACCAGGCTCATATCTCCGTATCTGTACAAAATCGCAGAATTCGCACGCATGGAAGCGGCCGACCTGATAGCCGGAAAGGATCTCAACAAAATTCTGGAAGAATCTGCCGACATAAAGGAGAAACTCGAGTCCCAGAGGGAATTCTACGAGCAGAAACTCAGCGAAAGGGATTCCACCATAGCCAACCTCAACCGCCTCATCGATTCGCTCAAGAAATAACAGTTTGTTTTATTTCACTATCTTTGTGTTATGAAACGGATTCTGACTATTCTCGCCCTTTCGGTCTGCGTGGCCGCAAGCGCTGACGAAGGCATGTGGCTTCTGCCGCTTCTGCAGAAGTTCAACTCGGAAGCCATGCGAAACATAGGATGCCGGCTCTCTGCCGAAGACATATACTCCATCAACAAGACATCCCTGAAGGATGCCATAGTGCAGTTCGGAGGCGGATGCACCGGAGAGATCATTTCGGACGAAGGGCTTCTGGTAACCAATCACCACTGCGGATACAGCAGCATCCAGCGCATCTCAACTCCGGAGCACAATTATCTGGAGGATGGGTTCTGGGCCCTGAACAAGGATATGGAACTGCCGGTTCCCGGGCTCACTGTCACCTTCATGCGCAGCATGCAGGATGTAACCTCAGCATTCAAGTCGGTCAAAACCCCTGAAGGGTTCGAGGCGAAGCGGCACGAAATCGAGGCGGCCGCCGAAAAGGACAACCCCTGCTGCAAGGCCAGGGTTACCTCGTTTTACAATGACAATGTTTACTATCTCATCGTTTACAAGATATACAAAGACGTACGCTTTGTAGCCGCACCGCCGGCCGCCCTTGGCAAGTTCGGAGGCGAGACCGACAACTGGATGTGGCCCCGCCACACCTGCGACTTCAGCATGTTCAGGGTATATGCCGGTCCCGACAACCAGCCGGCGGAATACTCTCCGGAAAACAGGCCCCTCAAGCCGGCAAGGTCCCTTAAAGTCTCCCTCAAGGGAGTGAAGGAAGGGGACTTTACCTTCATCATGGGCTACCCGGGACGCACCCAGCGATTCCAGACCGCGGCTCAGCTCCGCATGATGCTCACACGCAACCGGGTGAGCATAGATGCCCGCACAGTGCGTCAGGGAGTTATGTGGGAAGAGATGGAAAAAGACCCTGCGGTACGCCTGCAGTATGCAAACAAATACGCCGGCAGTGCAAACGGCTGGAAGAAATGGCAGGGGGAAGAACTGGCTTTCGCGAACCTCGACATCATCGGAAGGGAGGAAAAGCGCGAAGCAGAGCTTGAGAAGTGGATAGAGGCAAAGTCTTCCAGGAAGAAGGCCTACGGCGGCGCGATAGCAGAAATAGAAGCGACTATAGCGGAGGAGACCCCGCTCATAACCAGCCTTACACTCCTTTACGAGACCCTCGGAATCATCGAAGTCCTGAATCCCAGAAGAAGGGATAAGGACTACAATGCCGAAGTGGACCGCAGCATTTCCAAAGCCCTCATCGCACACTATCTTGAGAGGGTGACCCCAGAAGAAAGGATTAGCTGCGTCTCTGCCGGGGAAGACTACCTCGACCGCCTGTACGGGGAAGACCCTGCGGCAAGGGAAGAACTTTCGAAGGCCATAGAAGACAGGTTCTCCCTTCTGGCCCCGAAACTCCGCAGCTGCACGGAGAAGATTTCCGCAGCTTCGAGGCGGTTCACCGCGAGCCTGCTTGACTGGGAAAAAGGCAAGGCCAGTTATCCGGACGCCAACTTTACCATGCGCCTCACCTACGGGCAGGTGCTCCCCTATTCTCCTAAGGACGGAGTGAGCTACTGGTACTGGACCACCACCGACGGCCTGCTGCAAAAAGAAGATCCTAAGAACTACGAATTCCGTCTGCCGGAGCAGGTCAAAGCCCCCATATTGGCAAAGGATTTCGGCCGCTGGGCAGACAGTGCCGACGGGAAGCTTCACTGCTGCTTCCTCAGCAATAATGACATCACCGGAGGCAACTCCGGCAGTCCGATAATGGATGCAGACGGAAATCTTATCGGTCTGGCCTTCGACGGCAACTGGGAGAGCATGAGCAGCGACGTGTGCTTCGAACCCGACCTGCAGAGATGCATAAACGTGGACATACGCTATGTGCTCTGGATGGTGGAAAAGGTGGGCGGAGCATCGAATCTGATTGACGAAATACAGTTTGTGGAATAGATGATGACTCAGCAGGAAGTACTGGATTTGCTGCGGGAGGTAAAGCATCCCGCGAAAGGAGAAAAATCGGTTGTGGACCTGGACATGGTGCAGAACATCGAGGTCCTTACGGACAGGACGGTGGTAACCCTTGCTTTCGGAAAGCGCCGCGACCCGCTTGCGGAATACCTTATCGGAGCGGCCAGGGCCGCCCTTGTCAGGGGAGGCTGTCCGGGACCGGAGGTGCGCACTGTAGTTCTTGACGATGAACGTCCCGCAAAGAAGCCCCTCGAACTCGGTAAGGAGATGCTCTCCGGGGTGAAGCACATCATAGGCATCGCCTCAGGAAAGGGCGGAGTGGGAAAAAGCACCGTGGCTGTCAACCTCGCCGTGGCCCTCGCCCGTCTCGGATTCAGGGTGGGCCTTGTGGACGCCGATGTTTACGGGCCATCGATCCCTACCATGACCGGAACCGAAGGGGACATGCCCACCGCCGAGGAGATTGACGGAAAGCAGGAAATCATCCCCCTTGAAAAATACGGTGTCAAGTGGATGAGCATAGGGTATTTTGCCAAACGCAGCCAGGCCCTTATCTGGCGCGGCCCAATGGCCTCAACAGCCCTCAAACAGCTTGTTCTGCAGGTAAAATGGGGAGAGCTGGACTATCTGCTCATCGACATGCCCCCGGGAACAGGCGACATCCACCTGTCGCTGGTGCAGGATATCGGAATAGAGAGCGCCATCATCGTCACCACTCCGCAGAACGTGGCCCTGGCCGACGTGGAAAAGGGTGTGGACATGTTCCGCAACGAATCCATCGACCGCCGCATACTCGGACTTGTAGAGAACATGGCCTGGTTTACGCCGGCGGAGCATCCCGATGAAAAATACTATATATTCGGGCACGACGGAGGGGAAAGGATGGCATCGCAGCTCGGCCTCGAACTGCTGGCCCGAATCCCGCTGGTGCAGGGTATCCGCGAAAGCGGAGATACCGGAGAGCCGGCGTCTCTCGGCTCCGGCCCCGACGCCCTGGCATTCATAGATCTTGCAAGAAAAGTTTCAGAATTATGATAATACTCATCACAGGCATCACTTCCGGATTCGGAAAGGCGATGGCGGAGAGGCTCACAGCCGACGGCCACAAGGTTTACGGTACGCACCGTCACGCACAGGAACTGCTCGAAGGAGTCACATACATACATTGTGACGCCACCGACGACGCCCAGGTGGAAGCTGCGGTGAAGCAGGTCCTGGACGCCGAGGGACGCATCGACGTCTTCATAAACAATGCCGGCATGGGCATAGGCGGACCGCTGGAGTTCAGCAGCCTCGAAGACGCCAGGCGGCAGATGGACGTGAACTGGATGGGAATGGTGCGCTTTCTTCACTGGGTAGTGCCCGCCATGCGCTCTCAGAAGAGCGGCAAGATAATCTGCATCAGCTCGATAGGCGGTCTTATGGGGCTGCCCTATCAGGGGCTCTACTCGGCAAGCAAATATGCCATAGAAGGCTATTGCGAAGCTCTGAGGCTCGAGCTTCGCGGCTTTGGAGTAAGCGTCACCGTAGTGGAACCGGGGGACTTCTCCACCAATTTCACCGCACAGCGCAAAAGTGCAGCCGGTCCGGAAGTTGCGGCAGCCTATCCCAATTATGCAAGAAGCCTGGCGAGCATAGAGCACGATGAAAACACCGGCCTTAAACCGGCTTATCTTGCAGGAAAAATCTCTAAAATCGTAGTCAGCAAAAGGCCCCCGTACAACATTATCATCGCCAGCTTCCTGCAAAAACTCTCGGTGTGGGTGAAAGGCGTCGTCCCGCGCCGGACCTTTGCATGGATACTCAGCCTGTATTACAAACTGTAACCAATCTGAGAGTCATGACCTTGGAGGACCCAGCTTGCGCGCCGGAGTCGAGACGGTGCAGATGTACATTCACGACGTGCTCGGCAGCGTCACAAGGCCGGTAAAACAGTTGAAAGGCTTCGAAAGGGTTCCCCTGGAACCTGGAGAGAGCCGCGTGGTAAGTAGTTATGAAGACTGAACCTTGCGGCCGCTGTCGGCGATAAGCGAGGCAACCGAGGTGCAGAAGGAAGCGCTGTCCAGCAACTGGGCAGTCGAAAGATGCATGCGCCAGCGCCATTTATTGTCGGGGTCGGCGGGATCGTTGATGCGTTCTGCCTTCGGATCGGCTGCACGAAGGGCCCCGTCCATGGAGAGCCAGTCCTGTATGGGGAAGATGGCGAGCATGCTCCCCGAACTCAGGTGCGACCACAGGATATCACGGCATTCTGCGGGAGTCCTGTCGTCGGAATCCCAGAGGCGTATGCCTGTCATGTCGTGCGAGGAAGTGGCGCAGACACTAAGATACGGCCACTCGTGTCCCTTGTCCATGCGGGCCATTTCCAGGGAGAGTATCTTCTGGGAGTCCATCACCTCGGAAACGCAGTCGGGAACCATTCCAAGGTCTTCACCGCAGGCAAGCATACCGGTAGCGGAAAGCAGATGCGGGAGCTTGCGAAGGGCTCCGAACTTCCAGAATGCGTCGTGGCGGTGATAGAAGAAATCGGTATAAAGCGCATCGAACCTCTCTTTCTGCCAGGGTTCAAGGCCCGAGGTATCGGGTGATATGAGGGGATGGAACCAGCCAGGCTTGCGCTGATCCTCTATGAAAAGGCCGATGATGGGAAGACCCATTGCCACGATTTCGTCGCGGCTGTAAGGAAGGGCCGGATTGAAGTGCCCGAGAAGGCCTCCGCTGAACTCGGAGGGGATTTCCCATATACGGAAAAAGCCGAGGATATGGTCGATGCGGAAGGCATCGAAGTATTCGCTCATCTTACGCAGACGCCTCTTCCACCAGTCGTAGCCGTCACGGGCCATCTCGTCCCAGTTGTAGGTGGGGAAACCCCAGTTCTGCCCTTCACTGCTGAAGTAATCGGGCGGAGCTCCGGCGTTCTGGTCGAGGTTGAAGAGTTTTGGGAATGAACATGCGTCCACACTGTCGCGGCCCACTCCTATGGGGAGGTCGCCTTTGAGATAGACTCCTTTAGAATGGGCATACTTCACCGCGGAGGAGAGCTGACGGTCCAGATGCCACTGCACCCAACGGTAGAAATTCTCCTCGGAAGCGTCGCGCTTTGCGCAGTAAGCGGCATAGGCGTCGAGCCAGTCGGCATTGGCGGCGGCAAAAACCTTGAAAGCCCTTGATGCCATCTCCTTGGCCCCGAACTCCGCAAAAGCCTTGCGCAGATACCTGTCCTTGAGGGCCACAACTTTCGGATAATCCACGAATGGCTTGGCGTTGAGTTCTTTCTGAAGCTTGCGGTACTCTGCATCGGGTTTGATTCCCACATCGGGAAGATGCACATACATGGGGTGCAGGGCGAACGACGATATAGGATTGTACGGATAGCTGTCGGACCATGTACCTTTCCTTGTGGTATCGTTTATGGGCAGCAGCTGGATTATGCACTGGCCAGTGCGGGCCGCCCAGTCGGCGAATGCAGGAATATCATTGAACTCTCCCACCCCGAATCCTTCGTCGCTGCGGAGCGAAAACACCGGAACGGCGGTACCTGCGCCACGGAAACCCGGACGGTCGAAAATCTCCGCCGAATGTTTTCTGGGGAACGGGCATCCAGGGATAGGGCAGTCGTTCCAGGAATCTTTCACATGAATTACCTTAGAGGCAGCCGTTCCTGCCGAAGACTTTAGCTGCGCCGCACTGCGGTGATGATGCTCCCACTCGGTACGCGCCACGAGCTCTCCTTGATAGAGCACATAGCTATAGTCTTCCAAAAGACTTGAAGGACAGTTTTTTATGCTGACACTCCAGATATTGCCGGCACCCCAGCTCATGGGATATACCTTGTCTGCGCAGACAAGGCAGAGCCTTTCACCCCAGCGGGTGAAATACTCTATGGAAAAGTTTACGGTCATCAAGTATTTTATTTTAGTGTTTGTGGTCAGGGGTGCGGCTTACTCAGGCTTGCGGAGGTCCAGCTGAAGCTCGTCGAGCTGCTTCTGGTCGATGATTCCGGGAGCACCGAGCATGATATCCTTGCCCTGGTTGTTCTTCGGGAATGCGATGTAGTCGCGGATGGAGTCGCTCCCGCCGAAGAGAGCGCAGACCCTGTCGAGGCCGAAGGCTAGCCCTCCGTGGGGAGGTGCCCCGTACTTAAAGGCGTTGATGAGGAAGCCGAACTTGCGCTGCGCTTCTTCCTTGCCTATGCCGATAATCTCGAACATGCGCTCCTGGTCCTTCGGGTTGTGGATACGGATGCTGCCGCCGCCCAGCTCGGTGCCGTTGAGCACGAAGTCGTATGCATTTGCGCATACCTTGAGGATATCCTCCGGCTTGTCGGAATAGTAGTACTGCAGATGCTCGGGCTTGGGAGCCGTGAAGGGATGATGCAGGGCGTCCCATTTGTTTTCTTCTTCGTTCCACTCGAAAAGCGGGAAGTCGGTGAGCCAGAGGGGCGCGAAGACGTCGGGTCTGCGCAGGCCGAGACGGTTGCCCAGCTCTATTCGGAGCTGTCCGAGGCGAACCTGGGTCTTGCGCTTGTCGCCGCACAGGATGAGGATAAGGTCGCCTTTCTGAGCCTCGGCGGCCTCGGCTATCTTTTTAAGATCCTCGGCAGTGAAGAACTTGTCAACCGAACTCTTCACGCTGCCGTCTTCTGCAAGACGCACCGTAACCATGCCTGCGGCACCCACCTGCGGACGCTTCACCCATTCGGTGAGCTCGTCGGTCTGTTTGCGCGACCAGCCGGCCGCTCCAGGTACGGCGATGGCGCCTACGTAGGGAACGGAATCGAACACGCCGAAACCATGGCCCTGGGCCTCAGGGGTGACCTCATGCAGGAGCATCCCGTAGCGGATGTCCGGTTTGTCGGAACCGTACTTGTCCATACCGTCGAACCAGGTCATGCGGGGTATGGGGTTGGGAATATCCACATCCAGCACGTTCTTGAAGAGGGTGCGCATCATGCCTTCGAACATGCCGAGCACGTCTTCCTGCTCCACGAAGGACATCTCGCAGTCGATCTGGGTGAATTCCGGCTGACGGTCGGCGCGGAGGTCTTCGTCGCGGAAGCACTTCAC
>CADBSV010000023.1 GCA_902797435.1 uncultured Bacteroidia bacterium
CTCAGCGAGGAAGACTGGGAAGGCTGGGTGAAGCTCACCAAGGCCATCGGCGACCGCTGCCAGCTCGTCGGCGACGACCTCTTCGTCACCAACGTCAAGTACCTTGAAAAGGGTATCGCAATGGGCGCAGGCAACAGCATCCTCATCAAGGTGAACCAGATCGGATCTCTCACCGAGACCCTCGACGCCATCGAGATGGCCCACCGTCACGGCTACACCACCGTTACCAGCCACCGCAGCGGCGAAACCGAGGACACCACCATCGCCGACATCGCTGTAGCTACCAACAGCGGCCAGATCAAGACGGGGTCCCTCAGCCGTACCGACCGTATCTGCAAATACAACCGCCTCATGAAGATCGAGAACGAACTCGGCGAAGAGGCCGTTTACGGATACAAGAGGATCCGCTAATCCATCCGGGGTTTACCCGCATCAAAGCAATGAGGCTGACTAAAATCTTTTTAGCCGGCCTCATGTTTTTTTGCTATCTTTAGAGCGTTTATCACATAACAACACTATGACCTTCACCATGATAATCCAGCTGCTCATCGTCCTGGCAGCGCTCTATGTAGGTTCGCGTTACGGCAGCCTCGCCCTCGGAGCCATCTCCGGCATAGGACTGGCAATACTCGTTTTCGGATTCGGACTCAAGCCCGGCACTCCTCCGACCGACGTCATCTATATAATAATCGCGGCCGTAACCTGCGCCGGCACCCTTCAGGCCTCAGGAGGCATGGACTGGATGATACAGATAGCCGAGAAGATGCTGCGCCGGCATCCGAACAGCATTACCTTCCTGGCTCCTCTGGTCACCTTCTTCCTCACCGTACTGGTGGGCACCGGCCACGTCGTATATACGATAATGCCCATCATCTGCGACATCGCCCTCAAGAAGGGGATAAGGCCCGAAAGGCCCTGCGGAGTCGCGTCCGTAGCATCGCAGGTGGGAATCACCTGCTCACCTATCGCCGCGGCGGTGGTGGCCTTCGTTTCCATTTCCAACGCCAACGGGTTCATGGTGTCCATTCCTCAGGTCCTGATGGTTACGATTCCTTCCTGCGTGATCGGCCTCATGTGCGCATCGGCCGCATCCTTCAAAAGGGGAAAAGACCTGGACAAGGATCCGGAATTCCAGGCCAGGGTGGCGGACCCCAAGATTCATCAATACATGTACGGCAGCGATGCAACCACCCTCGACAAGGAAATCACCCGCGAAGCGAAAGCGTCCGTATTCATCTTCCTCGGAGCCCTGCTCATTATCGTGGCGTTCGCTTTCTGCCAGATGATAAAGATTGGCGGCGAACCGGTTTCGAAGGTCATCAACCTGCCCAAAATGAACATCTGCATCCAGATAATAATGCTGGTTGCGGCTGCGCTCAATATCATGCTCTGCAAGGTAAGTCTGCCCAACACAGTGTCGGGATCCGTCTGGAAATCGGGCATGGTAGCTGTTATTGCTATTTACGGAATCGCCTGGATGGCAGATACTTACTTCTCCAACTATATGGAAGAGATGAAGATGATGCTGGGAGGGCTGGTAACCGGAGCGCCGTGGATGATTGCGCTGGTGTTCTTTACGGTTTCCGTGCTCATCAATTCCCAGGGCGCAGTGGTTGTGGCAATGCTGCCGCTCGCCTATTCACTGGGAATCCCCGGACCGGTGCTGCTCGGTGTAATGCCCAGCGTGTACGGCTACTTCTTCATTCCCAACTACCCATCGGATATCGCCACGGTGAACTTCGACCGTTCCGGCACCACGAAGATAGGCAAGTATCTCCTGAACCACTCGTTCATGATGCCGGGCCTTATAAGCGTTACGGTTTCCACAGTGGTCTCCTACCTTATCTGCAACGTTTTCTTCCCCGGGTATTTCGCAGGATTCATACAGTAAGCCCTATTCGAGCCAGCTGCGAAGGGATGCGGCCTTGACGGTGAACCAGTTGTCGGGGCCGTATGTATATACCCTGTACTCGGGATGATTGCCCCATGATGCAGGGCGGTCCTCAATCACCATGTCCTCAAGGATGTCATTGGCGACGTAAGGACGGATAGAGGCCTGCCACTCCAGGATACGCGGCACCGCGGAATCGTAATCCATGAGCCCCTCGGAAGGGTCGATAAGGCGCAGGAGTTCCCTCCGGTAGATTTCCCTGTACTGCCCTATCTGGAGGATTTTCCGGATAAGCGGGCGGGATGTTCCGCCCCAGTTATAGGGGTCCTGGCGTCCAGAATCGGTCTGGTATGCATGGTTCTGGGAAGTTCCGAGCGTGTTGTCGTAATCGTAGGGGATGAAGTGGAACCTGTATCCCGAAACGGAATCGGGAACCATGTAAATGTAGTAGTTGTTCTTGTTGCACCAATAGTCATCCCACATGCCCACGGCAACGTTCATCGCATAGGTCTTCATGAGGAACGGAACATCGCAAACCGAGGATATCCACTCCTTGAAGACATCGCCCTCGAGAGTGTTGAGGCGGTAGATGAAATCCTGCAGCATGGTCTTGGCGGCATCAAAGGATTCCACGCGGGTCTTGAGTTCATACACATGTTTGACATCTCCGCCCACATCCGTGCCGAAATCGGTATCGTCGATGTTGAGCCTTGCCCCGTAACGGCATTTCCAGAGATATCCTCCTGCGTCCCCGAAACGTTCCTTGCGAACCTTCAGATAATTCTCGTCAACGGCCTCGTACATTCCGTAAACTCCGTAATACACCTCCGACGCATCTCCCTCAACGTGAAGGAACAGTCTGCAGTAGGCGGCATTAACCGCAGTCCACACCCCGTCGCGCCGGAAAAGGTCGTAGCAGAAGATTTCCCTCGCGTAGGTGGGATCTTCGTGAAACCACTTGAGCACCAGTTTCCTCTGGCCGTGGAGTTCGTGCCGTGGGTCTTTGTAGTATTTGTGGAAATTGAGCGAGAAGTGAACATGGTTCCAGTCTGTGCCCGCCGCCCTGTGGGTCCCGCTGCCCTCCTCGGGACGACGGCGGGACGTATTGCCCCTCAGGCGCAGACCTGCACCTTCGATGCGTGTGGCCTCACCGTTCTTTAAATAGGTAACGTCGCAGCGGATGTTCTGCCTTGTCTGAGGATTGGCGTCATAAAGCGCGAGCAGGCGGTTCCACTCTGCGAGGGTTACGTTTATATGCAGTTCAGGAAGCGACTCGTTGCCGCGGAATACGTACTGCACCCCCTCTCCCGGCTTGTAATTCACCACCTCCTCTTCCGCATCCTTGACGCAGGAGCAGACAAGCAGGCATGCGAGAATGGCCAGAATAGTATTAATCGGCAGCTTCAATTCCACACCATTTAAGGAAATCGGACTTCTTGCATGAGGCAGCGCCAACCCTCGACTGGCCGGCGAAATATGCCTGGTCGCGGTTTGGCACGTAACCCTTTCGGCCCCATCCTTCGTAGTAGAGGTACATGGTGTCCTCGTATTCGAATATCTCGCAGAACCAGATGGCACCCTGATCCCACTCCCCTGCGCTGCCGCGGGTGAAGAGGGGCTGGGGATTGTCTATCTTCCTCCAGTGGATGAGGTCGTCGGAGACCGCTATGTGGAACCTGTCGGGGAAGTCGTACACGTTGCTGCTGCCCTGATAGGAAGCGAACCACTTGTCCACGCCCTTGACCCTGAAAATCATGGAGCCGTTCACGGCATAGGAGTCGAAGTTGGACGGACCGCCCCCGATGGGGATGGTTTCGTAGGTATCGGCATTCTCGAGGGATAGGGGATCTTCTGTAACGGATACGTACAGCCGGCACGGATTGCCTCCTCCATAGTAGATATAGAACTTCCCGTCATGATACACCGCATCGCTGCATCCCCTGCCTTTCACCAGGGGCGCCGGAGTGCGCTCGAAGGTATAACCTCCGTCCGTAGAATAGCGCACGCACAGGCCGTGGGAGGCATGGCCTGCGGACTGGCCGTTGTAATAGACGTACAGCGTGCCGTCCGGGCCGAAAACAGGGGCCGTATCGAGAAGGAAGCCTCCGTCATAGGACCCTTCCGGGCCGACCGGAAGCACAGGATTATGCTCATACTCCTTCCAGGGGCCGAAGGGCTTGAAGCTGTCGGCGCTCTGGGTATAAAGCCCTATCTGGTCACAATAGGCGGGACAGGAGCCGCTCCCCCGGAGATACACCCGCCATGTTCCGTCCGGGGTCTGGTCGGGAGTGAGGATGGCGGCATTGGCCATGTGGTCTCCCCTCCAGCTCCGGCTTCCGTCCGGATTGAAGACCGGATTGGAAGGATAGCGCTGGAAAAGGCAGATGGAAGTGAGGTCGTCGCTGGGGCAGAGCAGGTCGTCGAAATACCACAGATCGCCTGACACTTTTTCACCCGGATCGAAATATATCTTGAATCCGCTGTAAACATTGCTCTGGGGCTTGCGGGAAGTGAAATCGAACACAAGAGTGGTCCATTCCCCCGCCTTTTCGACGGTGGCGTTCGCAGTTACAGGGTCCACACCGCTACCCGTAAGATACATGCTCACCACGGCTCCCTTTCGCGGAGCTATGACCTTGAGACGGAATATGGGAGGATAGGCCGTGAAGTCAAGCTTGCGCGGCATGTCCTGGGCGTAAATGTACTCCCATGCTCCACTGCCGGTGGTTACCTTGCCGCAGTTGGCGCTGCTGTTGAAGTCGCAGATGTCAGGATTCCCTACGACATTGAAGGTGCAGCCCCCGGATGCCTTCCATGTGAGGGAGAGCACCTCGAATCCACAACGGTTGATATATCCTTCAAGGTCTTCCTCGGTGGGAGTGGAAGAGCCGCTTTCCCCGGCGTTGTCGGCAGGAGAACAGGATACTGAAAGGCAAAGCAGAAGGGCTGGTACTGATTTCAGAATGTTTCTCATCTATATTCTATTTAAGTCCGCACCACTCGAGGAAATCCGCCTTGGAGCAGGATGCCGCACCAATGGAAGAATGGCCTTCGAAGTAGGCTGTATTCCGGTCATATACTTTATCGTCCACACCCCATCCTTCGTAATACATGTACAGGGAATCCTTGTATTCAAAGACCTCCGGGCACCAGATTCCGCCCTGGTCCCAGCTGCCGGCGGGGCCCCTGCCGTAAAGCGGACGAGGGTTCCGGACTTTTGTCCAGTGGATAAGGTCATCGGAGAGGGCAACATGGAAACGGTCGGGGAAATCATTCTGACGCGCACTGCCCTGATAGGTCATGAACCATTTGTCAACGCCTTTGAGCCTCCAGACGAAAGTCCCCCAGAGGCTATGGTCGTCAAAATGGGAAGGCGCGCCTCCCGGAGTGATGGTGGTATAATGCTGCGAAGCGTTCCCGTCGAGGGGATCGTCGCTGATGTGCAGCCTCGGGCCGCAGAAGATAAAAAAGCGTCCGTCATGATAAACCGCCGATGCCATGCCCTCGGGCGTGGACATCCAAGGCCGGCCTGTCTTGTGGAAGGTGTATCCTCCGTCATCCGACCATGCGACCCCCACATGCGAATCCATCTTGTGACTGCGTCCTTTGTAGTACACATATACAGTTCCGTCGGGGCCGACCACAGGTGCGGTGTCGAGCAGAAGGTAATCGTCCCAACCGCCTTCTGTATATTTGATTACAGGGTTTCCCGGGTATTCTTTCCAGGGACCGAAAGGATGGAAATCATCGGCACTCTGGGTGAACAGCCCAATCTGGTCGTGGTAATCGGGGATGCTTCCGGACCCGCGGCAATACAGCATCCACTCCCCGGTAGGACTCTCCTCAGGAGACAGGATGCCGGCGTTGGCGATATGTGCGTCGCGCCAGTTGTTCCGTCCCTGCGGGGCGAAAACGGGATTGCCTGGGTAAGGGCGGAAGAGCGAAACGGGGGTAAGGTCGTCGCTCGGGCCCTCGATTTCATCGAAATACCAAACCTGGTCCAGCCCGGAACGCCCGGCATTGAAACTCAGCACTATCTTGGAGTAAACATTGGACTCCGGAGCGAATTCGCTGAAATCGAACTCCAGCTGCTCCCAGCGGCCGCAATCCTTGCTCACGACGCTGCGGACGGTAACCGGCCGCACCGGACCTCTGAGATTCACGGGTTCGAGTTTCATGTGAATCCTAAGCCCCGGGCGGGGGGCAAGCACTTTCATCCTGAATACCGGCGGATTGGCGGTAAAATCGAAGTTGCGCCCCCAGGGAAGCGACCATATATATTCTCCGTGGCCTCCGCCAGCCACATATCTCATGCACCTGGACGTAGAGTTCACGGCATCGGGCGAGGGGTTCTCCACGACGTCCAGATCCATGGTGGAATTGCCCGGCCTGAATTCGAGCGACGCGCTCCCGTCTTCCCAGGTGGCGAGAGGTATCAGCGTGCAGCCGCCCTCGCCTGGGCCACCACTGCAGGAAGCGAGGCCCAGGAGCAATAAAACGCAGGCAACTGAATACTTATGCATCCTTCTGAGGGCTTGGATATCCAGGATTCTGTACGAGCTTTGGATTGGCAAGCATTTCCGCTCTTGGCACAGGGAAGAGCTTGCGGTATTCCTCGCTGGGAGTATCATGCAGGAACCATGTTCCGGTCGTGAACTTTCCGAAACGGATAAGCTGCTGCCTCCTCCACCCTTCGGTGCAGAATTCCCAGCCGTATTCGAGAAGGAAGCGCTCATTGTCGAGAGTGGCAGGCGTAACCTTCTTGTCGTCGGTGAAATTCACGAAAGCCCTTTTCCTCACTTCATTTATGAGGTCGCATATCTCTCCGGTAGCAGTGCCGCCGTTCTTCCAATACAGGGCCTCGGCCTTCATGAAATAGATATCGGCATAACGGAAAAGAACAAAATCGTTGCTGAGGGAATTGAGGCAGCCTTTCTTGATTTCATACTTCTGCATCCGAACTCCGGAAGCCTCACTGGTGGTGGGGATGTCATCCGGAACACCCTGTTCGTTAAGCAGGATGGGGATGTCCTTTGTGTGACAGAGCAGGTCGCCCTGATTGCGGGAATCCCACGGATCGCAGTAGAGGGGACTTCCAACCTTTCCCGTGTATTCGCCTGTATTGTCGTAGAGCTGTCCCTCGAACCAGCTCTTTTCGTAACGCAGGTCGTCGGGATCATAGCTGTATGCGAACTCCGGAGTGGAGCAGCAGCCTCCCCAGTACTGGGTGACGGTCTCGCCGTGATAGCAGTACTTCCAGTGCATGGTGCACAGATGCAAGGTCCATGGCATGTCGCTCCAGGGATTGTACACCTCGTCATTGACGGCCGCCATTATTATCTCGCGGGAGCCTTCGTTCTCGGTAACGAAGGAAGCCTTGTAGTCATCTTCCAGGATATAACCTCCTTCGGTCATTATCTCGTCGCAGAGCGCCACCACCTTGTCCCAGGCATTCCCGTCCTCAACCGTAACGCCCCAGGAAGCGGCGTTGAGGTACAGTTTGGCCAGCAGGCACTTGGCCGCCCAGCGGTTCCAGCGTCCATATTCCTTGGCCACCAGGTCGGGTATCGACTCCTTGAGTTCGGTGACAATGAAATCGAAAACCTGCTGACGGGTCTTTGTTTCCGGAAGATATCCGTCGGGAACGTCATAGGTAGTCTCAATAGGCACGTTCCCGTACATGTCGCAGAGAACGAAATACCACCATGCCCTGGCGGTCCGTATTTCGGCTGTCATGGACGGAATGTCCACGCCGGCGTTACCAAATTCGAAGAGCAGACGGTTGCAGTCGTTGATGCACTGGTAGGCCCTGCGCCAGTTGCCCAGGATATGGGCGTCGTCGTAGTCCCACTTGTGCTGGTTCAGGCGGAAATAGATTCCTCCGTCATACCATGCGCCGCCGCGTTTGGGAGTAATCCAGATGTCCCCAACCTCCTCGTTGGTATAGAGCCAGCAGCCGCCTGTGTGCACGGCAGTACCTGCATAAAGCAGCCTGAGGTCCGAGTAGAGTTTTCCGAGCGCCGCCGGGATGTCGTCTTCGGAGAAATTGGAATAGTACTGCTCCGAAGTCATCGTGGAATAGATATTCTCATCCAGGCCGGTACAGGAGGCGCAGAGTATTGCAGCGGCCGATAAAGCCATAAAGAACTTTTTCATAATTCGCATCATTTAGAATCCAACTTTCACACCCATCGACAATGTCCTGGTAGTAGGATATCTGCTCGAGTATTCCACTCCAGGATTGAGCCCGGTGAAATCCACTTCGGGATCGATTCCCTTGTATCCGGTGAAGGTAAAGAAGTTCTGGGCGGTCACATAGACGCGGAGCTGCTTTACGACACTGCTTTCCCTCATACGGAAACTGTACCCGAAATTGATATTGTCGAGTTTGACGAAATCGCCGTCTTCAAGGAAATAGCTCACATAAGACGGAGCCGTATTGGATCCTATGAGATATTCCCCGCCATAGGGTTTCTCAAGTATGGTCTTGGGATAATTGTACTGCTGTCCGCGCTGGAAAGTTTCCCAGAGCATCCTGTACTGGTTAAGTACCTGATAGCCGAAGGCTCCGCGGAAATTAAGGGACAGGTCGAAGCCGCGGAAGGCTGCGCTCACCGAGAGTCCGGCGAACACCTTGGGGATACCGTTGCCTATGACATGCCGCGAGGACTCGGAGCCGTAGCTGCCGTCGGAACCGTCTTCATTGACTATCTTCCAGGCTCCGTTCTTCTTGATGCCTACGCTCTCCCATCCGTAGAAGTCTCCGACCGCGCCGTTCTCCCTGACTATGTGGGTGGTCTTCTGTACGGGCGAGCCGGTGCTGCCCACTTCCATGTAGTCGCGGGAGTAGCGCTCGTTGGAAAGGCTTATTATCTTGTTCTTGTTGAATGATACGTTTCCGGAAACGTTTACCGTCCAGTCGGAAGTCTTTACGACGTTGCCGCTCAGCTGCAGTTCCACTCCGCTGTTCTGGATGGAGCCTACGTTGGCATAGATCGTAGAGGCCAGATTCGGAGGAACCGGAACGCTGTATGTGTAGAGAAGATCCTTGGTAAGACGGTTGTAGTAGTCCAGCGAGCCGGAAAGCCTTCTCCCGAGAAGGGCGAAGTCGAGTCCCAGGTCAACCTCGTGCTTTTCTTCCCATTTGAGGCCCGGGTTGGCCACAGCCGTGGGAGAAATGGTGTATATCCACTTGCCGTCCATATAGGTGGGATTGGAATAGGCGTAACGCTGTTTCGAAAGATATGGAGACGAGGGTTCCACGCCTGTCACGCCATAGCTGAACTTGAGCTTGAGTTCATCCAGCCAGCCTATTCCCTTCATAAACTCTTCCTGGCTTATCCGCCATGCCGCGGATGCCGACCAGAATGTTCCCCAGCGGTTTTTGGGGCCGAACTTTGAAGAACCGTCCTCGCGGATCGAAAGGGCCGCGATGTATTTGTCGGCATAGCTGTAGTTCACGCGTGAGAAGAACGAGACCAGCCGGTTCATGGATTTTCCGGTGGACATGGTGGCCTTGCCGTCCTTCAGGGCAAGGCCGAGTCCCATATTGTTGTATTCGAACAGGTCGGTCGGGAAATCGTAATTGTATGCATTCAGATTCTCGACCATATAATCGTAGTAGCTGTAGCCGGCCACTGCCACCAGGTCGTGCCTGCCGGAGCGTTTGAGGTACTGTCCGTAGATTTCGAGCGTCTTCGACCTGTTGCCGCTGGTATTCCTCCATGCCTGGCCGCCGAGGTGATTCTCATCAAAATCCTTGGTGGCATAGGCTCCGTTGAAATGGGCGAACTGGGCGAAACGGCCCTGAGCCGTGAGGGAGAGGCAGTCGGAGAAGGAATAAACGGCCTTGCCGCTGAGGTCGGCATTGTGCCAGTTCACATCTTCACGGAATTCGTTTATCGAACGCACCGGATTTGGCACTTCCGCAAAGATGGAGTAGGCCCCGGTGGCGCTGTTGTAAACGGGGGATGTAGGATTGGCCATCCTGGCCCCAAGATACACGGTCTCTTCGGAAACCTGGGCTCCGGAGGCTGTGGTATAGCTCATGTTCGCGCTGAGCTGCAGCCGGTCACCCAGGAAAAACTGGTTTATGCCGGCGGACAGATAGTATTTGTCCAGGAATGAACCTTTCATTATACCCTGGCGG
This sequence comes from uncultured Bacteroidia bacterium, assembly GCA_902797435.1. Classification (GTDB taxonomy): domain Bacteria; phylum Bacteroidota; class Bacteroidia; order Bacteroidales; family UBA932; genus Cryptobacteroides. The sequence goes on from CADBSV010000023.1 coordinate 10,041, forward strand.
CTGTCCACAGTGCCGTTTACATAATAGGTGTTTTTGCCGTTCCCGCCGCCAACCGCCACATTGTGGTAGTGCTTGAGCGCCGGGCGGAACACTTCTCCCATCCAGTCGGTGCTTGCCCCGTTGTCGAGAGGAGTGAAAACCCCGTCGGTAAGTTCCTTCAGGTTCCTGTATTCGGACGGGGAGAACACATCCACCTTGTGGGATATGCTCTCCACTCCGGCATATCCGTGATAACTGATGGACGAGTGGTCGGCACGGCCGCGCTTCGTGGTGACGATGATGACGCCGTTGTTGCCGCGGGTACCGTAGATGGCGGCTGCGGCGCCGTCCTTGAGCACGTCCACCGATTCTATTTCGTCGGGGGACACGTTGGAGAGATTCGAAACGATTATCCCGTCAAGCACGATGATGGGTTCCTGATTGCTCATCAGGGTGGACACGCCGCGCAGCATCATCTGCAGGCCGTTGTCGTTGGGGTCGCCGGAAGTGGTTGCAACCGAGAGGCCCGCCACCTTGCCCTGAATCATCTGCAGCGGGCTCACCACTGCGCCCTGGACAAGATCTTCACTTTTTACTGTGGCGACCGAGTTGGCCAGCGTGCTGCGGCGGATGGAGCCGTAACCCACGACCACCACTTCTTCCAGGAATTTAGCATCGTCACTAAGAGTCACCGCCTTGTTGCCGCCGGCGGAAATGCTGACAGTACTGAAGCCTATGCAGGAAATCTCGATAGTGGCTCCTGCATTGGTGGAAATTGAAAAACGCCCCTGCTCATCCGTCATGCTGCCGTTGGAAGTGCCTTTTTCTATCACCGCCGCCCCGGGGATGGGAGCGCCGAGAGCATCTTTCACCGTACCCGTAGTGCTCACCTTCTGGGCAAAGGCCGAAAAGGCGGACAGGAAGAATAGCAAAACGGAAAAGACCGTCCTGATTGTTTTCGAATTACTCATATTTTCAGTCATTAGTTTTATGTTCCTTACGCTTGTGCTCCCTCCAGGTTTTCGGAGAGCATCCATGCACTTTCTTGAATGCACGGCTGAAGTAATAGGGATCGGTAAACCCGGCCTCATATGCAACTTCCGATATGGTGCGGTCCGATTCGGCCAGCATGCGCGCCGCATTTTCGATCCTGACATTGCCTATGAACTCTGTGGCGGACAGCCCCGTAACCGCCTTCATCTTCCGGTAAAGGCTCGTCTTGCTTATCCCTACGGCGGCACACAGCGCATCAACCCCGAGGGTGCTGTCCTGGCTGTGGGCATAGATATAGTCCGCCACCTTCCTCACAAGGAATCCGTCGGACGATTCGTTGAGGAGGAGCCTTTTCTTTATTTCATTAATCTCCTCGTCCTTTTCACGGGCGAGTTTTTCGAGAGCAAGTCTCTGTCTCTTACGCTGTTTTACTATTATGGCGCCGACAGCAGCCGCAAGCAGTCCGGCCGCCATGATGATATACACTATTTTCGCAAGGGTAGAAGCCCACCACGGAGGCAGCACCCTTATATGGATTGTTGCGGTTTCGTCTTCACTTATGCTTCCCTCCGACGGAGCCACCCGCAGGGTGTAGTTACCGGGACGGAGGGACAGAAAATCAATACGCCTTCCGAGCCCCAGGTCATGCCACGACGAATTCAGTCCCTGCACCTGGTAAGCGTATTTCGAAGCCGGAAGGGAATAAGTGTTGTCGGAGAAAAAGATGCTGAAAGTATTCTCTTTCCTGGACAGGGTAATTTTGCCGGAGTATTCTCCGCAAGGCTGGAGTTCGCCGCTGACCATAAGTCCGGTAAAACGTACCTTCCGCAGCCTGGAACGGCTGCCCTGAGCAAGGGAAGGCTGTATCTTGACCACACCGTTGGTACTGCCGAAATACAGGACTCCTCCCGCCTTGATGCATGCATTGTAATTGAAACGGTTGGTAGGAAGCCCGTCGGACATAGTGTATCCTGCAAATCGCGAGCAGGCTTCATCCGCCATGATAAGCCCCGAATTGGAAGACATCCATATTCTTCCCTCATCATCCTGGAGTATGCCGTATATCGTGTCGTCGGGGAGACCGTCCTGCATGCCCACAAGGCGGCTTTCAAGGGTTATGGGGTTGAATTCCACCAGTCCTTCCTTTTCCGTTCCGAGCAGGAAACGGCCGTCTCTGAGCTCGCAAATCCTGATAAACTGCGATGCAGGAGTGGGAATATGTTCCGCATGGTAGCCGTCGGCGACCGACAGTTTCCACAACCCGCCTCCGAAGGCTGCAAGCCAGATGCTGCCGTCCCGTCCTTCATGGATATCCCAGATGAAAAGGTTTCCGGGAAGGTCTTCGGGGAACCTTTCGAGACGTGAAGTGCCGTAATTGTAGCGGTACAGACCGCCATATTGGGTGCCGACCCAGAGATTGCCCCTGCTGTCCTGACGCACCACATAGATGTTGTCGGAAGACAATGCCGAATTGTCTGTCCTGAATGTCCGGAACCGGCCTGCTGCTGCCTTTCTTAGAGAAAGGCCGCCACAGTATGTTCCTACCCAGAGATTGCCGTGGTTGTCCTGACAAAGCGAATGGACATTGTCGCCTGAAAGCCCCGTCCCCGCCGATCTGATATGGCTGATTTCACGGCCTTCCGGGGAAATCACGAAAATACCGTCATTCTCGGTTCCCACCATCAGGCCGTCACCATAGGGCATAATGGAGCTTACTACCTTGGAGCCCGCCGAATACTCGAGGGCGGAGGAGAGTACGGAATCGAAGAGCTTTTCTCCGGAATACGACAAGTTAACGCCGCCGAAGAAAGTGCCCACCCACAGATTGTCCTCATCGTCGAAATAAACCGAGTAGGCCGCATTGTCGTTAAGGGACTTGGGAGAAGACGGATCGCTCAGGATGAAAGAAGAATGCTCCCCGTCTTCGATGACAGCCAGACCCATTTCGGTGGCTGCCACGATCCTGCCCCGGCTGTCCTGCGCAAGCGAACGGACGAGATCGTGCTTCAAACCTCCGTTATCCACGCACCAGTGCCGCTGCATGCCGCTGCGGGGATTCAGCGACCACAGCCCGTCTCCGAGAGTGCCTATCCAGATGACATGCTCCCTGTCTTCAAGGATGCATGACACCGAGGCGGAGATGCGCAAAGGCAGCCCCACCGCAGCGAAAGCCCCTTCAAGCTGATTGAAACGGAACAGGGACCCTCCCGTGGTTCCCACCCAGATCATCTTGCCCGAATCGCAGAATACCGCGGAAGGACGGACCCCGTCCGGAATCCCCGGAACCGGCTTGTCACCAAAGGAAGCATCAGGACTTATCCTGAAAACACCTCCGGATGCTGCGGCCCAAAGGGAATTGTCCCCGTCTTCCGCAATAGAATAAACCGCCCTTCCGGGAATGACAGCCTCCGCAGCGGGAGAGAGGGCCGGATCGTAGCGGTAAAGACCGTCATGCGTGCAGAACCATAGCCTGCCATGGGAATCTTCCCTTACCATGGACACCGTTGCCCGGGCAGAGCCGCCGGAATCCCTGAAGGAATACTCCCTGAAAAATGTACCGTCATAGCGCCAGGTGCCATAAATCGTGGAGAACCACATATAGTCGCGGCTGTCCTTGAAGATGTCGGTCACCCATGTGTAAGGCAGCCCTTCCTGGCAGGTTATATGCCTGAAAGACGGCACTGCCGGCACTACTGCGGAAAGGCGCAGCGCGGCAAGCATCAGGATTATGATTGCAGCAGTTTTACGCATGCACTAAATTAGCAAAAAAGAGGCTCCCCGCAAAAGGCAGGGAGCCCATTTTCAGAAAAGCACTATTCGCTCTTTGTCTGACGGACGTTGTCAATGTAGATGACAGTTCCGGCCGTGGTGCCGCCTGCATCGGCGCAGATGACGAAGTTCTTGTACGCACCATCCACGACGCCCATGGTCTCATAGTCGAATTCGAGAGTTTCCCATGCATTTGCCTTGGTGGTCTTGACGGAAGTGATTTCCTTGGATTCCACATCCACACCTTCGAGTTTGCAGTAAACGGGAATTCCGGCTGCGGGAGCATAAACGTCAATCTTTATGACATAGCCCTTTGCGGAGAAGTTCAGGAAATCGAATTCCTCGTTGGTCTCGGTGATGCCGAAGCCGGTTGTCCACACGAAATCCCACTGAGCCTCTGCAGTAGTGTACTTGCCGACTTTTGCGGAAGTATTGATGCCTGTCTTGAAAGGATTGTCCACCACTTCGAAAGCGCAACCGTTCGAGCCGGTCCAGGTGAGCATTCCGCCGTCTTCGAAGTCTTCGAGTATGCGGGCGTCTTCGGTCTTGGTGCCGGAGTCGTCGCCGCCTTTCTTGCTGGCACCGTCATCCTTTTTACAGGAAACGAACGCGATGGCTGCAACAGCCATCAGGAGATACATGCATTTCTTCATTTTGTTTTAGTTTTAATGGGTTAGTAAAAAAGTGATTATCATTCGTAATTGTCTGCCGAATGCGGGCCCGTCATCGGAAATTCCGCAATTCGCAATATAGTACAACCGTAGGGAATCAGTTTTATCTTTTCAGTAGTACCGGAAGTTTTGAAGTTGTATCCGAGGCTGTAGGGAAGAGGGCCGGCCATGCCGTTGTATTCTCCCCATTTGAGTGCGCGCGTGACTTCCGCTTCAATGGAAACCGGAGCGTTTTCCTCATTCCAGGGGAACAGAATCTCTTCCTGAAGACGCGATTCATCCACTCTATACCTTTCACCGATTCGGGTGAACGGGGTTTGGATAAGGGCATAATTCCATGGGGCGGTTGGTTCGAATTCCCAGTACCATGGGCCCTGTGACTGCGGATCGACGGTGTTGACCACCTTTTTCTTCTCCGACGGAATGGCATAGGCATACACCAGCGGTCCCCTCTCGACGCTACGGGAATTCTCGTTCCAGACATCGAAGGAGATACGCGGAGTAAAGACTATTTCCACCCTGTCGCCTTCGGACCATTTCCTGTCTATCCTCACAAGACCGTTTTCATCAGGGACTGAGTCCACTTCTTCACCACACACGGTAATCGCGCTGCCTGCGCTCCAGGAAGGAATCCTCAGGACGAGCGGGAACCGTGCCGGGGTTTCAATGGAAGTACAGCTTATGCGGACTTTTGTTTCGAAAGGATAGAAGGTGTCTTCATCGAAGCGGACTTTCACTCCGGAAGCAACCCTCGCCTCTACATGGGTGGGGACATACTGCACGGCTGCAAGGCCTCCGTCAGGAGTGGCATACCAGCTGTTCTGGGTAAACTTCGGCCAGCCCTGATGCATGTTGGCAGTACAGCAGGGATAGCCGGTAAGAAGCCCGAAGCAGTTGTCAACGCCATGGTCGCAGTCGAAATTGTTTTTTATCCGGCTCACCCGTATCTGGTTTACCTGCTGGAAATATTGGCGGGTAAGATAGTCGTCGGTGGTCTGGGCCGGAAGGGCGTTGAACGCCACTTTTTCGAGCAGGTCGGCAAAACGCAGGCAACCTGTCATCCTGTACATGGTCTCAAGGGAGAACATGTATTCCACAATGGTGCAGAGCTCGGTTCCCTGGGTAGGAGAAGAGCCGTGAATCGCCTCATCTCCCGTAAACACACCCGTGGGTACGCCATGGAAACGGCGGATATCGTCAAGTGCCACCTGTGTGGCCTTCATGTATTTCGGATCCTTGTCGAACCGGGCATATACCAACGGAGTCTTCAAGCCCTGAGCGAGATTCACGCAATGGATGGTTCCCAGTCCCTGAAGCCTGTCCCTCTCAAGGAAATGTCTGGTAAAAGGCTCCGTCTGGCTGTAAATCTTTTTGCCGAGGTCGAGCAGGAACTTCTCTCCCGTTATATCATACAGCCAGTAAACGCTCATGAGGTTGTCACCCCCGCGATAGCGCGCCCAGAATGTGTAATTGTCAAGGGGTTTGGTATCGAGCATGCGAAGCTGATAGCGGAAATAATCCGTCATAAGCTTTATCACGCGCTCATCCCCCGTAGCGCTGTAATGCTGCTGGAGGATTTTAAGTGCAACCATTCTCGGCCACCAGTCCTCGCAGTTGTCACGCTGAAGCCCCGCTTCATACGGATAATCCTTTGAAGGGCCGAACTGTCCGTCGGGACGCGCGCTCGAAAGAATCCACTCGATCCAGGGCGTTGCCTTTTCAATGAGAGCTGAGTCTTTAAGGATGTATGCGAGGGGAAGAAGGCCGTCGATCCAGTAAGGGCCCCTCTCCCACTGGTCGCCGTCGCCTCCGAGCCACCCGTTACGGGGGCCCATGACCTCGGGATAGAGTTCGTCAAGGTGCCCGGTCGCGCCTTCTGCCTGACGGAGGAGGACTTCACGAAGCCATCCGTCGGCTCCGATGGAGCCAAGTGGCAATTCAATAAAACAATCTGCCGCAAGGGGACTGCGGTTATTGCTGACAGTGTTATTTACGCAACTTTCGCAAAGGAAAAGGGAACACAGGCCCAATACCAATGGAAGCGCGGCTGTGGTTAGAATACTGCGATTCATCTTCAGCAAATGTATCGAGTATTTCAAAGAGAATAATGGATTATTCGTTCGGAAAAATGGACAAATATTGCAAGGGCAAATATACGCTGCCTTGGAGTCTTCGGGGAGAGGGCAGCTTGTAAACGAAAGAACCCCGGTCGATTACTCGATCGGGGTTCCCGTTAAAGAACGGCGGCTGCCTACTCTTCCACCTGGTGGGGCAGTACCATCGGCGTGATTGCGTTTAACTTCTCTGTTCGGAATGGATAGAGGTGGGTCCACAATGCTATAGCCACCGCAGTATATTGCTTGAGAAACAAAAAAAATAAAGATACTCTCGATTCCATCTCTTGAAATGAAAGATTTCGGGCTATTAGTACAGCTCGGCTGAGAACGTTGCCGTCCTTACACC
>CADBSV010000024.1 GCA_902797435.1 uncultured Bacteroidia bacterium
AAAGGCTTGGCTCAAGATTGCCTTCAGCATTACCTGTTAAGGTTTCCTTGAATTTACGGCATTCTACATCTCTCTTTTCAGAGAGTGCACTCAATTTTGCTCTTCCTCTGTAATTATTTGTAAGTGCGTGACAATTCTGTGTTAATCCCATTGCTTGCCACGCAGAAAGACGGCAGTTTTCGCAGTAATTGATACCAAGTGCAGACTTGTATCTTTCGCGAAGCCTCCAATCTTCCTGAGTATATTGACGTATTAACATCGTGTTTTACAAATAATTATTTCAAAGAGCCTGTTTAAGTCCCTCGTGTCTACCATTCCACCACCAAGGCGTATGATGCGACGCCGACCGGGAACAGTTTCCCGGTTGACGGACGGGTGCAAAGGTAATAAAAATTATTTGTTCGGTATCGAATAAGTGAAGCTGAGGGTAGGCCTCAGGCTCTCTTCTGCGGCGGCAGGGCCGTAGAGGCGGCAGCAATAGTAGCGGTCGCGATCCAGATTGGTCTGGCTGCTGGTGCTGGTTGTCGATTGCCCGTACATCTGCGCCAGCATGGCATAGTTGTAATAATTGTTGTAGCCGTAGCCTCCGTAACCGCCGTACCCGTATCCGCCATATCCGCCGTACATGTTGGACATGTAGCTCTGGTAGGCAAGGTACTGGTAGTAGTCGCTCAGGTCGTTGTTGCCGCCCGAAGTGGTGGTTACGAGGTCGTTGTGCATGATGAGCAGCCAGATGTCGTAGCTTCCGTCCCGCAGGGAGGCGTTGTCGTCATCCATTCCGATAAGCTCCTGTGCGTGGTAGGTGATGTCGGGGGTGAAACTGAGATTCGAAAGGTCGCGGTTGCCCTGGTTCTCCTCGCTTGACGAAGAGTCCGTCAGGCCCATGAATGTAACGCGGGCCCCGCTCTGCCTGATGCGGCAGGTAGGGCTCAATATTTCCGGCAGCTTGTACAGGAGAGAATAGTCTCCTCCTGCTGCGAAGTCGTTGTAATAGTGGAAGTTGAGGGTTGCCCTGTTGATGATGGCCTTTGTGTGTGCTCCTTCGCCTTCGCGGGAGTCGATAGCGTCTATTATCGTTTTTCGGATATCCGCTGCGCTCACTACAGGTTTGAGCCCGCCGCCGCCTTCCACAAGAATCTCCGTGGAGGCATCGCCGGAGCGGGGAGCCGTTTCGTGTCCCGTGAGGTTGAGGGCATACTGCGGGAAACTGCCGGTGCCTGAATTTGTGGAGAGCGAATCGAGGTCGTACAGCCCTGTCGCCGCCAGATAGAAGAAGGCTGCGGTATCTCTCCTTTCGCCGTTATAAACAGCTGAGAACCTGAGGGATACGTAGTTTCCGGTGATGTATCCGTAGTCGCTGTTGTACCCCAGCTGGAGCTCGAAGAGGTTAATCCTGCCGCCGTTGCCCGAAGGCTTGGAGGTTTCGAGATAGATGCCGGGGAACTGTGCGGAGTAGCTTGCAAAGTCGGAGAGGTACTTGTCCGCCTGCAGATACTTGCTGCCGAATTCCTTTGTAAAGCAGAAGGACAGCGAATCGCTTCCGTTGATTACCGGCACTCCGTCGGAAATCCTCACGCTGCCGTGCGGGAAGACTGCGTTGCAGTCGCCGTCGGTCTTGAAGTCCACGGGACGCGAAGCCTCGTAAACGCCTACGTTCTGAAGGATACCGCTCTCGGACTTGTTCTCCACCGAAACGGAGTCGAGCGCTACCGCCATGTGCATGCTGATGAACCGGCGGTCGGTGCCCATATCGAAGTCTTTATTGAAGAGAGGCACTATCGAAACTACGCTGGAACGGGTTGTGAGGCCATATTCGGCATCCTGGCGGATAGCTCCTATGGTGATGCGGTTGCTTGAAAAACCGGAGAGGCTGTCTGCCATGAGCTGCTTCACCGGAAGCGGTGCCGGAGCAGGAGTGACGGTCTTCCAGGTGCTGCTCACCGGCACCATCGAAGATCCGAGTTCGTCGTCTATGCTGACGCAGGCTGCCGTGCAGATGGCCGCCGCAAGCGTGAGAAGGATTCTACAGCTGCTCATAAAACGCATTGTACTCGTCTATGTAGGATTTGTCCTCGATGCTCTCCGCCCTGTAGGGGAGAATCGGAAGCCCGAGGTCCCTGGCCATGCCGACCAGCTCTTCGGGAACGTCCGGAGCGCCGAGAATAATGCCGTCCGAGTACTTGATGGCCGTTTTAGCAAGTTCTATGCCAGTGGGGGCGTCTCCCAGAAGGAGGTCTTCCCTGGTGAGCCTTCCGAACGGAACCTTGTCTGCAAAGGCGTTGGAGAAGCCGGCGGCGGGGGTGTCCCCGTACAGGGAGAGCACCACTTTGGCCCCCGAGAAGATGGGGTCGCCCTTATAGGCCTTTTTGAGGTATGCCGGCACCAGCTGGGAGAACCAGCCGCCGCAGTGGATTACATCCGGCGACCAGCGAAGCTTTTTGGCCGTTTCGAGGACGCCTCGGGCAAAGAAGATGGCCCTTTCGTCGTTGTCCGGGAAGAAACCGCCGTCTGCGCCGGTATAGACTGCCTTTCTGTGGAAATAGTCGTCGTTGTCGATGAAATAAACCTGGATGCGGGCTGCGGCGATGGAAGCCACCTTGATGACCAGGGGCCTGTCCACATCCGAAATGATGATGTTCATGCCGGAGAGGCGGATTACCTCATGAAGCTGGTTGCGGCGTTCGTTGATGCATCCGAAACGCGGCATGAATATGCGGATTTCCTTTTTCTTTTCCTGGATTCCCTGAGGAAGATACCTTCCTATGAGGGCAGGCTGACTCTCCGGGAGATAGGGATAAATCTCGGAATTGACGAATAGAATTTTCTGAGGCAAAGTACTCATCATAACAAAGGTACGAAAATTTTTTGAATTATGGTTAATTTATTAACTTTGATGCCTCGATATGGCTGGGAACGACAAATCAACAAAACGCCGCCTGGCGGGAGCGAGGGTGTCTTCCGCGCTGAGCATCTCGCTGGTGCTCCTGCTCGTGGGACTCGCCGCCCTGCTGGTCGTGAACGCCAGCGGGATCACCCGCTGGATAAAGGAGAACATGCAGATGGAGGTCCTCCTTCGAGAAGAGGTGTCGGAACCTCAGGCGCAGGAGTTCAAGGTTCAGCTGGATTCCCTTCCCTTTGTGAACACCTCCCGTCTGGTGACGCGCGAAGAGGGGATGAAAGAACTTCAGGCCATGCTCGGCGAAGATTTTCTTCAGGTCTTCGAAAGCACGTCCATCCCCCTTTCCATAGAACTCACGCTCAAGGCCGGATACGTGAATGCCGACAGCATCGCGGTGGTCTCTTCCCTGATAGAAGGTTTTCCGCCTGTGGCCGAGGTGGAGTCGCAGGTGCCTCTGGTGGACGCGCTCAATTCCAACATCCGCACTATCGGGCTGGTTCTCGGGGTGCTCATCCTGCTTCTGCTCTTCATCAGTTTCGTGCTCATAGGCAATACGGTTCGCCTCGGCATCTACGCCAGGCGTTTCACCGTGCACACGATGCAGCTCGTGGGGGCGTCGCGGCAGTTTATCCGCCGTCCGTTCATGCTGGACGCCTTTGTTCTTGGGCTTGTGAGTTCGCTGCTGGCGATAATCGTGCTCGGCGGTGCCATCTGGTTCGCCTCCAGGAGTTTCCCGCAGCTGCTGGGCCTTTTCACCGCGCAGGGCCTTGCCCTGGTGGCCGGGGTAATTCTTGTTACCGGCATAGGCATCTGTCTTGTGAGCACCTTCTTCGTCGTGAACCGCCTGGTCGGGATAGACAGGGACAAACTCTATTATTGATAAATGGAAGATAAAAAAGATAAGATGGCCGTTGGCCGCAAGGGTGTCGTGTTGATGATAGCCGGCGTGCTGGTCATGCTGGCCGGTTTCGTCCTCCTTTCGGGAGGCGGAGTGAAGGATCCCCAGGTATTCAACTGGAGCATGTTTGATTTCCGCAGGCTGGTGGCCGCTCCGGTCGTAATCGTCGCCGGAGTGGTTGTCGTGGCTGCAGGTATAATGCACAAGGAAAAGTAGCATGGAGTGGTGGGAAGCGTTATTGCTGGGTCTTGTCCAGGGCCTTACTGAATTTCTACCCGTAAGCAGCAGCGGGCATCTTATGATTGCAAGGGAACTCCTCGGGGTGGATGCCTCCGGATTCCTCGACTTTACCGTCACGGTGCATTTTGCCACCGTGCTCAGTACCATCATCGTCTTCTGGGGAGCTATCCTCAAGATAATAAAGGGAGTGGTCAAATTCCGCTACAACGACGAAACCGACTATTTCCTCAAGCTCTGCCTTTCCATGGTTCCCGTGGCCGTGGTCGGCTTTTTCTTCAAGGATCAGGTGGAAGGCCTTTTCGGGGAAACCCTCACTACCGTGGGAATATGCCTGCTGGTGACGGCGTCGCTGCTCCTTCTGGCCACTTTCTATTCTCCTAAGAGGCCCAATACCCACAGGAGCGGCATTTCCTGGCTCCAGGCCTTCGCTGTAGGGCTGGGACAGGCCTGTGCGGTGGCTCCAGGCCTCTCGCGCAGCGGCACCACCATCGGAGTGGGGCTCCTTACCGGAGTGAAGAAAGAGAACATGGCGCAGTTTTCATTCCTCATGGTTCTTGTTCCCATCATCGGCGAACAGGCCCTCTCGCTTATGAAAGCTGCAGGAGGTTCGGCGTCCTTCGGTGACGGAGTGGGAGTGCTTCCTCTGCTTCTTGGCTTCCTTGCGGCGTTCGCAAGCGGCCTTTTCGCTTGCAAGGTGATGATAGGCCTCGTGAAGAAGGCCCGCTTCAGCTGGTTCGCCCTTTACTGCGCCGTGGTCGGCATCCTTATGCTTATTTTCGCCTGATGATTTACTTTACCGCAGACGTCCATCTCGGCCTTGATGCCGGACCGGCAGGCCCCGCCGAGCGCGAAGAGCGTTTCGTGCGCTGGCTCCGCAGTATCTGCGGCCCGGATACCGAGGCCCTTTACCTTCTGGGCGACATCTGGGATTTCTGGTACGAATACCGCGACGTCATTCCGCGCGAAGGCGTAAGGGTGATTTCTGCGATAGTGGACCTGCTCGACGCCGGAGTGAAGGTCTATTACGTCCCCGGCAATCATGACATCTGGCTCTATTCTTTCTGGCAGGGCCTCGGCGTAAAGGTCCTGCAGCAGCCTCAGACCATTGAGCTCTGCGGCAAGAGGGTCCTGCTTGGCCACGGGGACGGCCTCGGCGGAGCGGCTTTCGGCTACCGCCTGATGCTGTCGGTTTTCCATAACCGCGTCTGCCAGAAGCTCTTCAGTACACTGCATCCATGGCTGGCGTTCCGTTTCGGGACCGACTGGAGCAACAACGGCCGCCGCAAGCACGGAGGATATGTCTTCAAGGGAGAGGATGAACCTCTGTACCGCTTCTGCAGGGCCGAATGTGAAAAGGCAGCAGCTGCTGGAAAGCCGGTCGATGTGTGCATCTTCGGCCATTTCCATGATTCTGTGGACATGCCCGTGGACGGCTCGCGTCTCATTGTCCTGAAGGACTGGATAGGGGGCGGAGTCCATTTCGCGGCCCTTTCTTCATCTGGAGAATTCTCCGTCCGCTGACCGGATGGCCCCATTTCTTCTTCTGACCTGTCGGCCTGCAGAGCGACAGGTGCGGCCATTACCCACGCAGGCGCGTAGCTCTAATTGTCTTCCAGTGCGGATTCGAGGGCGCGCTTCATTACCGACGCCTCCTTCTCTTCGGCTTCCCTGGCTTCCCGGCTGCTCTGGCGGCTCTTCACCGAAGATTTCAGGTACTCTCTCGGGATCACCGTTTTCTTGGGATATTCGTAATAGATTGAGAAGTAGAAGGAATCCCATGCGCCGCTGTCCCATATCTTCACGAGCTGCTCGGTTTTCCTGTCCATTCCGGTGGGCTCGTAGCGCTTCTTGAGGTCCGCTCCGAAAAGCTTCGCCACCATCTGCCAGAATCCGGCCGTGAAGCCGTTTCGGTAGGTGCGCACTATTTCGTAGGGAGGCATGCCGCATTCGCGGTCCACCAGGCGCATGAGCAGCATTCCCTGCGAAACGGTCATGTTCCTTATGTCCTTTTCGAAAAGACGGAAGAGTTCCATCATCACGTCGTGGGTGTAGGCGTTGCGCTGAGAGGATTTGGTGACGTCGGCAGAGATGGTGCTGTCAACCTGGGCCATCATCCTGCGCCCGGCGAGGGCGTATGGATATACCTTATTGAAATTATATACGAGGCGGTATTCTTTCCGCCAGTCGTTCCCCTTCATCCTGCGGCCCCTCGGAAAAACCCAGACTGGGTCGATGGCGTCCATATAGACGGTGTCGCCGTCGAAGACCTCGTAAAACATGGGGGTCCCTACGGGCTTTCGCGGTTTGACGGGGCGGTCCTTTTCTTCGGAAGCTTCCTTTGAGGCGGATGCCTTTTTCCTACTGCGGAAGAGTTGCGCCTCCGAGGGGAGACACAGCGTTACGGCGAGCAGTATGAGCACTATCTTTTTCGTGGTCGCAAAGGTAGTAAAATTTTTTTGACCGTAATGTGTAAGTGGTTGAAAAATGGAAACTTGACTATTCACTTTTTGTGTCGAAAAGTTTGAAAATTTTCACAAAAACCCTTGCAGGGAAAGGAATTTTTACTAACTTTGCAGTCCCAAAATCGGTAGGTGGAGTGTCCAAACCGCTGTGTTTCAGGGAGTTAAATGAAAATTTAATATTTTTAAAAGTAATACTACGATGTTACAGCCAAAACGTACAAAGTACAGAAGGGAACAAAAGAACGTTATGAAGGGTATGGCCCAGAGGGG
>CADBSV010000025.1 GCA_902797435.1 uncultured Bacteroidia bacterium
CTGACCCTTTCCGCAAGGGGCCGGCCACTTAAAGCACCTGCCACTTTCCGCCCTTGTCCGGGCCGATGCGAAGAAGCTTCCCGGTGGCCTTGAGAATTCCGAGCTGCTTTTCCACTCCCTTTGCGCTTATGCCTATTTCGGACGCGAGATCGCGCGTGCTCATGTATGGATTTTTGCTCAGAAGACGGCATATTTCATCACGGCTGCTGCCTTTTGGGCGGCTCTCCGCCGGGGGAATGTTCACCTTCACGGCAGCAGCTGCCGCCTTTTCCTGCACGGGCTCCTTCTCGGCTTTGTCGCAGCAATGCTCCGACATGTAGCTCACGAAAACTTCCCCTATTTCCTCGGTTTTGGATATTTCCAGTATGCGGAGGTATTCCGCACGACGCGATGGCCTTATGATGGTGGGCTCAAGCCTGCACTCGTACTGGAGGTAATTCATGAGCAGCCTGCCTATAAAATCGTTCCCCGTCTGCCAGGGCTTGTGCTGGGAAATCAGATAATGTATTTCGAAAGACGCCCTGTACTGCTCAGGTGCTTCGTCGCTGCTTAAGTGTAGGCGCTTTTCGTTGGCAATGTCGCACACCTTCTGCAGCACACTTTCGTCGGGAACTACCCCGGCCGGAACGCCGGCGTCCCTGAGGGCGAGTGCGGCTATGCTCTTGAGCCTGTAGGGACTCCAGTACTCACGGGAGGCGGCCATCTGGAAGCACTTGTCGTATGCCGCCCGCAGGTTCAGGCAGAGGAGCTGTTCCGAAATCGTCTTGCCTTCCGAACTCACTCCCTTGGAGAGCAGGCGCTCGCACTCGGATTGCGTGAGAGTGCATCCTTCGAGCGCGGCTGACGCCTGAACTATTTCGAAAACAATCTCCATAATGTGGTGCGAGGTGTAAATATAAGAAATTCTGCTCAAAAATTGATTATATTTGCATTATGGCAAAGAAAATTACAAACAACGTTTCCTGGGTAGGGAAGACCGACTGGGAACTCACGATGTTTCACGGTAACGAGCTCAGCACTTCCCGCGGCTCCAGTTACAACGCATATCTTCTGCGCGGGTCGCACAAGACGGTGCTCATCGATACCGTATGGGGCCCTTACGACCGCGAGTTCGTGGAGCGTCTCCGCGCCGAGCTTCCCCTCGACCAGATAGACGCCATCATAATGCAGCACAACGAGACCGACCATTCCGGCGCTCTGCCCGAGCTCATGCGCGAGATTCCCGATACTCCCATCTACTGCACAAAGAAGGGAGAGGCCATCCTCCGCGGCCATTACCATCAGGATTGGAACTATATCAATGTGAAGACCGGGGACAGGCTCGAACTGGGCGACGGCGAGACGCTCACCTTCATCGAGGCGCCCATGTGTCACTGGCCCGACACCATGTTCAGCTATTACGACGGCTGCGGCGGCATTCTCTTCAGCAACGACGCCTTCGGCCAGCACTACGCCAGCGAATCCCTCTTCAACGACGAAGTCCCGCAGTGCGAAATGCTCGCCGAGGCAAAGAAGTATTATGCCAACATCCTTGCTCCGTTCAATCCCATGGTTTCCCGCAAGGTCAAGGAAGTCGTGGCGATGAACCTGCCCCTCAGCCTCATCTGCCCGAGCCACGGAGTAATCTGGCGGGAGAATCCCGGGCAGATAATCGAAAAGTACCTCGAGTGGTCGGACGCCTATGCCCAGAACCAGGTGACCATAGTGTACGATACCATGTGGAACAGCACCCGCAAGATGGCTGAGGCAATAGCCCGCGGCATAAGGTCCTGCGCGCCCGATGTCACCGTCAAAGTGCTCAACGCCGCCAAGGAAGACAAGAACGACATCCTCACCGAGGTCTTCTCCAGCAAGGCCCTGCTCGTGGGGTCTCCAACCATCAACAACGGGTTCTCCTACGCAATAGCCGGTTTTATGGAGATGCTAAAGGGGCTTAAGCTCAAGGGCAAGAAAGCTGCGGCTTTCGGTTCTTACGGCTGGAGCGGAGAGGCTTCAAAACAGCTTGGGACTCTTCTTTCCGAGGCCGGGTTCGAGCTGGTGGACGAAGGTGTCCGCGCCCTTTGGGTTCCGGATGCCGAAACTCTTGCTTCATGTGAAGAATACGGTAAATCTTTTATTTCCAAGATATGAAAAAGTATGTATGCAACATCTGCGGGTATGAGTATGATCCCGTGGCAGGCGATCCCGACAGCGGAATCGCTCCAGGAACAGCGTTCGAAGACATTCCCGCCGACTGGGTATGCCCGGTATGCGGAGTAGGCAAGGACGATTTCAGCCCGGTTGAATAGCATGGACGTCTGGATAGTACTTGCCATCATCCTTGGCATCCTCGGCATCGTTGGAAGCATAGTGCCGGGGCTTCCCGGGCCACCGCTCAGCTGGCTGGGCCTTCTTTTTGTCTATATCTCCGGCACAAGGGGAGCAGCCGACCCGATGACCCTTAAGTTCCTTCTCATCTGGCTCGGGGTGGTTACCATAGTGACGGCTCTCGACTATGTGGTTCCGGCATGGTTCACCAAGATAACCGGAGGCCATAAGCAGGCGGCTACGGGAGCCATCGTGGGCCTGTTCGTAGGGATGCTGATTCCTCCGGTGGGAATAATACTCGGCTCGCTTCTCGGAGCGTTCATCGGCGAACTCGTTTTCGCCGACCGCGGAGTATGGGATTCGTTCAAGGCAAGCATAGGCGCTTTTCTTGGCTTTATATTCGGTACTGGCCTCAAGCTCATCTGCTCGGGAATAATGCTTTGGGAGATAATCCGTTATGCGTAAAACTTCGGAAGCCATGCGCTTCCTCAAATTCGCCCTTTTCTCCGCCAGTGCGGGGCTTATCGAAATAGGAGCGTTCACGCTGCTGAACGAAGTCACGCGCTGGACTTACTGGCCGTCCTATCTGATAGCCCTTGTGCTGTCGGTGCTGTGGAACTTCACGCTCAACCGCAAGTTCACCTTCCGCAGCGTGAACAATGTGGCGAAGGCCATGCTGCTCGTTTTCCTGTATTATCTGGTGTTCACCCCGTCGTCCACCATTCTCGGACAGTGGCTGACCGACGGCGTCAAGTGGGCTGGAGTGCAGCACGAGGGACTCGGCTGGAACGATTATCTCGTAACGGCCATCAACATGGTGCTTAATTTCGCTACGGAGTTCCTCTACCAGCGCTTCGTGGTGTACGGGCGCAGCGTAGATTCGGCCGTGACCGGAAAGTATTCTACCTGAATTCCTCGAATTCCGGGCTTTTCAATTCCCTTACGGTGTCCTGCAGTATCTTCTCGTCACGGGGAGAAATGAGCAGGACATTGTCGGTATCTATCACAAGGTAGTTTTCGAGCCCCCTCACCACCACCAGTTTCTTGGGGTTGATGCTGCACACGATGCTGTCTTTGGTGTCTTTGACAAAGGCTTTTCCCCGTACTCCGATTGTCATGTTGCCGTCGGCATCCTTGAAGTGGGAGTACTCGTAATAAGAGGAGAACGAACCCACGTCGTTCCAACCGAAGTCGGCGGGAAGGACCTTGAGGTTGCTGCTCTTTTCGAGGACGGCATAGTCGATGGAGATGTTGGGACTGTCGGAATACACCCTTTCGAGGTTGTTCTGCCAGTCTTTCCAGAGCTTCGGTATTTCGGGACAGCAGAGCCTCATTTCTTCCAGGATTGCGGAGGCCTTCCATACGAAGATGCCCGAGTTCCACAGGAATTCGCCGCTGTCGATGAACACCTGCGCCAGTTCTGCGGAGGGCTTTTCGGTAAAGGTTTTGGCCTTCAGGGGTTCCTTCCTGCTGCAAGCCCGGATGCCTCCCTCCACCTGCACGTATCCGAAGCCGGTGTTGGGATTGGTGGGCACGATACCGATGGTTATCAGGGAGTTCGTCTCGGAGGCGAAGTCCGCTGCGCGTGCGATGGTAGCGGTAAAGTTGTCGCTGTCTTCAATGATATGGTCGGAAGGCGTGACGAGCATCACCGCGTCGGGATCCTTTTCCAGAAGGGCATACGCCGCATAAGCGATGGAGGTGGCGGTGCCGCGTCCGTATGGCTCCAGCAGAAGCTGCTCCTGAGGGATGTCCGGAAGCTGCTCTTTAAGGATGTCCTCAAACCTTTCGAGGGAGACTACGTAGATGCTGTCTTTCGGAAACAGTGAAAGGGCTCTTTTGTATGTGAGCTGCAGAAAGGAAGCTCCTTCTGGGACGGAAGGCTGGAACTGTTTTGGTTTGTCTTCCCTGCTGAGCGGCCAGAAGTGTGCCCCGCCTCCTCCGGCGAGGATGACGCAATACTTATGCATAGGTAGGAATGAAAGCTTGATGGTAATAGTTTATGTTAGTGTTGTTGTGGTCGAAAATTACTGTCATTATGTCAAAGAAGAGCTCGCGTGTGCTGAAGGCCGGATTGCTGCCGAGCCATCTGCGCGCAGCAGCCGTGATGTGCCTCTGCTTTGCCGGAGTCACGTTCACGGAAGGATCGGCCATCACAGGAGCTTTTCTGCTCTTGACCTCTACAAAATGGATGCCTTCCGCGGAGAGCGACACTATGTCAAGTTCCACCCTTCCTGCCCGCCAGTTGCGCGAGAGGATATTATGCCCGTGGCGTTCGAGCCAGAGGGCGGCTGCATCTTCTCCTGCTTTGCCTACGGGGTCCATTATCCGAACGTGACTATGGTTACGCCTGAGCCGCCGTGCCGGACGTCTTCATCGGCTACCGAAGCCACGCCGGGTACGGTTCTGAGATACTTCTGGATTTCTTCGTGGAGGGCTCCCGTGCCCTTCCCGTGGATGATCCTTACAGACGGGACGTCCACCATGATGGCGTCGTCGATATAGTGCATCACGATGTCAAGGGCGTCGGAAAGCCTCTCGCCCCTTACGTCGAGTTCCGGTTTGAAGTTAAGTTTTCTTTCGGTGAGGGCAGGGTCGCGCATGATTCTGGGCCTGCCGGCCTGGGAGGCTCCTGCCTGGCGGAATTCATTCGCGGAGATTCTCTCCAGTGCCGATGCGTCCATGGTGCTGTAAAGGCTGCCGATGATAACCGTTATGCTGCCCTTCGATATCTTTGCCACTTCCCCTACGAGTCCGCTCTCCTTCACTTTTACCTTTTCTCCCACTTTCAGCGGCTCTTCCCTGCGTCCGGGGGCTTCCTGCGCTCCGGTTTCAGCCTTTCCGCGGCGGTTGGATTTCTTCTTGAGCTTCTCTATTTTGCGCTCGATGTATTCGTCTTTTGTCTTCTTTTCAGCTATTGCGCCGAGGAACCCCTGCAGCTCTGCCCTGGCGGCTTTTGTGCGCTCCTTGTCGGCCTGGCTTTCGCGGATTTCCCTGATGGTGCGCTCCACTTCGCGGCCGGCGCCTTTCACTATGGCTTCGGCCTCCCTGTGGGCGGCTTCGAGGATTACCTTCCTTTCCTGCTGAAGACTCTCAAGTTCTTTCTGATACTCTTCGGTTACGCTTGCAAGTGCGCCTTCGGTGTTTTTTACCTTCCGGAGTTTCTCGTCCAGGGCGCGGCGTCCCCTGGCAATCCTCCGCAGATTCCTTTCAATCCCCACGTACTGCTCTCCGGCGCGCAGTTCGGCATCTTTCACTATGCTTTCCGGAAGGCCTGTCTTGCGGGCCATTTCGAAGGCGAACGAGTTGCCCGGCATGCCGGTCTCCAGTTTGAAAAGAGGCTCTATGCGGGCCGCGTCGAACTGCATGGCCCCGTTGACTACCCCCGTCTGCGCTCCCGAAGCGTAGAGCTTGAGATTCGTATAGTGCGTGGTTATGACTCCATATACGCCCCTGCGGTCGAGTTCTGCAAGGATTGCTTCGGCGATGGCTCCGCCGGCTGCCGGTTCGGTGCCGCTGCCGAATTCGTCTATAAGGACAAGGGTGCGCGAGTCTGCGCTCCGCAGCATCTCCTTCATCTCCTTGAGGAAAGACGAGTAGGTTGACAGGTCGTTCTCCAGGCTCTGGTCATCGCCTATGGACAGCATCACGCGCTCGAATACCGGGAATTCCGAAGTCTCTGAAGTGGGGACCAGCATACCCCACTGGAACATGTACTGGAGGAGCCCCGTGGTCTTGAGGCAGACGCTCTTTCCTCCGGCGTTGGGGCCTGATATGAGGAGAATGTGCTTGGAGGGGTTCAGCTCCAGGGTAATGGGAACCATCTTCCGGCCTTCCCTTGCAAGCGCCTTTTCAAGCAGGGGGTGCCTGGCTTTGCGGAGCGATACCCTCCCTTCGGTGGAAATCACGGGCATCCCCGCGACATAGTCCATTGCAGTTCGGGCCTTTGCCATTATAAAGTCTATTTCGCCCGTGAATTCGGCTTCGGCGATTATCTCCGGCACGTAGGGCCTCAGAAAATCGCTGAACTCTATCAGTATCCTTTCTATTTCGCGCTGCTCGTCCTGGCGGAGCTGGAGAATCTCGTTTTCGAGTTCCATGACTTCCAGAGGCTCCACAAAGGCGGTCTTTCCCGTGGCGGACGTATCATATACATATCCGGGAACCTTCTTCTTGCTGCCGGCGGCTACGGGGACGAGGTACTTTCCGTCCCTAACGCTGATTCCGGCATCGGCATCCGCCCAGCCGGCGTCCTGCGCCGCCTTGAGCACCGAAAGCGCTTTCTTTGAGAGGGAAGCCTCAGCCGCCTTGAGATGGTGCCGCACTTCCTGCAGGGCAGGGGAGGCGTTGTCGCGTATTTCGCCGTTCTTGTCGAGTATGCTCTCGACCCTCCGCAGCACTTCAGGATAGTATGCCACCGGGTCGGCAAGTTTCTTGAGTTCCGGATAAATCCCTTCGCGGATGCTGCCGAAAAAAGCCTTTATGCGCCTTACGGTGTCGAGGAGGGTCTTTAGTTTGCCAAGGCTGAGCAGGTCGATATGATAAGCCTCGTCCAGAAGGGGTCTGAGAAATGCGAGGGCGTCTATGTAGCCGCTGGTGGGGAAGGATTCCTCAAACATCAGCACAACCCGCATCTCGTCGGTGAGCCGCAGCCTTCTGGTTATTTCGGCGGGATCGGTGCAGAATTCTTCCTTTGCTGCCCTGGCGGCTGCGTAGTCGCTGCTGCAGCGGTCCTGTATGCTCTGCCGCACACGGTCGAACCCGAGTTTCGATTCTATTCTGGCGGTATCTTCCACAGTGCGCTACTCCTTTGTCTTTTGGGCTTCCGGTTCAAGCTTGAGCCTGAGGTCGTTGCGTCCGGAAACCGGATAAATCCGCCCGTCACTCACAAAGGAGATGGTGCCCCTCTGCTCGCTTACCACTATGACGTCGGCATCGCTGCGTTCGCTTATGCCTACGGCCGACTTGTGGCGCATGCCGAACTTTGCCGGCAGGTCTTTCCTCTCCGTTATCGGAAGGGTGCAGCGGGCTGCGATGATACGGCCTCCACCGAGAATCACGGCGCCGTCATGCAGGGGGGAATTCTTGAAGAAGATGTTTTCGATGAGGCGGCGGTTGATGTCGGCGTCCACCCTGTCCCCGGAGTCGATGACATCCTGGAGGGCATTCCTGTGAAGGATGACGATAAGGGCTCCGGTGCGGTTTTCGGCCATGTCGCTGCAGGCTTCGATGATTTCATTGACGGCCTTGCTGCTGAGTCCCTCCTCCTTTCTGCCGAGGAGCCTGTTCCACCAGGAGAGTCCGGCTCCGCCCCTGCCCACGCGTCCGAGGAACTGCCTTATTTCGGGCTGGAAGATGACTATCAGCGCCACCGCTCCCACGTTGATTACGGCATCCATCAGCGCGCTCAGAAGCTTCATGCTGAGGGCTGCCGCGGCGAACCGTATCACGAAGAGCGCCACTATCGCGATGAGGATGTTCATGGCGCTCGACCCCCTGAGCCAGCGGAACACTATGTAGATTATGACGGCCACGACAACGATGTCAAGGACGTCCATAATGCTCATATGCAGAAATCCAAGCAGCTGCAGAGGTATCATACTCTACAAATATAAGAATTATCTTCAGATAATGGCCTCGGTGACAGACAAGGTCCGTTTTGACGCCATAGTGCGGCGGATGTATTCAGGTGATGTTTTTTTATCCTGGAGTGCAACCCTTTGTATATTAGTGAATTAAGCAAAAGCCTGGTGCCTTCAATAGATACCAGGCTTTTGCTTAAATGGTTGATTATTAATATTGTACGTGCCAGTCTTTTCATAATCCCGATTTCAGGAATTCTATGAATTCTTCTACATCCAGACTGTATCCCCGCACCGGCGCTATTTGCTTGCCATCGGGGCTGAGCAGCACATAGTTGGGCTGGGCATTGACCCCGAAGCGGGTACGCACCAGATAGGCGTTTGCGCGTCCCAGGTCCTTGAGCACCCGGCCGCTTTCGGTAGTTACCCAGTCCTCCTCTGCGAGGGGGGTCTTGTCGTCGGTGTAGAGAGCGACCAGCACGTATCTGTCCTTAAGTATTTCCAGCACACGCGGGTCGCTCCACACGCGGCTTTCCATTTCGCGGCAGTTCACGCATCCGTGTCCCGTAATGTCCACGAACACGGGTTTTCCCTGCGCCTTTGCTGCGGCAAGCCCTTCGTCCAGGTCGAAGTAACCGTCAAGCCCGAGCGGCATCTTGAGGCCGTACCGGTTGGACGGAGCATGCCTGTCCGCTGCCGGAAGCTGCCCCGTCGCAGCCGGAACGGCCTGCCCGTCAAACCAGGACAACTGCGCCGTTCTTCCGGGAGCCGGAGTGAAGTTCCCTCCCAAAACGAAATCCTGTGTTTCCATTGGCGGCAGATACCCCGAGAGGGCCTTCAGGGGCGCTCCCCACATTCCGGGTATCATGTACACCACCAGCGAGAACACGGCGATGCTCAGTACAAGGCGCGTCAGGGAAAGCGTCTCCACCTTCTCGTCGTGCCCGAAGCGGAGTTTGCCGAGAAGATAGAACCCGAGCATTGCGAACACCACTATCCAGATGGCCAGGTACACCTCGCGGTCGAGTATTCCCCAGTGGTAGGTCTGGTCGGCTACGCTCAGGAATTTAAGGCCGAGGGCAACTTCTATGAATCCCAGGCAGACCTTTACGCTTCCCAGCCAGCCTCCGCTCCTGGGCAGTTTCTTGAGCAGCTCCGGGAACATGGCGAGCAGCGTGAAGGGGAGAGCGAATGCAAGCGAGAAAGCAAGCATGGTTATCATCGGGGTCCAGAATTCGCCGGCGGTGCTCTTTATGAGTACGGTGCCCACTATCGGACCGGTGCAGGAGAAGGATACCAGAACAAGGGTAAGGGCAAGGAAGAAGATGCCTCCCAGGCTTTCCTTGCCGGCCTTGGCGTCGGAGCGGTTCACCCACCCCGAGGGCAGCGTTATCTCGAAAGCCCCGAAGAAGCTGGCGGCAAAGACCATGAACACCACGAAGAATAAGATGTTGGGCAGCCAGTGGGTGGAGAGCCAGTTGAAAATGTCGGCCGTGACGGCATCACCCCCTATCACGCGCGTGAGAATTATTATTATGGATATCGGAACTGTGTACAGAAGCACGATGAACAGGCCGTACATGAGTGCCCTGAAGCGCCCGCGGGCGGCGTTTTCTTCTCCTTTCATGAAGAAAGATACGGTCATGGGCACCATGGGGAATACGCACGGGGTGAGCAGCATCGCAAACCCCCACAGGATGGCTTCGAGAATCAGGGCCCAGAGGCTCCCGGCCTTTCCGCTGCCGTCACTCTCCACGCGGGGACTGCTCTCTGCGGACGCTATGGAGACTCCCGGAACGTCGATGCTGAAGTCCCAGTCGATGGGGGGAGTGCACATCTGGTCATTGCAGGCCTGGTAGCTGATGGTCCCTTTTGCACTGCCGCCTTCCTCAGGCACCGTAACCTTCTGCCTGAGCACCATCTTTCCGAAGAAGACCTTCTCTCCTTGGAAGTCGGAGCTTTCGGACAGTTCGACCGGGGCTCCGGAGGGGCGGACCGCCGAACCGGAGTCGAAACTGATGGTGGTGGCGTTGCTTCCGGAGACTCCGTAAACATGCCATCCTCCGGCAATGCTGCCGGTAAAGACAAGGTTCCCTTCTGCATCGCCTGATACTTTCCACCGCACTATGTTTTCGGGGGCCTGCGCCGCCATGCCGATGCTCAGTGCCAGGGCGGCTATGATAGAGAATATTATCCGTTTCATCGTTTTGCAAAAATACTACATATTTTTAATTTGCTTATTGAAAAATAAATCGTATCTTTGCAGCCCCCAAAAATGGGGTTAAGTTTTTATACAAACAGTTAACAACCAAACCAATGCCTGGATTAATTGGAAAAAAGATCGGAATGATTTCCGTCTTCGGTGCTGATGGAAAGAACCTTCCATGCACCGTCATCGAGGCTGGTCCGTGCGTTGTCACGCAAATCCGCACCCTCGAAAAGGATAAGTACGAGGCCGTGCAGCTTGCCTATGACGAAATTACAGAAAAGCACGCCAGCGCACCGCTCAAGGGGCACTTCGCAAAGGCAGGAGTTACCCCCCGTCGCAAGCTTGCCGAATTTGAGGCAGACTTCAGGAGCGATCTGAAATTGGGCGACACCGTTACCGTCGAGGACGTTTTCAAGGACGTTCCCTTCGTGGATGTCGTCGGTACTTCTAAAGGTAAAGGATTCCAGGGTGTAGTTCACCGTTACCACTTCCGCGGTGTCGGCGACGCCACCCACGGCCAGTCCGACCGTCAGCGCCACCCCGGTTCCATGGGCGCATCCTCATGGCCTTCACGCGTTCTTCCCGGAATGCGCATGGCAGGTCACATGGGAAGCGAAAGGGTAAAGGTCTTCAATCTCCAGATTGTCAAGATCATCCCCGAGAACAACCTTCTTATCGTAAAGGGCTCCGTCCCCGGAGCCAAGGGTTCCTATCTTTTATTGGAGGCATAAACCATGAATCTGAATGTACTTAAAATAGACGGCACTCCTTCCGGAAAGCAGGTCGCTCTCGACCCCGCAGTCTTCGGAATAGAGCCCAATGACCACGCCATTTATCTTGACGTAGTCCAGTATCTTGCACACCAGAGGCATGGCAACGCCAAGAGCAAGGACCGCAGCGAAGTTGCCTACAGCACCAAGAAGATGGGTCGCCAGAAGGGCGGCGGTGGAGCACGTCACGGTTCCATCAAGGCCGGTACCTATGTAGGCGGCGGCAGCATCTTCGGACCCAAGCCCCGTTTCTACGGCGGCAAGCTCAACAAGAAGGTCAAGAGTCTCGCCCGCTGCTCTGCACTGAGCTACAAGGCTAAGGAGAATGCGATCACCCTCGTCGAGCCCTTCGCAATGGAGGCCCCCAAGACCAAGGAATTCGCAGGTATCCTCTCCGCCATCAAGGCCGGCGACCGCAAGGTTCTCTTCGTCCTTCCCGCCAACTCCGACAATATTTTCCTTTCTTCCCGTAACCTTCCTTACGTGAATGTCATCACCGTTGACGAAATCAACACCTATGCTATCATGAATGCGAATTCTGTGGTTCTGGTGGACGGTGTTCAGGACATTCTCGCCGCAAGGAAAAAATAATCAGCAGCAATGGGAATTATAATTAAGCCTATAGTAACAGAGAAGCTTACGGTTCAGGGCGAAAAGTTGAACCGCTACGGTTTCGTGGTAAGCCGCGATGCCAACAAGCTTCAGATCAAGGATGCGGTGGAGAAAGCCTATGGCGTTTCCGTGGCATCCGTCAATACCGTCAACTACCACGGCAAGCGCAAGAGCCGCTATTCCAAGAGCGGTATGCTCCGTGGCCGCATGAACCATTTCAAGAAGGCCTATGTCACCCTCGCAGGCGAGGATAAGATAGACTTCTACGCTAACATATAGGAGGCTCGTAAAATGGCAGTAAAGAAATACAAACCGACCACTCCCGGACAAAGGAACAAGGTCATCAGCGCTTTCACCGAAATTACGGCGAAAAGGCCCCACAAGTCATTGCTCGAGCCCCTGCACGGAACCGGCGGCCGCAACAACACCGGCCAGCTCACCATGCGTTATATCGGCGGTGGTCATAAAAGGATGTACCGCGTTATCGACTTCCTCCGCGACAAGGATGCCTGCACTGCAACCGTACGTACCATCGAGTACGATCCCAACCGCACGGCACGCATCGCCCTTGTCCAGTACGAGGATGGCGAATACCGTTACATCATCGCTCCCGAGGGACTTAAGGTAGGACAGGTTATCGCTTCCGGCAGCGGCGTCGCTCCCGAAGTCGGCAATGCCCTTCCCCTCTCGGAAATTCCTGTCGGTACTCTCGTTCACAATATCGAACTCCGTCCCGGCCAGGGTGCCGCCATGGCACGCAGCGCCGGTGCGTTCGCACAGCTTGCCGCCCGTGAGGGAGGCCATGCCATCCTCCGCCTGCCTTCAGGCGAGACCCGCATGGTTCTCGTAAGCTGCCGCGCAACCGTGGGCACCGTCTCCAACGGCGACCACAATCTGGAAAGCTCCGGCAAGGCCGGCCGCAGCCGCCACCTTGGCCGCAGGCCTCACAACCGTGGTGTTGTCATGAACCCGCACGACCATCCGATGGGCGGCGGTGAAGGACGTGCATCCGGAGGTCATCCGCGTTCGCGCAAGGGTCTCCCCGCAAAGGGCTACAAGACCCGCAACCCGAAGGCCACTTCCAACAAGTTCATCATTGAAAGAAGAAAGAAATAAACAGGAATTATGAGTCGTTCACTTAAAAAAGGACCATACATCCAGGAAGCCCTGGAAAAGAGGATTCTTGC
>CADBSV010000026.1 GCA_902797435.1 uncultured Bacteroidia bacterium
CTTTGCTGCCTCTACCCTCTCGTTGGCGGATTCTGGGCGTTTTGCCGACGGGCTTTGCTGCCAGGCAAGGGGCAAGACCCGCAATATACGAGGTCCTATCCAACGGAACGAAAGAGATTGTGGGAGCGAACGGAGTTCCGCCACGGGGCGGCAGAGCTCCCATGTGGAAAAGGGTTAGTAGCGTTTTCGCTCAATAATGCGTCCAACCCGGGCTTTTGAATGGGGGTTAGTCGCAAAAACGATAAAAAATGAAACTAACCGGTAAATAAGGAGGTCTGAGACACATGGGAATGCGGCGCGAAGGGGTCCCGGGGTGCAGGGAAGGACAGACCGGATTCGAATCCGGTTTTCGCAGGCCTTCTGCCACATCCCCCTGTCCGACCCGGATCCTGCAGCCAAAGCCGGCGACCTTGCACCGGCCGACACGGCTCCGGTTTCAGGAAAGACTATGCCGCATGGCAAGATGCGGCTGCACAGACTCTTTAAAGCCAGCAATCAAAGCTATGGCAACGCCCGGTACATCTCCGACCATTACCCCATATCAGTAAGCCTTTCCTTCTGAGCCAGGTCACCGCACGAGCATTTCCCGCCGGAGAATGAAACCGTCGGAATGCAGAGTCCCGGAAGAAAAGTCGAAAATGAGCTCCGGATCGAAATGGCGGCCGCAGAAGAGGGTTTCAAAATGAAGATGAGGCCCGGTGCTGCGGCCAGTGCTGCCGCTGCGGGCGATGACATCCCCGGCCGCCACGACGTCGCCCCTTCCTACAAGACGTTTCGAAAGATGGGCATAGCATGTTTCAAGGCCGTTTGGATGCCTTATAACGACTATGTTGCCGTAACCGTTATGGTATGTGCTTACCCTCACTACGCCTTCGAGGACGGCAGTAACATCCGTTCCGTTTGGAACGGCCAGATCCACCCCCTTGTGCATGCGTCCGCGCCGGCCGCCGAAACCTGAACGCACATCAACTCCATAGGGAAGGCTTGGCTCGGAGGAGAAGCGGATGAACGTGCGCTCCGGGATGCTGTCCCTGTGCATGCGGTAGGAATCGAGTTCTGTGTTCCAGAAACCTTCTACAATATCCCGGGAGGCTTCAAGCGAGACGAAACCTATAGGCGCAGCCGCTTCAATCGGCGGCAGCTCGAGTTCAGGGGAAGCCGACGAATGGGGAGGAACTTCCGGCGAGGAATGTCCCCCGACCAGAAGTCCCAGCAGCAATATGCTCCCAAAAATGCTCAAAGCTATGCCCTCGTCCCCCCGAACTGCTCCACGATAACCTTGGTAGCCTGCTCTATCTTGCTCCGGAGCAGCTCCGCCGTAGTGGCTTCGCAGATGAAACGAAGATACGGCTCCGTATTGGAAGGACGGATGTTGAACCACCACTGCGGGAACTCGAGGCGATAGCCGTCGAAATCCATTACCTTATCGGGTGTCTCCGACGCCTCGAAGAAGGCCTTCACAGCCTCCATAGCGCCCTTCTTGTCCTCGACACGGAAGTTTATCTCTCCGGAATTCTCATATACTGTGAGGCGGTCTATCTCCTCGCTGAGGCGTATTCCCTGCTTTTTGAGAGCCGATACGATGCGGAGCACGATAATGCTCGAAAGCATTCCGCTGTCGGAATAGAAGAAATCCTTGAAATAGTAATGACCTGCCAGTTCCCCGCCCCAGAGACCGTCGATTTCGCGGAGTTTGGGAGCGGCGAAGGCACGTCCCACACGCCAGGTATGCACCTCGGCCCCGTAATTCTTCTCGAGGTATTCGCCCACTGCCTTGCTGGAACGGATTTCCTGCAGCACGCGCGGGTTCTTCTCGCCGCGTTCATCGCAGAAATACCGCGCCATGAGGGCAATCACCAGATCGGG
Organism: uncultured Bacteroidia bacterium; assembly: GCA_902797435.1. GTDB lineage: Bacteria > Bacteroidota > Bacteroidia > Bacteroidales > UBA932 > Cryptobacteroides. The sequence goes on from CADBSV010000026.1 coordinate 1,867, forward strand.
AGCTACAAAGCGGGCCTTGTCGTCCACGAACATCACACGGTCGGCGTCACCGTCGTAGATGACGCCCACATCGGCCTTCGAAGAGGCGACCAGCTTTTTAAGCGGCTCCACGTTCTTCGCTACGAGAGGATTGGGTTCATGGTTGGGGAAACTGCCGTCCATGGTATCGAACAGGAATTCGGCATCCTCTCCCTTGTAAATCTCCTTTGCAAACAGACATGCCATGCCGTTCGAGAGATCGAAGGCTATCTTGAGGTTGGAATAGTCACCCTTGAACCTGCGCAGGAATTCGATATAGTCGGGTTTGATGTCTATTTCCTTCACTTTTCCGCGCACTGCGGCCACAGGGGTCGGGCGTCCCTCGTCTATCCAGGCCTTTATCTGCCCGAGTCCGGTGTCAAGACCTACCGGAAGGGCGTTCTCGCGGCTTACCTTCATGCCGTTGTACTCACGGGGATTGTGCGAGGCCGTAATCTGCACGGAAGCCTTGTATCCGTAATTGGCCGTTCCGAAATAAACCAGAGGAGTGCTTGAAAGGCCGATATCATCAACATCGGAGCCTGCATCGGTTATGCCCTGCACGAGGCTGTCGTGTATTTCCTGTCCGGAGAGGCGGCAGTCGCGCCCCACAAGGACCTTCTTGGCACCAAGAAGTTCGGGAAGAAAGTAACCTACTTTGTAAGCCGTGGTTTTATCGAAATCCACTCCGTAGATTCCGCGGATGTCATAAGCGTGAAATGCTCCCATGTTATTTTGCCAGTTTAGATTTGTAACGGGTATGTGTTTTTCCGGAGGCTATTCCGGAAAGTTTTTTTGCAACGAGTTTGCGGCGGATGGGCGCCACCAGGTCGGTGAAGAGCACGCCGTCCAGATGGCTGAACTCATGTTCCACCATGCGTGCGGCAAAATTGTCGAACTGCTCCGTCAGCTTTTCGAACTTTTCGTTATAGTACTCCACCTTTATGGTTTTGGAACGTACCACGTCGCAATAGATGCCGGGAACGCTCAGGCAGCCTTCGTTGTAGGTTATCTTCTCGTCGCTCGACTCGAGCACCACCGGATTGATGAAAGTGCGCTTGAAACCCTTGAGGTAGGGGTACACATCCTCCATCACGTCTCCGTCAACCACCACTACGCGTACGCTCTCCCCTATCTGCGGAGCCGCAAGTCCGCACCCTTCCGACGCTGCGAGCGTCTCCCACAGGTCGGCGATCAGGGCGGAGAGTTCTTCCTTTTTTGAAAGGTCTGCCGGTTCCGCAACCCTGCGGAGCACCTCCGACCCGTAAAGATATATAGGTCTAATCATGTTTTTCCCTGTTATAGCGGTCCAGATATCCCTGCAAAATTATTGCCGCGCTGATGCGGTCCACCGACTCTTTCCTACGCCTCTCGCTTTTCTTCATGCCTCCGTCTATCATGGCCCTGTGCGCGAGGACGCTGGTAAAACGTTCGTCCTCCTTCACTATTTCCACTCCCGGAAAAGCCTTTGCCAGCCGGCGGAGAAAGATTTCCACATCTTCGAGAGCCTCGGCGGGGCGCCCGTCCAGATTAAGCGGATACCCGACGACAAAGCGAATTACGTGCTCAGCCGCAGCGTATTTTTGCAGATAATCTATTATCTTTGCAGACGGCACCGTCTCCAAAGGAGAGGCAAAAACAGCAAGGGGGTCGCTCACTGCCACTCCCACGCGGGCCCTGCCATAATCTATGCCGACGGTTCTGTCCATTTTTCCCTGCAAAGGTAAGCAAAATATGGCAAAAAAGAATTCGACACTATACAGGCTCACCCTGAGCGACGACGCTTCCCACAAGAAGATCCGCCAATGGCGTTTCTCCAGGCTCGGAGGAGCGGTGGTGGCACTCACTTCGCTCATGGTCCTCTTTGGCGTTTTCTACGCACTGATGGCGCTCACTCCCCTCAAAACCACCATTCCCGGCTATCCGGACGCGCATTTCAAGAAGGGAGCCATAGCAAACGCCCTCAAGATCGATTCTCTCGAAAACGAAATGTTCCGCTGGACTCTCTATGCCGAGAACCTCTCCCGCATACTCTCCGGTGAAGAAGGCCTTTCCGAAGCCGACAGCATCATCTCCGGCAATCCGTCGCGATACCTCGAAACCGTTTCAAGGGAGGAGATGGCCCGCAGGGACTCCGTGCTCCGCACCTTCGTCGCCTCGGAAGACCGGTTCGGCGTGGCCGGCACAAAAAGGGACCTGCCGCTGGAGGGTCTCCATCTCTTCACCCCGCTGAAAGGGGCAGTTTCCAGGGAGTTCGACATGGTGCTGCACCCCGGTGTAGATATAACCGCCCCGGCCAAATCCGTCGTATGCGCGGCTCTTGACGGAACCGTGATTTCGGCCGGATGGACCGATGAAGCGGGATACAGCGTAGTCGTACAGCATCAGGAGAACATCATCTCCTGCTACAAGCACAACCAGCACCTGCTGGTAAAGGAGGGTGACAAGGTCAGCGCCGGGAAACCTGTGGCCGTGGTAGGCCAGAACCAGCTTCACTTCGAGCTGTGGCATAAGGGAGAAGCGGTCGATCCTGCAAAATACTGCAAGTTCTGATGGAAAAGCGCAGAAGAATAGCAATTCTGGGGTCCACCGGCTCTATCGGGACCCAGACCCTCGACGTCATCCGCCGTCATCCCGACCTGTTCGAAGTCGTAATGCTGTCGGCCGGCAGCAATTCCTCCCTGCTCGCCGTCCAGGCCCTGGAATTCGACGCCGATTCCGTAGTAATCTGCGACGAATCCAAATACAAGTCCCTTGCTGACCAGCTGCAGCCCAAGGGAATCAAGGTCTTCACCGGGACTGACAGCCTTTGCTCCCTTGTCGCCGCCGGAAATGTAGATATCGTAGTGGGAGCAATGGTGGGTTTCAGCGGGCTCAGGCCGACTCTTGCAGCGCTGCAGGCCGGAAAGGTGGTGGCCCTTGCAAACAAGGAGACGCTGGTGGCCGCGGGACATATTGTCACTTCGGTCATGAGGGAGCACAATGCAGTGATCCTTCCCGTAGATTCGGAACATTCCGCCATCTTCCAGTGCCTGATGGCAGCAGGCGGCAACGAAGCTGTAAAACTGCATCTTACCGCCTCCGGAGGGCCGTTCCGCACATGGACGAGGGAGCAGATATCAGTGGCGACTGCCGCACAGGCCCTCAAGCATCCCAATTGGGACATGGGCGCCAAGGTAACGATAGACTCGGCCACCATGATGAACAAAGGTTTCGAGGTCATGGAGGCGCGGTGGCTCTTCGACATGGCCCCGGAACGCATAGAGGTTATAGTTCACCCCGAGAGCATAATCCACTCCATGGTGGAGTTCGAAGACGGGGCCGTAATCGCCCAGCTCGGCTGTCCGGACATGCGGCAGCCAATCTCCTTCGCGCTCGCCTTTCCCGGACGCATCCCCATAGGGAACCGCAAATTGAACCTCGGCGAAATAGGCGCCCTGCATTTCGAGAAACCGGACCTCGGTCGTTTTCCGTGCCTCGGCCTTGCCTACGAAGCCCTCAGGCGCGGCGGGAACGCACCCTGCGCACTCAATGCCGCCAACGAAGTGGCCGTAAAGGCATATCTCGAAGGTCGCCTGTCTTTCTACGGAATCGCCGATCTCGTGGAGAAATGTCTCGGTGGCTTGGATTTTGCAGCCAATCCATCGCTCGACGACATTTTTGCAACTCACTGCCAGACAGTGGCAAAAGCCGCCGAGTCGCTTTAGGACATGACAGTACTCATAAAAGCCCTGCAAGTAATTCTTGCACTTTCCATACTCATCCTCTTCCACGAACTGGGACATTACAGTTTTGCGAAGCTCTTCCATATCCGGGTAGATAAGTTCTACCTCTTCTTCGATTTGGGAGGGACATTCCTCTTCAGCACCAAGCGTTCGAAGTGGTTTACTCGCCTCTGCCCCAAAGCCCTGGAGTGGGAGACGGAATACGGCATCGGATGGCTGCCCCTCGGCGGCTACTGCAAAATTGCCGGAATGGTGGACGAGAGCATGGACACCGGGCAGCTCGCCCAGCCCCCGAAGCCCTGGGAATTCCGCACCCACAACCCCTGGCAGCGCCTGCTGGTGATGTCGGGCGGGGTTCTCAACAATTTTCTGTTTGCCATCCTCGCCTTCGTACTGATCGCAGGAATCTGGGGAGAGAGCTACATCCCCAACAAAGGTTCCAAGATATATCCCAACGCCCTGGCCAAGGAAATGGGCTTCCGCACCGGCGACGAAATCCTTTCCATGGACGGGTACGTCCCTGAGGATTTCTCAATGCTGCAGGCCGATCTGGTAAGGAGGAAGGTTAGGGAGACCACGGTCCTGCGCGGCGAAGACACCCTTTCCCTGTATATCGACGGCAGCCTTACCGAGCAGGTGCTGAATTCCGGAATAATGTTCGACCTGGCCGTTCCTTTCATCGTGGACTCCCTGTCCGGAGACAGCCCCAACGGGAATCTTCTCAAGGGAGACAGGGTGGTTGCTTTTGCGGGCAGGCCGTCCGAGTATCTGCAGGATGCAAGGATAATACTCGCCGAGAATGCCGGAATGCAGATTCCTGCAACCGTAGTACGCGGATCCGACACCCTGTCGGTGCAGGTTGCCGTTGACAGCACAGGCCGTATCGGAGCCTTCATGCGCCAGCCCGGCGTGGTGACGAAGGAATACTCTTTCTTCGGCGCCATCGGAGCCGGACTCCGGCTCACGGCAAAGACCATAGGCGGATATCTGCAGGACCTCCGGCTCCTTGCGACCCCGAGCACCGGAGCCTACAAGAGTGTGGGCAGTTTCATAGCCATAGGGGAGATTTTCCCTCCCGTATGGGACTGGTACCGCTTCCTTTACCTGATAGGGCTCATCAGCGTCATGCTTGGAGTGATGAACCTTCTGCCCATCCCAGGACTGGACGGGGGGCACATCATCTTCACTCTATACGAAATCATTACAGGACGTAAGCCAAGCGACAGCTTCATGATGGTGGCGCAGTGGATCGGAATGATACTGCTTCTTGCCCTCATGGTCCTCGCTTTCGGCAACGACATCGGAAGACTAATACATTAAAACGCCATGAAGAAATTCCTCGGATTCCTATTTGCAGCGATTACGCTCCTTTCCTGCGGAAATCGCCGCGAGGCTCTGCTCCCAAACGTAAGCGGCAAGGCAGGAGAAGTGATAGTCGTGATGAAGAAGGCCGATTGGGAAGGATCCCTCGGAGGTGCCGTCCGCGACCTTTTGGCTGCCGACTGCCCCTGGCTTCCCCTGCGGGAGCCCCTCTACTCCCTGGTAAACATCGCTCCGGCCGATTTCTCCAACCTGTTCAGAGTGCACCGCAACATAGTCTGGTTCGACATAGACCCCCAGGCCGTGGAAACCGGAGTCAAGTACCTTAAAGACCGCTGGGCTACGCCGCAGTGCATCGTTTCGGTTGCGGCTCACACCCCGGACGAGGCCGTCGGCATGCTTGGAGAAAGCGGGAAGGTAATCTCCGCCTATCTGGAGCAGGCCGAACGCGACAGGGTCATCTCCAACACCCTCCACTACGAAGACCGCACCATTGCAACGCAGGTCCGGGAAATCTTCGGAGGGTCCCCCCACTTCCCCACCGGATACGTCCTCAAGAAGAAAACCGCCGATTTCGCGTGGATAGCCGACGAGAAGCAGTACACCAACCAGGGTATTCTAATCTACAGCTATCCGGCGGACAGCAATCCGTTCACTCTCGAAAAGATAGTATCCCACCGCAACGGGGCCCTCAAAGCCAACGTCCCCGGGATGTTCGAGAATACTTGGATGACCACGGGCGACTACCCGGCGCCTTACATCGAATACCTCAAATACCGCGGACGCGAGTTCGCGCAGGTGCGCGGATGGTGGGAGGTTGAAAACGATTATATGGCAGGTCCTTTCGTCTCGCATTCCTTCTACAGCCGGGACGGAAAAAACGTAATTGTAGCCGAAGCGTTCCTCTATGCACCGAAGTACGACAAACGCCAATACCTGCGTCAGGTGGAGTCGCTTCTGTATTCATGGGAGTGGATGCAAGAAAATAAGGAAAAATAATTTGTGATATCAGAAAAAATTTAATACCTTTGCATCCCCTTATTGGAAAGGTGGGTTCGTATAACGGTTAGTACTCAGGATTTTCATTCCTGCAATAGGAGTTCGATTCTCCTACCCACTACAAAAAATATAAAAAAGTATAATAATGGCAAATACAGCATCAGCAAAGAAGGCCGATCGCCAGAATGAAAGGCGTCGCCTGCACAACCGCTACTATGCGAAGACCACCCGCAACGCTATAAGGGCTATTCGCACCACTTCAGACAAGAAGGCCGCCGAGGCGGAAGCTCCCAAGGTCTATGCAATGATCGACAAGCTCGCCAAAATCGGAGTCATCCACAAGAACAAGGCCTCCAACCTCAAGAGCGGTATTCAGCTTTACATCAACAAGCTGTCGTAAAATAAAGGGACGCGGGGCTGGGCGCCCTGCGTTTCTTTTCGGGATGTAGCGCAGTTGGTAGCGCACTACGTTCGGGACGTAGGGGTCGCTCGTTCGAGTCGAGTCATCCC
>CADBSV010000027.1 GCA_902797435.1 uncultured Bacteroidia bacterium
GCACCGCGTATCTTGATATATTGCTCTTTACTCATAGGGAAGAGCAAAATTACAAAAAATTTGCATTATCCCAGCAGGATGTCAAGCAACACTGGGAATCAACAAAGACCGGCGGAAAAGACGTTACCACAAAACGCCATTCCAGCCCATCTTTTGACAAAGAGCCACCTGAATCCGGTAGTTTTTTACCAGAAACCTCTTCCTGACGGCAACTTTTGGTTTTATTTTTCCGGGGAGCATCCGGCCTCCTGGCGGAACGGCAGGACTGAGGACTTACCGGTATGACCAAGGGAAAGTGGGACGGCGCCTAAGAGCAGAATAACAGGATGACTGTGGAGATAACCGGTTAGGAGTCAAGCACTTGCTTTGATTAACTAACCCGTTTTTCTGGGAGAAGAAAAACGAAACAGGTTGATTATAACGCTATTGTCTCCACGGTGTATCCTCTGGCAAGAAGCCCCTGTTGCGAAGGGCAGGAACCGTTTCATGCTCATTGCTTCCAATTGACAATGCCGTCGGTGATGGCGGGAACGAACTGGGCCTTGCGACTGGAGATATAAGTAGTGACGATGCAGCCTTCTTCTGAGGCGGCTGTCTTGAAGGCGCCTTCCGCAACTTCCTTTGCACCCTCACCGCAGAAGGGAACGTGCGTTAGGTTGGCCTGGTGGTCTCCCAGCATCATGAAAAGCATTTCAAGGCCTTGCTGCTCCCGAACCGCAGGCATAACCCCTCTCATGCAGCGGCAGAGCTCTTCAAGCCCTATGTCTTCACTCGCGAGCACGCTGCCGATACCTATCTTGACGCCCTCGATCTCGTACTCCTTGTAGTCAGAAAGCAGAATCTCTTCGTCGGTCATGCCGTCGAAGGACGTCCTTGCCTTGTTCATGCCCGCGTAGTAAGACGCAATGTCCGCGATGTCAGAACGCTCCAACAGCCAGGAATAGAACTTGCGGTCCGTATCCGTAGTCGTGGCCGAGGTGAGGTTGTCGGTGTCGGAAAGAAGGCCGGAGAGCATCAGCCGCGCCTGCGTCCGGGTGGGATTCTCGCCCATCTCTTCGTACATCGAGGCGATGATCGTACAGGTGGAGCCGATGGGAAGGGCATAATACAGCAGCGGGTGCGCCGTCGTCACGGTGCCGGTACCGTGGTGGTCAATAACATGCAGGACGCGGGCCTGCGCCATGCCGTCCACTGCCTGCGCATACTCGCTGTGGTCGGTCATGATCATGTTAAGGCCTGTTGCGTCCTCCAACACCGGAGGGGTCTCGATCCCCGCTTCCTGAAGGACGTGCAGGGGTTCACAGATCACCTTGCCCGCCACGCGGGCCTGTGCGTTGATTCCCAGGCGCTGCAGCAGGTCGGCATAGGTGATGGCCGAACACACGGCGTCGCAGTCTGGGCTTTTGTGCCCCACGACAAAAACCCCGTCGCCATAATCCATGCCGGTGATGACGGAACGAAGGGGCGTGGAATAGACGATACGCTCATTGCCTTCTTTCGAGCACGAGACGAGCGAGGTCGTAGCGCAGCCGCATACCGTGAGCAGGGCGGCAAGTATGAAAAGTCTCTTCAGATTGAATCCCATTTTCTAAATGATTGTGATGTTATGCCCGGTCGCGGGCAGGTATTTGTCAAGGAGGTTACGTACAGGTAGAACTCCGTCTGCTGCCGGTTACAGAGGAAGACCGTCTTGACGATGCGTACTCCGATCTTCGCATCGATATACTGGCAGTCCTCCATCTTGAGGCCCGGGTCGGTGTCCACCCGCTCAAAGGGGATACCGAGCGAGTCGAAGGTCTCATATACGCGCCTCTGGAGCGGTGTGGAGAACGCTGCCGGGGGTGTGGTGATTATGTCGCTTACCTTGAACATTATCCTTCCAGGATCTGCCCCGCCGCATAAAGTAATCAGGGCGGCAAAGATGCAAAGCCTGATTCCTAGGCAAGTTTCACGGCTGTCCCGGAGGCGGTTACCATGAGCATGCCGCCGTTCTCGCCAAGGACTTCATAATCGATATCGATGCCGACGATGGCATCCGCTCCGAGCGCAGCTGCTCTCTCGGACATCTCGCTCATAGCCTGTGTGCGGGCCTTGATCAGCTCGTCCTCATAGGAGCCGGAGCGGCCGCCTACGATATTACGGATGCTCGCCGCGAAGTCGCGGATGAAATTCACACCGGAGATCACTTCTCCGAAAACGACGCCTTTGTACTCGGAAATGGTTCGTCCTTCTACGGACGGGGTAGTAGTAAGTATCATAAGTATTGTAGTTGAATTTGCATTATCCCAACAACACGTCAAGCACCATCATTAGGGCAAATCCAACCGCAAATCCTATGGTGCCGATGTTGGAATGACTGCCTTCGGA
>CADBSV010000028.1 GCA_902797435.1 uncultured Bacteroidia bacterium
CTGCAGGGCTACGTATTTGTCGTTTTCGCTGGCCTCGGGATCGCGCAGGATGGCCGCCACCTGCTCATTGTGGGCGCGGCGCAGCATGAACTGGCAGTCGTGAAAACTCTGCTTAGCAACAAGGGTAAGGGCCTCCGGGCTGACCTTGAGGACCTTATGTCCTTCAAACTCAGAGGTGCTCACCAGTTTTTCGGATCCGGGAATCCTGTAATATTCCGTTGTGTCGGGGCCGAGCTGAAACATCGGCGCGTACTTGAAATCAGTCATCTTTATACAGTTTGTTTTTAATCTACAAATTTAATGAATCCCTCAGACCTTAGCAAATCTTTTGGATGTTTTACATTTACAACCTTTGCAACGAGATAATAATCCGTGATACGGATGGGTAATCGTGTTGCGTAGAAGTCCCCGCCCGCGAGGCCCTCGCTTTCGATGTAATTCCGCCACGTTGTCTTGGGGCTATATTTGGTTTTGCAACTCAAACGGCCACAGAGGACCATCCAGGGCACTTTTCATTGCAAAATCAAGCAAAAAACCGCAGGGTTTTGCAAACCTGACGGCCACAGAGGACCTTCCAGAGTAGATTGTGTTGCAAAGAAGGAAGCATTTCAAAACAGCGTAAGAGCTGCAAGGGCAATAAAGATTTTTATTTCTTTACAGGAAACAGGAAGTACTTGGATTCGGGTTCAGGAGTGATGATCCTGGCTTCGGTCCTGGTATCATCAACCTCGTCGAGATACTTATATACGAGGGCCTTGCCGCCAGAAAGCCAGAAACCGTATTCTTCTCCGAGAGCCGGAGGCAGCAGCAGCGAAATATAGCTATGCTCAGTTTTATGCATGAAGGCCATGCTGTCTTCCCCGGTCGTCGTTTCGGTGACGCGGACAAGGTTACAGTTCTCGAGAAGCCACCTGGCAAGGTCCTCCGAAGGATTGCTCCAGAGCGGACCGTAATGGACCGTCGAAAGGTCGGCGCCCTCCACCCACGGAAACAGGGCGTCTCCGTACACGAAAGACTCCGCCCAACGGGTGCCTTCTTCAAAGGGCTTCTTTCCGGAATCCATAGTTCCGTACTCACCGGAAATCTCATAAACCGGAGTGAGTGACGCGCTTTCACGGCTCACCATGGCTATCCCCCACTGCTGGTCTTCAAGGCTCAAATCGGAATACGAAGGGGCGGAAGGATCGAAAAAGGAAAACATCAGGTCTTTTCCTGCTGCCGTGCCCGCCGTCATCATGTCATACCTAGCGAACATTATATCCTGCCCGGCGTACGTTTTGCCGTCGAAGCGGACAGAGCAGCCGTAGGTAACCGGAGCATCGAAACTGATGGTGCGCTCTTCCGTGTCCAGAGAATATCCCACCGTGCGGTATGCTCCGCTGGGAAACACCACGGTCGCCTTCCCGGCCTTGAATGTAAATTCGGCTGCGGTCAGGTTCCCGTCCGCATCCTTATAGTGCATGCGCCCTATCTCCTGCTGCCCGCGGGGGCCTTTGAAGCCGGTCACGGAAAACACATGGCCCTCAAGTTCAAAGTCTTCTATCTTAAGATCAAGGCCGAAGGGATTGCCGCCCCCGCCACAGGCTACTGCAAAAGCCGCCGCAAGAATTATCGCGGAGAATCTTTTCATCAGTTGTTTGTCATAAGGAACGACTTCATGAAGGCGTCGAGGTCGCCGTCGAGCACGCCCTGGGTATCGGCGGTTTCCACTCCGGTACGCACGTCCTTCACCATCTTGTAGGGATGCAGCACGTACGAACGTATCTGGCTTCCCCATTCTATCTTCTTTTTCTGTCCTTCGAGCTCGGCCTGCTTCTCCTGACGTTTCTTGAGTTCTATGTCGTAGAGGCGGCTCTTGAGGATAAGCAGCGCCCGCTGGCGGTTGTCCTGCTGGCTGCGGGTTTCGGTATTCTCCACCATTATTCCGGTAGGCAGATGCCGCACGCGCACCCCGGTTTCAACCTTGTTGACGTTCTGTCCGCCGTGACCGCCGCTGCGGAAGGTGTCCCATTCGAGGTCGGAAGGGTTGATTTCGATGTTTATGCTGTCGTCCACCAGAGGATAGACGAAAACGCTTGAAAAGGTAGTCTGCCGTTTGCCCTGGGCATTGAATGGAGAAATACGGACCAGACGGTGCACCCCGCTCTCGGCCTTGAGCCAGCCGTAAGCATAGTCGCCTTCGTACTGGATGGTGCAGCTCTTGATGCCGGCCTCGTCGCCTTCGATGAGCTCGGTGACGGTGGTTTTGTAGCCGCGGCGCTCTCCCCAGCGGAGGTACATGCGCATGAGCATTGCGCTCCAGTCGTTGGCCTCGGTGCCTCCTGCCCCGGAGTTGATTGTGAGCACCGCTCCCAGATTGTCGCCCTCGCCGCCGAGCATGTTCCGGAATTCAAGGTCTTCAACTTTCCCGATAGCATCGGAAAAGGCCCTGTCGATATCCTCCCCTTCGGGTTCGAGTTCGAAGAGCACCTCCACATCAGACGCGGCGCTGAGGGCGGCGTCGAAATCTGTCACCCAGGCCTTTTCGGCACTGGTTTTCTTGAGGTGGGTCTCAGCGGCCTTGGGGTCGTTCCAGAAGTCAGCCTCCTGGCTGCGTGCCGTCATCTCCTCCACCTTGGCGCGGCGGGCGGCAATATTCAGGACCTTCTCCAGTGTGGCGATGCGGGTTTTGAGGTCTCTTATCTGTTCGGCTGTTACCATCTTGAAGTTTTAATCTACAAATTTAAAGAATAATCCGGAATATTTTTAATTTTGTTCTGTATTATGATAACACTTGCCGACAACACGCTTTCGCTGTCCCTTTTCGAGCCGGGGGAAGACGGTTCCAGATATCACGGAACACGCTTCGACCATGCAGGGGACTTCGCCGGGATACTCTTCCGCGGCACCGATTACGCCCAGCAGTGGTTCGAAACCTATAATCCCCTCGCCCACGACGCCATAGGCGGCCCCGCAGAGGAGTTTTCTCCCATCTTCCTTCCGGATGGACGATTCATTAAGATTGGTGTCGGCATCCTGGAGATGCCCTCCGGGGGACAGTACGACCACCTTCTTCTGTACCCCGTGTCCGACCCCGGCAGAAGAAGTCTTCAAAGCGACGGGAGTTCAGCTACCTTCACGCACGAGGTGGAAGGCTGGTACAACTACTCGAAAACCGTAAGGCTCGAAGGGGACGGCAGGTTCAGCATCCTCCACCGGCTCACCGCAAGCGGGAAGCACTGCCTCAGCGGCAATGTTTACAACCATAATTTCTTTACGCTGGGGCATACCGTCACCGGCCCCGAAAGGCGTATCGACTTTCCGTTCAGGCCCTCCGGCCACTGGCGCAGCGAATACGACAGCGTTGCCCTGAGCGGGAATGGCATCCGGTTCTCGAGGGAACTTCAGAAAGGGGAATCGGTTTATATGGGAGACCTGGTCCCGGCAGAAGGCGAAAAGCGCGAATACAGGCTCTCCATAAGCGAAGGCAGCCGCGGGGTGGACATTTCCTCAGACGCTCCCCTCCACCATATTGCATTCTGGGCCAACCACCGCATCGCCTGCCCCGAACCGTTCAACCTGTTCGACATAAAACCGGCAGAGAGCCTCGCGTGGCGTCTCGATTACAAACTCCACTGAGTCCCTTCAAAAAATAGTTTTCTTTTGAAAGAAATTTTATATCTTTGCAGTCCCAATCTGCAAGGGACCTTAGCTCAGCTGGTTCAGAGCGCATGCTTCACACGCATGAGGTCGGCAGTTCGAATCTGCCAGGTCCCACAAAACTTACAAATCCCTATTGCGTAACCATTTACATAAACGCAATGGGGATTTTTCGGTTTATTGAGAGGGTCTCGGGGAGCAGGGAACCCCGTTTTGCTCCCCGAAGAGTGCTCGGAGAGGTCTCGGGGTGCAGAGAGCCCCGTTTTGCTCCCGGAAGGGACTGCAGAGAGGTCCCGGGGTGCAGGAAGCCCCGTTTTGCTCCCGGAAGGGCTCGCAGAGAATGGCCGGGGTGCAGGAAGGCCCATTTTGCTCCCGGAAGGGTTCGCAGAGATGGGTTGGGGTGCAGAGAGGCCCGTTTTGCACCCGGAAGGGACCGCAGAGAGGCCCCGGGGTGCAGGGAGGCCCGTTTTGCTCCCGGGAGGGACCGCAAAGAGGGTCCGGGGTGCAGGGAGCCCCGTTTTGCACCCGGGAGGGACAGGAGAGAGGCCCCGGGGTGCAGGAAGCCCCGTTTTGCACCCGGGAGGGACCGGAAAGAGGCCCCGGGGTGCAGAGAGCCTCGTTTTGCTCCCGGAAGGGCGCGCTGAGGGAGTCCGGGGTAAAAGGAGAGAAGGATTCTCTTTTATTCCACGTCTATCTCAAGTTCCAGGCGTATTGTCTTTTTGCCGGAAGTAACGCGCGCTTCTATCAGGTGATGTCCTGCCGTGAGAGTAAGCGAGGCCCCGGAGGCCGGAGTGTCGTCGTAGAACCACTTCACGCTTGACCCGGAGGGAGCGCCCTCAAGTTTGAGCGGGAAGGAAGCCCCTGCAGAATAGCTGTCGGGAACCACAATCCGGCATATATCCATTCCGGCGGTAAAGGTCACCTTTCCCGAAGAATAGCTTATATTCCTAAGCGAATAATCCATCGTTTTCTTCTCCCAGTCAACAGGAGTGTAGCTGCTGTATTTGCTGCTGGTCCCGAAGGCGAAGTCGGTGCCGGAATAGTTGAGGCCGGTGGTGGCGGAAGGATGACCGTAATCGCTGTCCTCCGAAGTGTCGGCATTGTAGTTCTGGCATCCCGCCGGGATTATATAGTAGCAGGGATGGGTTGCAAGGACATTTATGGAATTATATGTCTCCCACTCGTCCCATAGCTGATACGGAGTCTGCCGCGCCGTCCTCTGGTTTCCATACTGGTCCTCATATTTGAAGGATATGCTGCGGTTCTTCGACTTATCCACATGATAGACTATCAGGCCCGGTCCCTCCTCGATATACTTGTCCCAACTGTCGGTGCCGCGGCACTCGAACACGAAGTATTCTCCGTCCGTGGAAGATGCCCCCTTGTAGGCCACCTTTGTCGTCTTCGACAGTGCAGGTATGGTTACGCTTCCCATGACCGGAAGGTCGGTCGGCTGGTCCATCCAGCCAAGCATCAGCAATTCTTCGGCTGAAAAGAAAGGAGGAGTGTTCCCGGAATTGTTGTAAGAACCGCTGCACATGGTGTCATAATAGTATGTAGCTCCGGCGGAGCCGTTGGTTGCGTAGTCGGTGTCGTAGAAGTCCGGCAGCCCCAGAGAGTGAGCGAATTCATGGCAGGTGGTGCCTATGCCGCACAAAGCGGCCTTCTGGATGTCTCCGGTATAATCGTCCCAGGAAGAAACCGTAAGCTCCGATGTGCAGAAGTATTTGTCAAGCTTCTTGCCGTCGAAAGTTTTTGATGAAATATAGGCGTCACCGTCTTTGAGGGAAGACTCCTGCACGCTCCACTGGTGCGGCCAGATGGTATTCTCTTCCGCCCCTTCGGCCTCGTTCATACCGGCATAATACATGAGTATCATGTCGATAAGCCCGTCGCCGTCATTGTCGAACCGGCTGAAATCCTGTCCTTTGCCGTCAAGGTACTTGACAGCTTCATACACGGCCAGTTCGGGAGCCACGTCATTGTCGGACGAATCGTTGCCTCCATAAGCCGACATGCTCTTGGTGAGGGTGACTACGGGAAGGACAACGAACTCAGGGGTATATGCTCCATTGGAATTGTCGATGTAAAAATCGAGCACGGAACCGGTCGCCCCGTTGTAGGAATAGCCGTTCAGGGTAAGGAGATTCGTGAAAGCCACCTGGGGGTCGTCGCTGTATTTGGGACTGAGCTTGCTCTCCGACTTGAACTTCTTGTCGCTGAATTCTACCAGAAGCACCGGAATCTTGGGGCTGCCTGAAACAGCTCCCGCAGCTTTTGCACGGACACGCCTTGCATTTGCCCTTGCCCTTTTCGATGCGGCGGTGCGGTGCAGACCCGCCTTTGAAGCGGCGGAAACCGGACGGTAAAAGCCATCGGAACCTTTCCTGTATGCCTGTCCGGAACGGTCCACAAACGTGTGTCCGAATTCATCTCCCACGAGTTTCAATTCTATGGTACTGCCGTCGGGCTGGGCGAAATGGCGCCACACAGGACGTGCGGGAATTGCCAGCGCGGATATGCAGATGGCTGCAAAAGCCAGTGATAATATAATCTTTTTCATGTCTGCCTACTTTTTCACTATAAACTTGTCTCCATCAGAAGTGACGAGCCACACAAGGGAGCCGTCTTCCTTCACCACAGTTACCCTGTAAACGGATGCTTCGCGGCCATATTCTGAAGCGCTCGACAAGTCGAGGTCGAAACTGTCCCCTACCATGGCATCCTCCGGAATTCCGCCGAAGGAGATGATGGACGAGGCGTCAGGAATGATGGAGAAAGTCACCTTTCCGGCCTCGTAAGTGCGGGAGAGCTGGTGTTTGCCTGCCTGATAGCTGAACGCAGAAGCCGATGCAAGGCTGTAACCTGGAACAGCGGATGCGAGGAATGCCTCATCGGCCTGGGGAAGCGCTGTTTTTTCGGCTCCGGACATGTCAACCGTAAGGATGGAAACCATGCCGGGAGAATACTGCCTGCCGGAAGGGAGTTCCACCATTGTGGAGAGGCTGCCGCTCTCGCAGTTGGCAGTGACTATAATAACCGCACCCGACATATCCACGGGGGCACAGGCTATCCAGAGGTCTTCTGCGGACGAGGCCGCGATGCGCACCGAATGCGATGCGTCACGCTCTTCGAAACTGCCGTCGGAGAGGCTGTAGTACCAGTCTCCGGCAAAAGCCTTAGAACTGCAGAGATCGATGGACTTCAGGGCTCCGCATTCATCGGAAAGTCCTGTAAGGGTAAGACGCAGATAGGCAGTCAGATGCGAGAACGAGAAGTTTACCGGATCGGGCAGGATGTCGGTCTGCGGGGTGGACGCCCCGAGGATAATCGCCCCGGGATCCGCACTTGATGCCCCGGGAGTCTGCACCCACGGAATACCCAGGAGCAGCGCGCCCTTAGTCGCGTTATAGCCCTTTACTGCCGAGGACGGGCTCACGGCATTGAAACGGTACGAAGAACTCGCGGGAAAACCGGCGGAGAACCTTGCTGTTTTATAATCTTCCGACCTCACGGCATGCACCGACAGTGGCTCCGCTCCGTTCATGGATATAGAAACCACATCTTCCGGCCCCCAGCGGAGAGGATAATACCCGGCTGCCGTCCGGTCCGCGAAATAAGTCTTCGTAGAAACTTCCGATGCAAGGAAATTCACGGTATGCATGCCTTCCGTTTCTACTTTCTGTTCTTTATTGTCGTTCCCGCAGGCCGCCGCGGCGAGGGCAGCGAGAAGAATGAGGCTGTATCTGGTTATTCTCATAGTATTCTGGTTTTACGTCTTGGCAGAAGGTGGTCTTCGTATCCGGGGGTGCCGTTGTCGATATTGCCGTCGGAGGCAGGTCCCTGGGTAAGTGTGATTTCGTAGGAAGAGGCTGCCACCTCTTCATTATCCGTGGAGACGGTGATCACGGCCGTGCGTGCCTCTTCGGCCAGGTTTTCCGAGACACTTACCTTTACCGTAGCGGAGCCAGTTCCGCTTTCCTGGCTGAGGGTGCAGAAATCCGCGCCTGAGCACGCCGCCTTCCACTCTATTCCCTCGGAAGCCTTTACAGTGAAACTCAGCTGCGAAGGCTTGGGGCCGCAGCTGAGGATGGCAGAGCTTACGCTGAACTCGGGATCCTTCGGGACCGATTCCTGTTTGTAAAGCTGGACTGCCTGCTGGTTGGTGTAGGAGGCGTCCTTGAAGAAGCGGAAGCGTTCCTGACCGGAGGAAGAGTTGTACCTCAGATGATGCCGGGATGCAGTTGTAATGTCGGCATCGCCGCCGGAAATGGAAACGGTAAGTTTCTGGGCGGATGTGGATACGTCAAGGCCGTTTTTGTCGGCGGTGGCCCAGCTGATGAAATGACCGTCCTTGGTGGAGAGGCTTCCGTTGGAAGAATCATAATAGAAGGCTGCCGCCGAAAGGGCGTCACTTTCCGCTATCTTTCCGTCGCTGACCTTTACGCTTACAGTGTTATTTGCTTTGTCGAGCCCCGATCCAAGCGAACCGTCCATGGCAAGACCCTTGTTTTCACAAACTATCAGATACCATCCGTCCGTGAGCTGCGAACTGGCTGTTACCTTGGTGAAACCGCCGCCCGTTGCGGGATCTACGGGATCGTCGCCTCCGGGAGTGCCTCCGTTGCCGGCTTCCTGGGTAATGACGATATACGCAGCTCCGTAAGGAACGCTTGAATCCCAGTTCATCGCTTCCCAATCCACAAACGTGGCGTCAACTTCAAAATAGGCAGTCCTTGCATCGCCGGAATTCGGTTCCACGATGACTATTATCTCATCCTCCGACGAGCCTTCCTGACAGTCTATCCAATCGACGTCATCATAATTCTCATCGAACCAATCCACCCAAAGGTAGCTTCCGTTGGTGGTTACGGTAACCTCAAAACTCTCTCCGGATGCCGGGACGGTCTTCTCCGACATGCTGAGGCTTATCTGGGGCTCCTCGCCAGGCTGCGTGCCGGGGTCAGTGCCCGGGTCGGTGCCGGGATCGGTCCCGTCTCCGGGCGCCTGCTTTACCTTGAGGACGCCGTCGGTGCTTCCGGCAGAGTTGCTTGCGACGACACGGACAACGGCCTCACGCTCCGCGGAGGTATCGTTGGCTCCGGCGGAGAGCTGCACGCGGCCGGCAGCGTATGAAACAGTGAGCCACGCCGACTCTTTGGTGTAGCTCCCGTCAGTCCAAGCTTTGGCTATGACTTTTTCGGCATTTGAGATGGTGACGCTCACCGTTTCGTTCCCTCCGTCCTTGAGGAAGGAGAACGAAGATACCGGGAAGCTTACAGTTGGTTTTGACGTTACGGTTTTGCTGCACGAGAAGGCAAGCAAGCCCGCTGCGGCAACCGCAGATAGTACTTTCAGTAATTTCATTCAGGTATTTTTAAAGTCTGCAAATATACGCTTAAAAAGCGTTCAGAACAAATATCCGGTGTTGATATAAAACGCTCCGGGACCGTCCTGTCCCTTGTTCCGGCCTGAGCCAAAGGCCGTTATGGGCGCTCCGTATTCGAATGCTATGATAAAGTTCTCGTTCATGATGAAGCGCAGGCCCGCCCCCGCCGTTATATGCGGGGCGTCCTTCTCCCGGCCGCGCGTCATATAGGCGTCGTAGGACGCCCTGTACGCTTCATCCCCCCGGAACGTCATGTCAAGGTTCCGGGTAACGAGGCTTCCGTCGGTGAAGGCCGAGAGCCCGAACGCTATGTTCTGCTTCCAGAGGACGAACTTTATGAACCTCCAGCGGAGTTCCGCCGTCCAGGTGGCCATGTCAAGCCCGAGCACGCGGTCGCGGAGCATGCCGCGCACCGTATCGTATCCTCCCATTCCGTCACGGTCGAAGCTCAATCCCATCCTTGTCATGTAAGGAAGCACATAAAATGGGTCGCGGCCTCCGATAGAGCCTTCATAATTAAGACGATAGGCACCGGTGAGCACGTCACCGCCAATGAGCGGGAAGTATTGCCGCATGGTGACGGAATAACGGTAAAAGGGATTCTTCGTCCCGAGCCACCTGGGAGCGGCCTGCAAATGGGCCTCCGCCCAGATTCCTCTCGAAGGGGCGCCTTCCTTGTCGCGGGTATCGTACTGCAGGCCGAGCCTTACGGCACCGGAAAAGCCGCCTCCGTCTTCCTGCGGGGAGATAAGCCCCCATTTCAGATAGTCCTCGTAGAGAGTGGACGGCATTTTGTCCGCATCCACTTTGCCTACACGGAAATAGGAAGGGTGTAATCCGGCCTCCCACTGCAGATGAGGCGTTATGTTGCCGGTAAAGTCGAGAACTCCCAATATCTGGGTACGGGCAATCCTGTAGTAAGGTGCGAAATACGCATCCGTTCCGGCATTCCCCTCTTCCACCTTTTCGTAGTCGTAGAAGCTGCGGTAGCCCCCGAATCCGTAAAAATCCATGGCTTTGTCGATATTGGCGGTGACGCAGCCGGAAATGCGCACTCCCGGAATAAGGGTGCGGTTGTCGTAATAAGCCGTGAGGAGCATCGAACCCTTGGTGAAAAACGACGCCTCCAGATATGTGAGCGAATTGTAGTTAGGATATTCGCTGCCGTCTCCGAAATTGTAGATGTTTACAAGGGCCCCCAGCTGGAAACCCTTGTCGGCATCGAAAGCCACGGCGGGCAAGGGGCCGAAATTATACCCTGTTTTTATTTCCTCCTGCGCATGGGCGGAGAGGCCGGAACCCAGGATAACGGCCAGAAGGAGTGAAGCGGTCTTTTTCATGTTCAAACTTTTGCTCTTTTTGCAGCGCGGGCATCCTTGAGATTGAAGAATCCGGCAACCGAAAGCCCAGAGATTATGTGCCAGATACCCCACCATGCGGTGATTACGAGCATCCCGCCCGGAACACCTCCCGGATACTGGGGCATGAAGTTGGAAAAAATCTGGTTGGCCCCGAGCATAAGCGCCAGGCCGAGTCCGCTGTTCTGAATGCCCGTTTCGATGGTAAGGGTGCGGCGGTCCTTTTCGCCGAGGCGGAACACTCCGGCGGTTCCGAAGCCAATGCAGAGGGCCAGGGCGTTATGCAGCAGAACTA
This sequence comes from uncultured Bacteroidia bacterium, assembly GCA_902797435.1. GTDB lineage: Bacteria > Bacteroidota > Bacteroidia > Bacteroidales > UBA932 > Cryptobacteroides. The sequence continues at coordinate 10,682 of CADBSV010000028.1, forward strand.
CCAGGAAGATGTACTTGACGCACTTCAGGAATGCCTGGATATTACCCATGAACGAGAGCACCACCATGGCGAGGAAGAAGATAATGCTGAACCACTGGAAAGGTTTCTTCATCTTTTCGGCAGCCTTGGGGAAGAAATGGGCTGTGAGGATACCCAGCGTGAGCGGAATGCCCAGCAGGATGACTATCGTCTTGAATACATCCCAGAAAGGTATATGCAGGTTCGGTACCGCCCCGACGAGGGTGGAGAGGTCCGCCACCTTTATGTACAAGTTGCCGTAAAGCCAGAAGTTAAGCGGAGTCATGAACATGGCGAGCGCCGTGGATATGGCGGTGAGGCTCACGCTCAGCTCTACGTTGGCCTTGCTCAGGCTCGATATGAAATTGCTGATGTTGCCTCCGGGGCAGGATGCCACCAGTATCATGCCCATTGCCATGGAAAAAGACACCGCAGGCCCCAGCGCCCATGCCAGCAGGAAAGTGAAAAGAGGCAGCAGGACAAGCTGGCAGAGCATTCCGAGCAGAACCGACTTCGGCTTTTTGAAGACATCGACAAATATACGGGGCCGGATTCCGAGAGCCACGCCGTACATGACGAAAGCCAGAATTATGTTTATGGTGTTCATTCCGCCCGCATTGAGCGTGACGACTATCGAATCTATTGTCTTTACTGTTTCAGGTGCCATTGTCGTGGTGTTAAAATCTTCGCAATTTACAAAAAAATTGCATATATTTGAAAATCGTATGGAGCAGAGAGGGCAAATCTCGGAAAGAAGCAGCAGAATCGCAAAAAACACGGTCCTGCTGTATTTCCGCATGTTTCTTCTCATGCTCATCGGGCTCTACACCTCCCGCGTGGTGCTGAAGGCCCTCGGCGTGGACGATTTCGGCATCTGGAACGCAGTGGGAGGAATTGTAGCCATGTTCACGGTGGTCTCCGGCTCAATCACCAACGCCATCAGCCGTTACATCACCTTCTCCCTCGGAAAAGGAGACGCGGAGAAACTGCGAAGGGTCTTCTCCACCAGCATCATCATCCAGCTGCTGTTCAGCGCAGTCATAATCCTTCTTGGAGAAACCCTCGGAGTGTGGTTCCTGCACGAAAAGATGAGCATTCCGCCGGAGCGCATCGGAGCCGCCGGATGGGTACTGCAGTGTTCGCTTGCCATGATGGCCATAAACCTCGTCGCAGTCCCATACAACGCCTGCATAATAGCCCACGAAGAGATGAAGGCCTTCGCCTATGTGAGCATAGTGGAGGCCGCCCTCAAACTCGGGGTCGCGCTGCTGCTGGCGTTATCCCCTGCCGACAAACTGGTCACCTATTCGGTCCTCATGGTGCTTGTGGCCCTTATCGTGCGGAGCCTTTATTCCCTGTACTGCAAGAGGCATTTCCCGGAAAGCCGGGGCAGGATCCGTTTCGACGCCTCCCTCATCAGGGAAATGGCGGGATTCGCTGGCTGGAATTTCTTCGGGAGCACGGCATATCTGTTCAACACTCACGGCATCAACATCCTCAGCAACATCTTCTTCGGAGTCGGAGTGAATGCCGCGAGGGGCGTAGCCGCAAAGGTACAGGGAACGGTAATGCAGTTCGTAAACAATTTCACGACGGCGCTCAATCCCCAGATTACCAAAGCCTATGCCGAAGGGAACCGGGAATACTGCTTCCATCTGGTATGCCGGGGAGCCAAATACACCTGGCTCCTGCTGCTGCTGTTCGCCCTTCCCCTGTGGTTCGAAGGAGACATTCTCCTCACGATCTGGCTCGGAAACGTCCCGGAGGGGGCCGTACTCTTCACGAGGCTTTCCATCGTGGCGGTGATGGCCGACATGCTCGGCAATTCGCTTGCATATCTTGAACTGGCCACAGGAAACATCCGTAAGTACTACCTCATAATCGGCAGCGTTTCGTTCCTGGTATTCCCCATCAGCTGGATACTGTTCCGGTGCGGCTTTCCGCCGCAGGCGGCATACTGGACTTTTGCCGCGGTATATCTGCTTCTGGTGCCGCTCAAGCTCATGATTCTCAAGGCCCAGGTCGGTTTCCCGTCGGGGCTGTTCGTCCGTGGAACGATACTGCCGGTCTTTGCAGTTACGGCTGCCTCATTCCTATGCGTCAAGGCCGTCCAGGCCCTCATCCCGGCAGGTGGATGGAGGCTCGCCGCAACCGTACTGGTCACCGCAGCCGGCACGGGTGCCTTCTCCTGGCTGTTTGCCCTCACCCGCGGGGAAAAAGATTTCATTCTCGCAAAACTCAGAATCAGATGAACCCCATCCGAAAAATCTGGAAACGAATAAAACTCGACGCCGGCTTCTGCCATGAAGGGCTCGCCCATGCAAGGCGCCTGTGCGCCCACAGCGCTTCTGCAGACACCGAGAGCGACATCTACAAGATGCAGTACAGCATCCTGCGCATAAACCACACCCTCGAAAAAGGGCTTTCGATGCCTTCGCCCCGGAAGGGATTCGGAATCAGGAGGTCGCTATTCCTCATGGACAGGCTCGGCCTCTATGCCCGGCTCTACGGCGGCCAGGATGCTGAATTCCTGACTTATCCGCTCCAGACCCTTGCCGGATACATTTCCTACACCGAGGGCACCGGAGCCGACGTTTCCGAAGTCCGCAGAAAATACGAAACCCTCCTGAAGGAATATGAATCCCTCACCGGACACGCCCTTCCCGACAGGCCGGCAGGCACTCAGATTTCTTCCTCCAAGGACATAAGGGAAGCCGCCAGGGGCGATTTCCGTTCGCTGCTTGAGAGCCGCCATGCCATAAGGGCCTATTCCGGTGAAGAAGTTCCCGAGGAAACCATCATGGAAGCCCTGTCCCTTGCGCAGCTCACCCCGTCGGCATGCAACCGCCAGGGATGGAAAACACATGTATTCAGGGGCGAAAAGGCGGTGGAACTCGTCCGCTGGCAGGAGGGATGCAAGGGATTCGAAGAGCAGATACGCACTGCGATTCTCGTAACCGCAGACCTTCGCGCCTTTCTCGATTTCGAGCCTTACCAGGCCTATGTTGACGGCGGACTGTACGCGATGAACCTGCTCAACGCACTCCACTACCTCGGGCTGGGCGCCATTCCCATATCTTGCGGATTCAAGGACGCCAAGCTGAATGAGATGAGGGCGGCCTTCTCGATTCCCGAGAATGAGGTTCCGATAGTTATCGTTGGTACGGGGGTCCTTCCGGAAACCGTCAAATACGCCACTTCGAGGCGGAAAGACATAAGCAAAACCAACACCTTCCACGAATGAAGTTAGTCGTCATAAACCAGCCGCTCCGGAATCATGGCGACGAAGCTGCGCACAGGGCTTTCATAAGGGCCCTTCTGGATGCGCTGCCGCAGTGCAGCATAAGGCTGCCCATGATAAAGTGCCGGCCCGAGGATATAGAACCTTTCAGGGTTGACGACCGCAGGGTGGAATACGTCTGGATAGACACTGCCTCCGACCGTCTTTTCAACAAGGTTACCAAAAGGGCGATGCAGCTGGGGCTTCCCTTCCGGAAAACGCTGTGGAAGCTCTCTCCCTCCTGCAGGGCGATAATGAAGGAGTTTGAAAATGGCGACGTGGTCATCTGCGCCCCGGGAGGCACCTGCCTTGGAGTCCAGCAGAACTGGGGACATCTGGCTATGATGCGCATGGCCGCGGAGTCCGGACGGCCGCTTGCCTACTGGGGACGGAGCATAGGTCCCTTCCCGCAGGAAACCCTTTCGCAGAAGATGTTCTACAGAAACGCCGTCAGGTGCCTCCGTTCATGCGGCTTTGTGTCGCTCCGCGACCGCCGTTCCATGGAAATGGCAGCCTCGCTCGGCATAAGGGCGACAGAAGTCACAGACTCCGCCTTCCTCGAAGCCGTTCCCGAGGTTCCAAGGGATGCCTATGCCGTATTCGTACCGAATGTGCTCAGCAGCATGGCCGGATTCCGCGAACTCCCCCGGGAACGCAGCGCTGCTTTCTTCGGAAAAGTCCTGGATGAGATACTCCGGGAATTCGACGGAAAGATTGTCATGCTTCCCCAGCTGTTCGGCCAGGGAGAGTGGGACGACGCCCCGTTCTTTGAAGAGATCGCCTCAGGGCGGGAGCGCGTAAGCGTATTGCCTGACAGCTGCCCATCCGATACTCAGCAGAAGATAGTGGGAGGCGCCAGATTCCTTGTGGGCGCAAGGTATCACTCCATGATTTTCGCCCTCAACACCGGCACCCCCTTCATCGCCTTCAGCTACGAGCATAAGATATCCGGCCTGCTCGAAATACTCGGCCTGCAGCAGCGCATGACCGACCTGCAGAACGGTGCGTTCGATTCCGCCTCTTCCGAAGAAGCCGTTCTGGAAGATTTCCGCGGAAAACTGAAAAAGATTTATTCTCTGCCTATGATATCCCGCGAAGATGCCGCCAGACCGGCCGTCGAGGGGTTCCACAAACTCATTTCCTTCATAAATGAAAAAGTTTAGCCTTATCATGCTCGCCGCCATCGCGGCCCTTGCCTCATGCAAGCCGTGCCTTCGCAGCGGCGACCTGCTGTTCGTGGGCATCCCTAAGGATTATTCCATCGACACCACCGCCATGGCCAGCGGAATTGCCGAAGCGACGGGCCGGGGGGAAATCAATTATATCCACACAGCCATCATTGAAACGGCTGCCGATTCCGTGTGGATAATAGATGCCACCATCAAAAGGGGCGTAGCAAGATATCCGCTGGATTCTTTCCTTGTGGATTTCACCCTCAAGGACGGTTCCATGCCGCTTTTCGAAGTGATGCGCATCAAGAAAGGCGCGGGTGACATCGTGGAGAATGCCAAAAAGTTCATAGGAGAGCCCTACGACGTGCATTTCATGCCGGACAACGGTGCCAAGTACTGCACCGAGCTTGTCCGAGATTCTTACCTCGATTCTTCCGGAAGCCCCGTCTTCAAGGCCGAGGCGATGAATTTCAAAGGCCCGGACGGCGAATTTCCCCTCTACTGGCGGCAGCTCTTCTCCGCTCTCGGGGAGGACATCCCCCAGGGCATCCCCGGAACGAACCCCCAGGATATGCGGAATTCTCCCCTTCTCAAAAAGATTGATATCGACATAACATGCCTCGAGTAAGCATAATAGTTCCGAACTACAATCACGGGAAATATCTTCCCCAAAGGCTCGAAAGCATTTTCGGGCAGACTTTCGGGGATTTCGAACTCATCCTTCTGGACGATGCTTCGACCGACGGCAGCAGGGACCTGCTGGAATCTTACAGGGACAATCCCAAAGTGGCCGCCGTCATCCTCGGGGAAAGCAACGGAGGATCTGCGTTCAGGCAGTGGAAAAAAGGCTTCGACGCCGCTTCGGGAGAGCTTGTCTGGATAGCCGAAAGCGATGATTTCTGCTCGCCCCTCCTTCTGGAAACCCTGGTCAAGGAATTCGACAGGGACCCCGAATGCGTGCTTGCATTCTGCGCCTCCATGCTCACTTCCGAAGACGGCACTCCCCGCAGCATCCACCACTATCAGAAGGACATCGGAAGGGACCTGCATATCAACGGAAAGGAGTTCGCCAGAAAATGGCTGATCCGAAACAATTACGTGGTCAACGCAAGCGGAGCACTGCTGCGCAAATCTGCCCTATCCTCTCTCGGAGAGCGGTGGTGCAGCTACAGCGGAGCCGGGGACTGGCTCTTCTGGACCGGACTCTCACTGCAGGGCAACGTAGCCTTCGTATTCGATGCCCTGAACTTTTTCCGGCAGCACTCCACCAACACCACAGCCGCCATGATGCGCAGCGGAAAGGCTCTTCTGGAACTCCGCTCCCTTCTTTCCGATTTCGAAAAGCTTGGGCTCTACGACAGGCGCATCTGGCTTATGCACAGGGTATTCGCAATTCACTCGGCGAAGTGGCGCCAGCAGCTGCCGCCCGCGCTCAAGGCGCAGGTTCTAAGAATCTGGGAAGACAATCCCGCTATCTCTTTCCTTGCTTTCCTGAAGGAGATGAAGCGGCGAGCGCTCAAGTAAGGGAGCAAAGGGCCCCGAGTTCCAGAAGATACTCCTCCGTAAAATAGGGCATGCATCCTCCGTTGGAGGTGAAGGTCATCTCGCCGAACCATGCCTTCCCGTCCACCCAATACATGTCCACCCTCACCTGGGGGAAGCCCTCCGAGAGTCTTGCAGCTGCCTGAAGCATCTGCTGAAGGCCTTCAGGACGCGGCAGCACTGAGGAAGGGCGCCGGTAGTGCTCCGAAAACACAAGCCTCTCGGGATGTTCGTTCCAGTCCAGGTCGAAGCAGTCTATCTCGAGGGAATCTTCGGTGCGGGACGAACAGGTGAAAATGCACTGCGGCACGCCTGAGAAGCACCATATCTTATAATCGGTAAGGGAAGGGCCGAGATACCGCTCGGCAATTATGCAGGGCCCTATGTACTTGTAATGGGGCTCCACGAAAAGTCCCCAGAACGTCCTGTCCGACAGCCACTCCTGAAGGGTACTGCAGACGGCGTCCAGATCGGCGGCCTCCTTGTCCTTCACCACCAGCACGGTCTGGCAGCTGTTGTTCGCCTTAAGGACGAACGGCGCCTCGAGCCCGGGCCATGCGGCCCGCAGCCCGGCTACGCTGTCCCATTTGCCGCAGAGTGGCACCAGCATGTCCCCGAGCCCGCGGTCGCGGACATATTTTCTCACCGCGTACTTGTCTGCAAGCATCGCAATGGCACGGTTGTCTCCATGAAGCTTGAGCCACTGTATCTTTTCGTTGAGAGTGCGCGGATTGGCGAGATTCGGGAAGCGGTGAATCTTGCGATAGTAGTTAAGCACCATGGCCGTCTTGGGGAAGGAGACCCCGAAACGGCAGCGGATTCTATGCAGAAGGCTCTTTTTCATCTGGTTTCACGGCGGATACGGCGCACTGTGGGCATATCTTTCCCAAGAGCTGAGCCAAGATACTTAAGGACCTTCGCAGAACGGTACTTGCAAAGCTTCACTACGGCAAGGGCCGCCACCGCCGGGATGCACAGCACGAGCGGATATCTTACATCGCAGAGCATCACCAGCGCAGACATGTAGAAGTTGCGGTACATCCTGTAATCGAGGCTCTGCACCGAATACTGCTTGTCGTGTATCACCTTCATGGAGTTCACCAGACCTATCTTGAAACCGTGATGGAGCACGCGATGGCAGTAGTTGTCATCATTTCCGTAAATAGGGAAAATGTCGGCAAAATACCCTACCCGGCGAAGACACTCCGCAGTCATGAACCAGTGGGCAGCCATCATGAAAGGCACCTGTCCAAGATGCATCCCTGGGTCGGCCGGCTTAACCCGGGAAAGGACATCACGCTCGAAGACGGGATTGTAGGAAACGCCGTCTGCCTGCATCTGGCAGGGACTCAGGATGCCGAATTCCGGGTGCGCCGAAGACACTTTCTGAAGCGAGGCGAGCGTATCCGGAAAGAACCACGCATCCTGGTTCAGAAGATACACGAAGTCGTAGGAATGTTCTGCAGCATAACGGAAACCGGCATTGTTTCCTTCTGCAAAACCGAGATTGCTGCCGCTTTCCACGAGTATGGCTTCGGGGAAATGCTCCTTCACGTAGGCGGGCGTCCCGTCCGTGGAGGCATTGTCGAAGACGAAGGCATCGGCGGGTACCTGCGAAGAGCGTACGGAGCCCAGGCAACGGTCGATCCACCGCATCCCGTTGAACGTAACGACTATTACCAGCGTCTTCATCTTTTATTCACAAAGATACGTTTTTTTGTCTTTATTGCTATCTTTACAACAAATATGGCAGTCATAGGCATAATGGATTCAGGCTGCGGAGGGCTCAGCGTTCTCCGCGAGCTGCGCAAGGCCCTGCCCCGCGAGCATTATATCTATTATGCCGACAATGCCAACTGCCCCTACGGCGACAAATCCCCGGCATTCATAAGGCAAAGGTTGCTGAGCATAGTTGACGGGTTCCTCGACCGCGGAGCCGAAGCCGTCGTCCTGGCATGCAACACGGCCACCAGCGCCGCAATCGCAACGCTCCGCTCAAAATACAGCATACCCTTCGTCGGGATGGAACCTGCCGTAAAGCCTGCGGCGCTGGGAACCTCCACCGGAGTGATTGGCGTCCTGGCGACGGCAGGCACGCTCAAAGGGAGCAAATACCTCACCACCAAGGGACGTTTCTCCGATGGCGTGCGCATAGAAGAAAGGGTAGGACGGGGGTTCGTGGAACTTGTCGAGCGCGGGCAGCTCACCGGGCCCGAAGCGGAAGAGACCGTAAGGCGCAGCCTCCTGCCCCTCCTGGAGGAGGGCGCCGACCGCATTGTCCTTGGCTGCACCCATTATCCCTTCCTGCTCGACACCCTGAAGAAAGTTGCCGAAGAGGAGGGTTACACCGGAATCGAATTCATCGACCCCGCCCCGGCAGTTGCCAGACGCCTGGCAGATGTCCTGCGTCAGGCAGGAATCAGCTCCGAAGACGAAAATCCCGGGACCGAACTGCTCAGTTCCGGGCCCCGGGAAAATCTGCTTAAGATTTCAGAATCTATTTGACCACCAGAGTGTTGCTCTGTACCTGGCCGAGCACCTCGAAGTAGGGAACTCCGTCGGTTACCGTCATGCGGTAGATGGTGTCGTCAACCTTGTAGTACTCGTTTCCGTCGGAAAGAGTGACGGTCTCGTAGTCATCGGGCAGAGCCTTGATAAGGGCGCCTGCGGGAGGTATGATTGTCTTGTACTGACCGTCGGAGCCGAGCACGAAGAACACTCCGTCGTCGTAGTAATACTCAGTGGATGAGGAGGCGAAGCTCTGGATGAGCCCGAGCGAGGTTGCCAGCTTGTAGGAAGCAAGACTCTTCAGAGTATTCATGTCCACGGTGGTTTCCTGCTGCTTTGCGGCTGCATTCTGCTGCGCCATGGTGGCGTTCTGCTCTGCTATCACTGCATTCTGCTGTGCAATAAGGGCGTTGTTCTCGGCAATCAGCTTGTTCTGCTCCTGGATAGTGGAGTAATTGGAGTTGATGGCCTGATACTCGCGGTAAACCCTGTTGTAGTAGGAGAAGCGGATGACATCGAGTTCGAGCGAATAAAGCTCACGGGCGAAGACCACTCCGTAGGGAGGACGGCATACGACATAGACTCCGTTCCAGGGACGATACCATATATCGTTGTACAGGTAGTAGTCCAGTCCCCAGTATCTTACCCTGCGGTAATGGGGCAGGTAGTGAACCCTGTATCCGAAATAGTGGGGATCGTGTCCGTAGAAGTGTCCGGGACGGCTCCACTCCATGTAGGGGCGGTTGTGGGGATGAACCCTGCGGCCGCCGTTGTCGAAGCGTACTCCATTGGGGGCCTGGGTCTGGCGGTCGTAGCTGTGGGAGTGGTTCTCTCCGCGGCCTCCGCTGACGCTGCCGCCTGCATTGACGGTGCCGGAGCCACGGGTTGTGGTGCCTGAGCCGCGGGTTGTGGTGCCGCTTCCACCGCTTCCGCTCACGGTCCTGCCTATGGCACTGCCGCCGCGGGTCGAGGGCGTAACGGCACCGGAGGAGGAAGAGCTGCCGCCTGTGCTCCTTGTTGCTGCAGTAGAAGAGGTTCTGCTGCCGGATCCGGAATTGGTAGTCCTGGAAGAAGAGCCCCTGCTGACGGTGCTGCCTGAACGGCTGGATGAAACGCTTCCGCTGGAGCGGGTGGAGCTGCTGCCTGAGCGTCCGCTGACGGTTCCGCCCTGAGACCTGGATGTGGTGCTGGAGGAAGAACCGATGCTGCCGGAAGAACGGCTGGAACTGCCGGAAGAACGGGAATAACTTCCGCTGGAGCGTGTTGAGCTGCTGCGGGAACTGCTGCCGGAGCGGGAGACGCTGCTGCTTCCGGAGGAGCGGGTCGAGCTGCTGCGGGAACTGCTGCTGGAGCGGGAGGCGCTGCTTCTGCTGGAACGGGTAGAGCTGCTGCGGGAACTGCTGCTTCCGCCGCGAGTCTGAGCGCCTGAGTAAACCGGCGTGAGGGCAAGAGCCAAAGCTGCTAAGGCTGCAAGCGATAATCTTAAATAATTTTTCATGGCGCTGGACTTTTTTAGTGTTTCTTTATCTATTAGATGCAAATTTACCCAAAAAGTTTCAAGAAATATGCCATATCAGCCATTTTTAATGCGCGGGGCCAGGACAGCCGTAACGATAACGGTAGCCAGACAGCAGACCATCACCATTACGAAAAAGCCCGTATAACCAAGGCTTTGCTGGAGCCATCCGGCAAAAAAACCGGGAACCATCATACTCAGGGCCATGAATGCGGTACAGATCGCATAATGGCTTGTCTTGTACTCGCCGTCGCTGAAATACATCAGATACAGCATATAGGCGGTAAAGCCGAAACCATAGCCGAACTGGTCGAAAGCGACACACAGATACACAATCCACAGCTGCGAAGGCTGGACCGCAGCCATGTAAAGATACACGGCGCAAGGCAGCGCAAGGCTGAGGGCCATGGGCCACATTGCCCTCCGAAGCCCCTTTTTTGCCGCATAGACGCCGCCGAGGATGCCTCCTACGGTAAGCGCAATCACCCCCGCGGTTCCATACACAAGGCCGCTTTGGGCCGTGCTGAGCCCGAGTCCCCCGGAGTCTGCCGGGTCGAGAAGGAAAGGAGTGAGCATCTTTACCGAGAAGGCTTCGGGAAGACGGAAAAGCAGCATGAAAGCCAGCGCGAGGCCTATGCCGGGTTTGCGGAAAAACGACGCGAACGCGCCGGAAAAAGAACGGTTGTTCCTCGATGCGGCGGCGGGCTCCCCTGCAGCAGCGACGCTTTCTGTCTTTGGAAGGAAGCGGAAATGCCAGAGCGCCAGCAGGGCGAGCAGGATGCTGCTACCGAGAAGCGTGAGCGACCATGCCCGGGGAATCTGCCCCAGGGAAGTCTCGAGGATGCCTGCCACCACGACGATGACACCCTGTCCGAAGACGCTTGAAATTCGGTAGAAGGTACTGCGTATGCCGACAAAGAGGCTCTGCTCCCGCTGCGGAAGCGAGAGCATATAGAATCCGTCCGCGGCTATGTCGTGCGTCGCAGAGAGCATTGCGCATACATAAAAGAGCACAAGGGCAGGAACGAATGCCCCCACAGGCCGTCCGGTGCTGCGCGGAAGCGAGAAGGCAAGCACCGCGAACAATGCGGCGAGACAGGCCTGCATCACCAGTATCCACCAGCGCTTGGTCTTTACCACATCCACAACCGGACTCCACAGAGGCTTTATCACCCACGGAAGATACAGCAGTGACGTGAGCGCCGCAAGTGAAGCATTGTCCATGCCGAGACGCTTGAACATGGTGACCGACACCACATTCACAAGAAAATAGGGGATGCCTTCAAAAAAATACAGGGTAGGCACCCATGTCCATGCCGAACGCCTACTCATCCGCACCGCTTATAACCGCTCCAGGATAATAATGTGAAAGGATCTCCCTGCAGCTGAATCCCTTGTCCGCCATTACGGCAGCGCCTATCTGGCAAAGGCCTACGCCATGTCCCCAGCCGCGGCCCCTGAGGGTGCACACGTCCCCATTCCACTGCACCGTGAAAGCGGAACTCTTGAGATGGGATTCGCTGAGGATGCGGCGCACCTGGAGTTCGCGTCCTACGGTCCCGGTGAGCTTGGTGCCAGTTATCTTGAGGTAACTGATGCGCCCGGAAGGCCCGGTTTTCACCGGTTCGAGCGACAGTATCTCACCGAAATCCTTTCCTGTCCTGCGGGCGACAAGAGCGGAAAGCTCCGCCCGCGTGTAATGAACTTCCCAGTTGTAGAAGTCTTTTGTCTCAATATCGTAATCGACAAGCACCCTTTTCAGAAGATCGGGATCTGCCTGCGCGCAGAACGGGTCTTCCACGCTCTGAAGATAGGGCTTGTCCTCCCCCTCCCAGCATGTGCTGAAAAGCTCAGTGCGGCCGCCGCAGCACTTGTGGTAGCGGGCATCGCACACTTTTCCTTCAAATGTGAGAACCTGCCCCCAGGTCTGGTCTATGGCATCCCGCACCGCAAGCGTGCAGGCGTCGTCGAGGCCCTGGTAGCGCTGGCAGTGGTCGTCCGCACAGACATCGAACCCCTCATGCGAGCGAAGGTTGCCCATGAGCCAGCTGCGGGCTATGACGGCATGGGCCTTCATGAATTCCAGCGGAGCGGTCGAGCGCATCTCGCTGCTTATGACGCTCAGCAGATAATCTTCCATGCCTATCCTGTTGACTGCCCTTATTTTGTCTCCTTCTACTATGAAACTGAGCCGGCCGGCAAATTTTCGGGTAACCTTGCGCTCCCAGTGGAAACCTATTCCTATGGGCACGTCGTAGAGGATGAAGGTGGGCTCTGCGAAGAGGGTCGAACGGGTGACGGCATCGAAGGTGAGAGAGTCGTAAAGTGCTCCGCCATAATTGATGCGGCCGTCGGAGAAGGAAACCCTCTGGGGGCCGGCGCCGTCGGAAATGATTTCAAAACGGATTTCATCCGCCGCCATTATGCCCACGTCTATCATCGGCTGCCTGCGGGTAAGCCGCCACACCACCATCTTGTCCTCTTCTTCGGAAATGCTCACTTCGTCTATCATTTCGGAGAGCAGGCGGGGGGATATCTTGGCAAAGTCCTCTTCGAGCGGAGCGACGAAGAAACCTGCCATTTCGGCCGCACCGGGGCTCATGGTCAGGTGATCTTCCCCCGCGCAGTGATAGTGGTGGCTGCGGAATTCGGAGCGGAGAGCAACCATGGTGCGCAGCTCCCCTGCCTTGTACCAGCAGTACAGGTTGAAACGGGGTTCGCTCTCGCCTTCCCTTCGCGGCGAACACTCCAGAAGGCGGTAGGCCAGCTTTGCCATGGACTTCTGCGTGGTGGCCTTGAGGGCATATATTCCCCTCGTATAACCTTCATATTTATAGAGCGTTGCATCCTGCACGCTGGCTATCTGCATGCCTGGGTTGTCGAGGAAGGAATCGATGTCGTTCACCACGGGAAGCACGTCCCTCGGGCAAGCCTGGAAATGCAGGTGGTCCGGAGCGGAAGCGCCGCTGAAAGGGCCGTTGTAATAGACTGTATATTCGGGATACGAACGGGCGAACAGCAGCATGTCGGGGAAATGGTGCCAGATGGTCTGGGGCATGTGAGTATCGCGCGCAATCACAAGATGATTCCGGAATATTGGATAAGGATTCACCTGGATATTGTAACTGCGCCCCTTCTTACCCTCGTACTTCAGGTGGAACTGCTCTTTGGGACGGTTCTCCGGACACAGGAAGCACTTGCGGGCAGATATTGTGCCGGGGTCGGTTTCGGCGGTTGACGAAACGATGCGGCACGGGTTCATCTGCACGATGACCTTCTGGGAACCAAGGGTAAACTCTTTGCAGGACGCGCCCTTTACAAGACGGAAATTGGCGGCTGCGAGCGGCCATACCGACAGTTGGTCACGTATGAATTTTTCGATGTCACTCATAAAAGGGAAAGCAGTTTTTCGCCAATTCTTTCGAATTCAAATAAAAACTGAGGGGTGAATGCCTGTTTTGGAGCGTTGCGTATCTGGGCGAACGTCCACCAGCGCACTTCGGAGACTTCCTGATTCAAGGGTCCGGGGACTTCGGAAAGAATTGTGGCATAGAGAAGTACAAGTTCTTTTTCCCTTTGATTCTCGTACACTTCCGCTCCGAGGAAGACAGGATTGAAGTCGTACAGACCAAGTTCTTCTCCGGCTTCCCTGAAAAGGGCCTCGTCGGGCTGCTCTCCGTAGGAAACATGTCCTCCGACAGAAGTATCCCAGCACCCGGGCCACGTGTGTTTGGAGGCACTGCGCTTCTGAAGGCAAAGCCGTTCGCCGCGGTCTATTATGTGAAGGTTCACCACCGGATGAAGCAGCATGCTCCCGCCATGGCAGAGACTGCGCGGAGCCATTCCCGTCACAATGCCGCTGGCTTCTACGACAGGCAAAAGTTCGTCGCGGTTGCTTATAGGGCGGCCTATGAGGGGTGAAGAGTCGGGAGGATAGACCAGAGAGAACATACGGCTAATAATTTATTATCCGCAGCTGCTCGGGCGTATAGAGAAGGGAGTCTATGAAATCGGGAGCCACCTGGACGAGTATCATGAAAACGGCGGCGGCTATTCCGGCAAGCGCCGTCAAAAGCAGCGGAGTCAGCCACACCCATTTGCTTACTTTCCGCCTGGGCCTGGCCTTCCTCTGCAGCCTGCGTTCGGCCCTGGCCTTCCGTCGGATTTCGCGGGCGGACTCCTGCACAGCCGAAGGCTCCTCTTCAGGGACAGCCTCTTCTACGGCAGGTTCCGGCACTGGGGTCTCCTCTTCCGGAACGGCTTCTTCGGTTGCGACCGCTGGCTCCACTGCAGCCTGAGCCTCAGAGGGCTGGGCGGCCGGCGCGGCTTCCGCCGGTTCTATCAGTATATCGGCCAGTTCTTCCACTACGTGGTGGATTTCGGTCGGAGTCTGCTCGTGGTTCTTGAGGCTTATCGGAGCAAGGCCGAACCCTTCCGGATAGATGTCAAGGTCTTCGTCGGTAATGAAAAAGATGTTGTTCTGCCGGGTTGCGCGCAGACGCCCCAGCCCGGGGAAAACCACCGTCTTGCGATCCATCAGCACACCCTTCATCTCTTCGAGGAAGTGCTGCAGGATGGCTTTTGCCTGATCCTCGTCGATACCGTTGCTGCCGGCATAGAGCTTTACGAGGGAGCTGTCCGTAACGGTCCCGGGGACAAAGGAAACCCTCTTGTAAGGGGGATTGATGGTATAGCCGCGATCCGAGAAACTGGCCGGGACGAACTCGGACACGAAGGTGCCGAGCCCCGGCAGGCCCACCTCAGAGTGGTCCGGAACCAGTTCCAGAATCATTTTTGACAGCAATTCTACATCCATAGTCTATATGCCTGCATGCTCGGGTTTGCACACAAACGACAAATATAGCAAAAAAACGCGACCTTCGCCAAGGTCCCCAGACATCTTTTCTGCCCCGTATTTAGCAATTCCGGGAATAACTTTGTATCTTTGCAGGAACAAACAACCTGCAAAATGAGAAACTTATTGCTTTTTGCCGCAGGGCTCCTCTGCCTTGTTTCCTGTGGCAGGAACGCCTCCCGATATGCCAACCGTGCCGAGGCCATTGCCGCCCAGATCCATAACCCCTCGTCAGAATACGTTCTGGTGGCCTGCCACCGGGGAGACTGGCGCAACTGGCCGGAGAATTCCATCCCTGCCATCGAAAGCGTCATCGAGATGGGTGCCGACATCGTGGAAATCGACGTCCACATGACAGCCGACTCGGTGCTGGTGCTCTGCCACGATTCCGATGTGCTGCGCACCACCAACTTCAATATCGTATTCAAGGGGCAGCCCGACAAGAGCCCCAAGGTAAGCGACCTGACGCTCGCGGAAATAAAGCAGCTGTCCCTCTACAGGATGCACCGCGCAACTCCTATCGACACGCTCCGGATGCCTACCCTCAAAGAGGCTCTGCAGTGCACGAAGGACAGGATCTGCGTAAATATCGACAAAGGCTGGAACTACTATGAGCAGTGCCTCGCCATAACCGAAGAACTGGGAGTCACGGACCAGGTTCTCATCAAAGGCAAGAAGTCGATAGAGACCGTCGCCGCCAAGGAAGCGCTGCATCCGCATAACATGCTTTATATGCCAATAGTGGACATACAGAAGGAAAAGGGCGCAAAGCTTTTCAACTCCTATCTGGACAAGGGCGTCGTGCCGCTTGCCTACGAAGTCTGCTGGCAGAAGGAAGACGGGGCTTTCGAACAGGCATGCGAAAAAATCCGGAAACAGGGCTCCAAGGTATGGGTGAACACCATCTGGCCCTCGCTCTGCGGCGGAAACGGTGGCGATGACGATGCCGCCTATATAGCCAAGGATCCGGGCGACGTGTATGGCCGCTATCTGGACAATGGAGTTTCGATGATCCAGACCGACCGCCCCGAGCTTCTCATCGGCTGGCTCAGCAAGAAAGGCCGCCACACACTAAAATAAAACCAAGCCATGGTAGATATCAAAACAGACAAAGCCTACAAGAGCCGCAGGATGCAGACCTTCCTGGCTGCAACCTTCGGATATGCCCTCTATTACGTGTGCCGCCTCTCGATGGGCGTGATGAAACAGCCCATCATCGACGCCGGCCTCCTCACTGCAACGCAGCTGGGTGTCATCGGAGCCTGCCTGTACTGGACATACGCAGTGGGCAAGCTCGTGAACGGTTTCCTTGCCGACAGCGCAAACATAAAGCGTTTCATGGCAATCGGCATAACCGTATCCGTCGCGATGAACTTCATAATGGGCATCCTGGGAGTAAGCGCCCTTAACGGCTCCATTGCAAATTCTGCACTCTTCGTGAGCTTCTGCATTTTCTGGGCTGCCAACGGATGGGCGCAGAGCATGGGAGCTCCGGCATCGATAGTATCGCTATCACGCTGGTTCCCGCTCAAGGTCCGAGGCACCTTCTACGGTATCTTCAGCGCATCCCATAACATAGGTGAAGGCCTTTCTTTCGTATTCGTTGGGTCCATAGTCGCCGCGTTCGGATGGAAGTGGGGATTCTTCGGAGCCGCCCTTGCCGGGCTCGTAGGGCTTGTCCTGGTGCTCCTATTCTTCCACGATTCCCCGGAAAGCAAGGGGCTGCCTCCAATCGAAGTCCTTTCGGGAGAGAAGACCCAGGAAGAGTATGACCGCGACCACGATAGCATGATGCAGGCCGCCGCCGATGCGAAACAGGCAGCCAGGGCGGAAACGAAGCGCATGCAGGCCGCAGTCATAAAGAATCCCGGCGTATGGATTCTCGCCCTCTCCAGCGCGTTCATGTATATGAGCCGCTATGCCATTAACGAGTGGGGCACAATCTTCCTTCAGGAAGCCAAGGGATTCAGTCTCGGCGAAGCTGCCACCATCATAGGAATCAATCCCATTTTCGGCATTATCGGAACCGTAGTTTCAGGATGGCTTTCGGACGTCATCTTCAAGGGAGACCGCAAGTATCCGGCATTTGTCGCCGGCGTGCTCGAGGCAGTTGCCCTGGCGCTGTTCCTTTACGGAGGTCCGGCCAAATGGGTCAATATCCTCGCAATGGTTCTCTTCGGAATTGCCATCGGAGTGCTCATAGCCTTCCTCGGCGGCCTCATGGCCATCGACCTCGTTCCCCGCAAGGCATCCGGTGCCGCTCTCGGAATCGTGGGCATAGCATCCTATGCCGCAGCCGGCCTGCAGAACATCATAACGGGCCTTCTGATGGACGGAGGCGATGCCGCCCAGGGCCATGATTTCCGCTACGTGAGCATTTTCTGGCTCGGCGCCGCAGTGATTTCTTTCCTGCTGCCCATGCTCAACTGGAAAAGAAAACAGCAGGAAATCTAAAAAAACTCTTAAAAATTTTGGATAATTGCAATTTTGTAGTACCTTTGCAATCCCAAAATCTGCCTCTTTAGCTCAGTTGGTTAGAGCATCTGACTGTTAATCAGGGGGTCCTAGGTTCAAGTCCTAGAAGGGGCGCA
>CADBSV010000029.1 GCA_902797435.1 uncultured Bacteroidia bacterium
AGAAAACAATACTTAAAACTTATTTACAATGAAGAAATTCATCCTTTCCATCGCTCTCGTAGCTGCAGCAGCTACCACAGCGTTTGCCCAGATCGAGGGCCTCAGCGTAGGCGCCGGTTATACCACCAGCACAATGAAAGTCACCGCAACCTCCGGCAGCACAACCAATACTGACTCCCAGGAATTCGGCGGCTTCTATGCAGGCGCATCCTACACCGTCCTCACCCTCGGCCCCGGCATCGGCATCACTCCCGGCCTTTATTTCTCAAGCGTTTCCTATAAGAAGGACAAAGATATCCTCGGTGGCGTCGAGTCCGGCAGCGAAAGCTACCTCAACCTCCCCATCAACTTCAGCTACAAGCTCGACCTTGTTCCCGGCACCCTCGCCATCGCTCCTTATGTAGGTCCCACCTTCAGCCTCGGACTTGCATCCAAGGTCAAATATGAGAACGGCAGCACCACCAACACCACCGACCTTTATGGTGACGACAGCGATTACAGCAAGTTCAACATCGCCATCGGCGGCGGCCTCGCCCTCGATATCGTTGACATGATCCGCGTTACCGTAGGTTACAACTACGGTCTGCTCAACCGCTACACCGGCGACCAGGATCCCGTCAAGTACAACTACAACAACAACACCGGCTTCAACTTCGGCGTAGCATATCTCTTCTAAAAAACGCCGGAGCTGGTGCTCCTGTTATCATAGCAAATGCTATCCTGCCAAAAAGAGGGTAGCATTTGTTTTTTTCTCCGTTTACTCGTAAATTTGCCTTCGCATGAAACGCATCTCCGCCATAATTGCATCACTGCTTCTCGGAAGCCTCTGCGCCTCGGCCCAGATGTCCGTGTGCGCCGGCTGGCAGAAGAGCCAGCTCATAAGCACGTCGGTAGCGTCCGACGGTTACCGCAACTACCGGTATGCCTGGGCTGACGGCCTGTACGCCGGGGTCACCTCTTCCTACCTGCTTCCGATAGTTGGCCTCAGCGCCGACTGGTCAATCCTGTACAGTTATGCCACAGGGACGGAAAGCGACATGCTCAGTATTTTTGGGGATCCGCATTATTCGGTTGCAAGCACCGGCAACGTAGTCTCCGACGAGCACTACATAAGCGTCCCCGCCCGTATGAGATATAAGGTGGCGCTTGCCCCGTGGCTTGGCGCCTACGCATGCGCCGGAGCCGAGGTAATGTACTGTCTGTCGTCCAAAACCTATTCCAGCTGGCCGGGAATCGACGGCACGCACCACTGGAACGTGGACCATTTCGGGGGTGATACCAATTACAACGGATACCGCCGTTTCGACATTGGAGTCCTGGGCGGTATCGGTTTCGAATTCGTGAATCTGCTAAGGCTGGAATTCACAGTCGATTATGGCCTTCTCGACCGCTCCGGAAGCGAGCAGGACATACTGCACCGCTTTACTCTCGGGGCAGGAATCGCCTTACTTTTCAGATAATTTTTCTTCCTTCGCGAAGAATTTCCACTGGAACAATATCAGGTAGAACGCCCCTACCGTCACGCAGCTGTCCGCAAAGTTGAACACCGGGCTGAAGAACAGAACCCTTTCGCCCGAGCGGATAATGGGGAAATAGAACATGTCCACCACTTTTCCGAACATAAACGGGGCATAATCCCAGATGAGCCCATAGAAAAGGCTGTCGATGATGTTGCCGAAGGCTCCGGCAGTGATGAGAGTCAGCCCCACAAGCACTCCGACGGGTGCTTTGCCCTTTTTATTAAGGGAAGAAATCCACCACACCAGCACTCCGCAGAGGCAGATACGGAACAGGCTCAGCAGGAATTTGCCCACCGCGCCGCCGAACTTCATTCCGAAGGCCATCCCCTCGTTCTCCACGAAACAGATGCGGAACCACTGCCCTATCACGAATATCTGCTCGCCAAGGTCCATGCCCGTCTTCACCAGGACCTTTATGACCTGGTCTATCACGACGAGTAATATTCCGAGGACCAGGAGAAGGAGGCCCCGTTTCGCAGTTTTATCCATCTCCCCGCTAATTCTTCCCCTGCTTTGCGAGCATCTCTTTCGCCTCTACGGTGAGGGTTGCATGCGGAACCAGGCGGAGCCTCTCCTTGGGGATGAGCTTGCCGGTAACGCGGCACACCCCGTAAGTCTTGTTCTCAATACGGACAAGTGCGGCCTCGAGGTTCTTGATAAACTTATACTGGCGCTGGGCAAGCTGGCTTGCCTCTTCCTTGGTAAGCTGGTTGGCACCGTCGTCCTCAACGGTCTTGAAAGACGGGGAAGTGTCTTCGATGTCGTTGTTGCCGCCATGCATCACAACCTGACGCAGGGTGTTATACTCGGTGCGGGCCTTCTCCAGCATTCCTTCGATGATAACCCTGAACTCTTCAAGTTCTTCATCGGAATAACGGGTCTTGTTTTCTTCCATAGCCATAATCCAAGGTTTAATTGCGGGTTGCTTTGATATTTATTGTATGCTCATCCCAGGCCACCTCCGTGCCCTCCTTTTCGGAGGAAAGCTCCACCGAGAGGGCGAGGGTCTGGGCCGATATGTATTCGCGGTATTCTTCCAGGCAGGAAGAAATCTCCTGCAGGGGTTCTCCTTCCGCCCAGATGCTCACGTTCACCTTGTCGGTAACCTCGAAGCCGGAATCCTTGCGGATGTTCTGGATGCGGTTCACGAGTTCGCGCGCCGTTCCTTCGCGACGCAGGGCATCCGTGAGCTCTATGTCGAGAGCCAGGGTGAGGGCGCCGTCGCTTGCGACGAGCCATCCCGGCATATCCTGGGAGATGATTTCGTAGTCTTCGGGACTCAGCGCAACTTCTCCTCCCGGAAGGCTGAGGCAGTACTCCCCTGCCGCCTTTATCGCGGCTATGGTCTCCTGCGGAAGGGTGGCGAATGCGGAGGCTATCTCTTTCATGCGCGAGCCGTATTTCTTTCCGAGGCTGCGGAAATTGGGCTTTATCCTGTATGTTATAAGCGACGCGGCGTCATCCACAAAGGAAGCTTCCTTAACATTTACTTCGGTGAGGATGATGTCTTTCACCTGCTCCAGCTGGCCGCGCACCTTTTCGGAGATAACCGGAACCACCAGCCTCGAAAGGGGCTGGCGCACCTTGATGTTCACCTTGCGGCGTAGCGCCAGGACAAGCGAGGTGGCCTTCTGTGCGAGCGCCATGCGCTCTTCGAGGTCGGAATCCACCAGGCCCGCTTCGGAGACGGGGAAATCCTCGAAGTGAACGCTTCCGCTGCCTCCAAGGTCCTGCCAGAGTTCGTCCGAATAGAAGGGAGCTATGGGAGCGGAGAGCAGGGCCACGGTGCGCAGCGCGCCCAGGAGGGTCTGATATGCGGAGAGTTTGTCTTTGCTGAGGCCGCCTCCCCAGAAACGCTTGCGCCCCAGACGCACGTACCAGTTGGAGAGCATGTCGCAGACGAAGTCCTGAATGAGACGGCCTGCGGTGGTGACGTCGTAGTCTTCGTATGCGGCGCGCACATCCCTTATGAGACTGTTCTGCAGGGACACTATCCAGCGGTCGAGTTCCGGACGCTCGGAAACGGGCACTTCAGGCTCCTTTCCCGGCTCGAAGCCATCCACATTGGCATAAAGGGCAAAGAAGGAATAGGTGTTGTAGAGGGTGCCGAAGAACTTGCGGCGCACCTCGTCCACCCCTGCCTCGTCGAAACGGAGGTTGTCCCAGGGCTGGGCGTTGGTGAGCATGTACCAGCGCAGGGCGTCTGCCCCGAACTTGTCCAGTTCGAGGAAGGGATCCACGGCATTGCCGAGGCGTTTGCTCATCTTGTTGCCGTCCTTGTCGAGGACGAGACCGTTGGAAATCACCCTCTTGAACGCCGGGGTGCCGTCCACCATCGTATGGATTGCATGGAGGGTGTAGAACCACCCGCGGGTCTGGTCCACGCCTTCGGCGATGAAATCGGCTGTAGCTCCGAAATCCGAACTGTCGCGCCCGCGAAGACCAGTCTGGGCATAGGGCATGGCGCCCGAATCGAACCAGACGTCGATAAGGTCGGTCTCGCGTTTCATCTTCCTGCCCGAGGGGCTCACCAGGAAGACATTGTCAACATAGGGCCTGTGAAGGTCTATCTTTTCGTAGTTGGCAAGGCTCATGTCGGACGGATCGAACCCCTTCTCCTTCATGGGATTGGAGGACATGATTCCGGCTTCCACGGCCTTTTCGATTTCGGCGTAGAGTTCGGCTGCGCTGCCTATGCACTTCTCTTCCCTGCCGTCTTCCGTACGCCAGATTGGGAGCGGAGTTCCCCAGAAACGGCTGCGGCTGAGGTTCCAGTCCTGTATGTTTTCCAGCCACTGTCCGAAACGGCCGGTGCCCGTACTTTCGGGTTTCCAGCTTATCCGGGAGTTGAGCTGCACCATCTTCTCCTTCACGGCGGTGGTCTTTATGAACCATGCGTCGAGGGGATAATAGAGGACTGGCTTGTCCGTGCGCCAACTGTGCGGATAGCTGTGGACATGCTTCTGTATCCTGAACGCCTTGCCCTGGGACTTGAGCATCATGCAGAGGTCCACGTCGAGCGTGGGAGCGTCCTTCGGGAGGGAATCGTCAAAAGCGTTTTTAACATAACGTCCCGCGAACTCGGAGTACTCGGGAGCCACGGATGTCCTGACATATTCAGGATCAAGGTCTTCGATACGGTAGAAGCGGCCCTCGCGGTCCACCTGGGCCTGACGGATGCCGTCGCGGTCGAGAACCATCATCGCGGCTATTCCGGAAGCTTCGCTGACGCGCTTGTCGTCGGCTCCGAAAGTGCCTGCGATATGCACGATGCCGGTTCCTTCTTCAGTTGTAACGTAATCGCCTCCGATAACCCTGAAGGCATCGCCCTCCTGTGCGCTGCGCAGCCAGGGTATGAGCTGGCGGTAGCGAAGGCCTATGAGGCCGGAGCCCTTTATTTCGCCCGGAAGAACCTCATGTTCTATCTTTCCGAACCAAGTCTCCACCAGTGCCTTTGCAACGACATACACGGCGGGGGCGCCGCTGTACGGATTGCAGGCCTTCACCCTTACGTAGTCGATTTTCGGGCCCACGCAGAGGGCCATGTTGCTGGGAAGGGTCCACGGCGTCGTGGTCCATGCGATAAAATAGAGCGGACCGTCGTCAAAGAGCTGCCCGTGGGCGGCATCGGGAACCATCTCGAACTGCACCGTGCAGGTGGTATCGGTGACGTCCTTGTAGCAGCCCGGCTGGTTGAGCTCGTGCGAAGAGAGCCCGGTTCCGTCGGAGGGGCTGAACGGCTGTATGCTGTAGCCCTTGTAGAGAAAACCCTTGTCGTAGATGCGGCGCAGAAGGTACCAGAGGGTTTCGATATAGCGGTTGTCGTAGGTTATGTACGGGTCTTTCATGTCAACCCAGTAACCGACGCGCTCGGTCATGGTTTCCCATTCCATTGTGTACTTCATCACCTCCTGGCGGCAGGTGCGGTTGTATTCTTCGACGCTGATACTCTTTCCGATGTCTTCCTTGTGGATGCCGAGCTTCTTCTCCACACCTATCTCCACCGGGAGCCCGTGGGTGTCCCAGCCGGCGCGGCGGCGCACCTTGTAGCCCGTCATGCTCTTGTAGCGGCAGATGGAGTCCTTGATGGAACGGGCCATCACGTGATGTATGCCCGGCTTTCCGTTTGCACTCGGGGGACCTTCAAAGAATATGAATTCCGGCGCTCCCTCGCGAAGCGCAATGCTCTTCTCGAATGTATGCTCCTCTTTCCAGCGCCGCAGTACCCTGCGTCCCGTTTCCACCAGATCCAAACCCTTATATTCTTTGAAACTCATAAATTTTCTCTAAATTTGTACTCACAAATCAATTCACAAAGATAAGAAATTCTGAGGTTATAACAAAACGATGGGAACGCTTGACATTTTACTCCTGCTCTGCTTCATTCCGGCCCTTGTAAGGGGCATCCAGAAGGGCTTTGTCGAACAGGTCGTAAGCATATTTTCCATCTTTATCGGAGCCTGGCTTGCCTACCGTTTCGCCGGCCCTCTGGGAGCGTCCCTCAAGGAGTTCCTGAGCGTGGACCAGAAGGTGATAAGCGTAATCAGTTTCGCGCTCATAGTCATCCTCTCCGTATTTCTTCTCCATCTGCTGGGGCAGCTGCTCAGCAAAACCCTGTCACTTGCTTCGCTGGGGCTGCTGAACAGGCTTCTCGGAATCGTTTTCGCCCTGCTGAAGGCCGCCCTCGTCATCGGGCTCATCATCTTTGTGTTCGACACCCTCAATGCCAAATGGGGGCTCGTAAACAGCGAAATCCTGCAGAATTCGGTCGTCTATACGGCCCTGCGGGACGCATCGCTCAAAGTTTTTCCCTATCTGAAGAACCTGCTTAATCTGTAAAAAGTGTCCACACGGCTCATACTCATCGAAACTTCCACTTCACTGTGTTCCACGGCCCTCGCCGAAGACGGGAAGATAATCTGCGAACGCCGCTCCCAGGAACCGAGGGCTCACGCATCGCTTACCGCACCTTTCATAAGGGAAATGCTGGACGAAGCGGGATGGAAGGCATCCGATGCCGACGCAGTATGCGTGGGCATGGGGCCCGGCTCCTACACGGGTCTCAGGGTCGGGGTCTCTACGGCAAAGGGCCTCTGTTTCGGGACAGGAAAGCCTCTTCTTGCGGTGGATACGCTCACTATACTCGCCTGCCAGGCCATCGAAAAAGGCCTGCTTCCGCAAGGGTGCAAGGCCATTCTCCCTATGGTGGATGCACGCCGCATGGAAGTTTACGCGGCGCCGTTCACCCCCGAGGGCAAGCGTACCGGAGAAATCGCCCCCGTGGTGCTGGAAGCGTCTTCCTACGCCCCCCTTTTTGCAGAAGGTCCCGTGGCTGTCATAGGCGATGCTGCGGAAAAGGCAGCCGGAGTGCTGCCTGCGAAGGGCAACGCCTTTATACAGCAATGCCCCGAGGCAAGGTTCATGCTCACACCTGCACTCAGGGAATTGTCTGAAGGGAATTTCCGTGACGTGGCCTATTTCGAACCCTTCTACCTGAAGGAGTTTGTGGCCACGGTAAGCCGGAAGAATCTATTTTAGCACTTTGTCGAGTTCGCGGCGGAGGCCTTCCTCACCGGTGATGACCGAAACGTTGCCGTCGTAGATGAGAACCGAAGACGGGAGACTCGCTACGTTGTAGTTTGCAAGGCTCAGTCCGGTGCGGTCGTAAACGTTTATCCACGGCAGTTTCTGGGAGTTTACTACCGAAGCCCATAGGGTCTTTTCGGCGGCTGCGCCAACCGCATAAATCTGGAACCCGCGGGAGGAATACTTCTCGTAGAGCGGCTTCAGGACATCCTGGTTGAACATCTTCTGCTCCGGCACCGAAGGCGACCAGAAATGCAGGAGGACGGCTTTCGCCTCCACAGAAGTCAGCGCCACGTCCGCGCCGTCCATTCCGGGAAGCACGACCTCGGGATAATCCATCTGCTTTGCACCGCTGAGCCTGTGCCGCAGCGAAAGAGCCTGCTCGCGGCGGACGGTTTCTTTTTCAAGGGCCTTCACATAGCCGGACTCCGGATATGCTGCCTTGAGGCTGTCGGTGACGGTCCTGAAGATGACGGCGTCGGTCTGCTGCCCGAAAACGGGAGTGTATTCATTCAGGCTTTCGTAGAGGACAGGTATGCACACGAGCGACCTCGGATGGCCGAGCACAAAGGAAACGTCTTCGCGGTAATGCTTTACGAAAAGCTTCGCCATTTCGGCATTTCGGCCGCCTCGGGCATCAAGGACCGCCATTTCAGAAGCGAAGGCGGCAAAGGACGCCTCGCGTTCCCCAAGCAGGGTGCAGTCTTCCGAACCCTCTACGGAATAGGAGCCGAGCGTGTCCGCCGTTACGATAACCCTGTCTCCGCTGTGCAGAAGAAGGGATGCGAGCCGGGTGGTTCCTGAGTAGAGGTAAACGAATTCGGGCTTGCCCTTTTCCACCTTCACCGAGTAGCGGAGCCTTCCGTCAGAGCCGGTCTTTACAGTATCGAGGATTTTCCAGGTGTTTACGTCCAGCATCCTCACCTCGACCTCGTGGGACGGGGCGTCTGTCAGCTTGAGTTCGATCCCTGCCTTGGGAGCGCAGGAAACGGCCAGCAGGGCGGCTGCGGCAAGTACTTTAAAGCTTCTCATATTCTTCGAGGATTGCTTTTGCGATGGCCGCTTTCTGAGAGTCGCTCACCTGCGGACGCTCCTTTCGGAAATCGAGGTCTCCTTCGCTCTGCAGCGGCACCAGATGGATGTGCGTATGAGGCACTTCCATTCCCAGGACCGCCACTCCGACGCGCTTGCAGGGAACGGCAGCCTTGATTGCCTTTGCCACCTTGGCGGCGAAGTCCCATAGGCCCCGGTAGGTTTCGGGGTCAAGATTGAAGATGTAGTCGTCCTCCACCTTGCGCGGGATCACGAGGGTGTGCCCGGGAGCAAGGGGATTAATGTCGAGGAAGGCGTAGAAGTCTTCGCTCTCCGCAACCTTGTAGGACGGGATTTCTCCGGATGCGATGCGGGTGAAAAGAGTTGCCATTGCTTAGAAAGTGATTTCCAGGATTTCGAACTTGATTACCCCGGCAGGAACCTGCGCTTCCACTACCTCGCCCTTGCCATGGCCTATGAGAGCCTTGGCGATGGGGGTGGTGGCGGCCAGCTTGCCCTTGGAAAAATCCGCCTCTTTCTCACCTACGATGGTGAAGGTCATTACAGCCCCCGCATTCAGGTTCTTTACCTTAACGGTATTGAGCATCTGCACCTTTTCTGTGCTTATCTGGGAGGCGTCAACCACCTTGGCGTTCGCTATGGTATCCTGCAGACCTGCTATCTTGAGTTCGAGGAGCCCCTGCGCCTCACGGGCCGATTCGTATTCGGCATTCTCCGAAAGGTCGCCTTTCTCGCGGGCTTCCGCGATGGCGGCAGATATTACCGGACGCTGGGCGATCGCTTCCTCGAGTTCCTTCTTAAGTTTGTCGAGCCCGTCCTGGCTCATGTAGTGTACTTGTGGCATAGTGTATAGTCAAATAAATGAGTTCTGCCGCTCCCGGCAGAACCCTTGTTCGTAGCTTTATGCAAAGATATGAAAATTATTTTAAATACAAGCCTTTACCAGGAACTCAACTCGGACACCGAAAAGCCGGTGCACTTCGACACCAGGTCTAAAGAAATACCATTGGCAATCATCGAACGGGCTACCTCTTCCCGACCTTTCTCCATCCCTTTCTCCATCCCTTTCTCCATCGCCACCTTACGTGCGTAATCCAACTGATTCTGTCTGTCGCGTTCCGTTGTCATTTCATGCTGATATTTAACCCTTTCATCCGGAGCAAAATTAGCAATTTCCATCAACTTGAACAATATATCGAAAAATTTTTCTTTCAATTCCACGGGGCGGTTCTCAAATGTGTCCATGTGCGCAAGAGCGTAGCAAATCTTTTCCGTCATAGTTATACCGGGAGTATCATAACGCCTCGCGTTAGGAAGTTCGAGAAATACAAAATTCAAGCGATCCGTCATAATGGCATGTGTAGAAGTCTCCTGGATGGCGAATCGAAACAGAAAACCTTCCTCTAGAGAGTGTTTTCTGAAATTAAGCAGACTAACAACATATACCGGTGGATATTCATATGTCTTCTTCCCTTTCGGCAACTGTTTCTCTATCATCAAAGACGCATAGAAAAGGGCCCTGTCATAGAAATATTCCTGATCATCCAGCTGCAATTCTACCGTAAACCGCTCTCCCGTTTCAGCATCAGTACACTCAACATCGAATACCGAATCATGGAGGTGCTTGTCGTGATTTGTACTTACCGTATTGGTGTAAGTGATCTTGTCGATTTTCCTTCCCGGGACAATCTCCTCCAGAAATAGTTTCAGCAACTCTTTGTCGCGTCCGAATGTTCTTTTGAATGTACTGTCGACAAGCACGCTTGCGTACCGCGACAGAATCTTTTCATTTGATTTTACCTCAACCATGGTTTTTATTTTCTATAAATCCATGGCTGCAATGATATACAGAATTATTCCGTTCCAGGAGGTAAACAATGGAGTAAAAGTGAAATATTTACGTTTTTGAAGATTGAATAATTATCACTTGTGAATTGCTTTCGAATTACTGTCTTTGACAGACGCAATACAGCTTTTTTGGTAAACTTTTTTCATGACGGGACACGCATGGTGGAGGATAACGATTTCGCCTGTCCCTCAATAGCTTAGTCTCCACCGGCAACAAAGGCACCGCTGCAGGAATTCAGACCATGTTCAGGAGACATTCAGCATGCGGCCGGCAGCATAACCCCTTTTGATTGTTTTATGCAAAGACAATCATCAATATTGTATAGTCATGGTTTTCCCAGAAACAATATCTTCATGGCAGATATGTAATTCATCCAGTGGAGTTCCGTCCAGAAAGACTTTTTTAATCAAATCGTCCGGAGCTTTCCTTCCCTTGGTTTTGATGGTAAACACTTTGTTTCCCGAACGAATCCGGACCTCATCGAAAACCGGAGAGAACACCTCATATCTGTCGCTACCTACCACGACCGGGTAGAAACCCATAGCGGAAAACGCATACCAGGCGCTCATAGTCCCGTCATCCTCATCCATTTCCGGGGCATACCCCTCAGGAGCGTTCTTGAACGCCTTGCCAACATATGGTTCCGGATATTCCGCATTTCCTCCATATATATGTATCATACTGTCATCAGAAAGATAATCGCGTACTACGGCCTGGGTTTTTTCCGGATGTCCAAGCATATTGAAGATGAAAGGCGTGTGAATATCTGGTTCATTACCTTGATTATACAGCCTGAGGTCAAAAAAACGGGACAATTGCGCTGAAAGCGTATCCTTGCCAACCCAAGAAGCCATTCTGTCGATATATGGGGGTACGGCCCAGCGGTATTGCCATCGAGAGCCCTGATACATGCCGTTTTCCTTCATCCGTGCGAAGTCCGGGGTTATTGTCATAAAATCCTCCCTCCAGACCGTGTTGAACAACGAGTCTGACAACTCTCCTGCCCGCGCC
This sequence comes from uncultured Bacteroidia bacterium, assembly GCA_902797435.1. Lineage (GTDB taxonomy): Bacteria > Bacteroidota > Bacteroidia > Bacteroidales > UBA932 > Cryptobacteroides. The sequence goes on from CADBSV010000029.1 coordinate 11,020, forward strand.
ATCACATCATCCCGGCCAAGTATTTCACCAATCCTGGACAAACCCCATAAATCGTAAGCCGTCTCCAGTTTCTGGTCAAGACGATCCTTCTCCATGTCCTTCAATATTTCCTTCCACATTCCGGGTATGCAGGAATTCAGATCGTATCCACGTATTCCCTTTACATACGCGTCCAAAAGTGCAAGTATAGTATGTTCCGTCCTTACAGTAGGAGCCGGTTCCATGGGCATGGCACGATTCCTCTTGCCGGTCCGGTACAGATCTGCAAGGGAGCGGGAAATATCCATCATATCCTCGGGCTCCAGAATCACCAGCATGGGGAACTTGGTCCTGAAAGTATCCCACATGCTCCAGGAACCATAATGAACTGTTCCTCCGGCATCATATATCTCGTTGTCCGTTCCGCGGTACCTTCCATCAGGAGAATTAATGACCATCGGACTGTGATACAAACGGTAGAGTGATGTATAGAACAATGTCCTCTCATCGGAGGTACCTCCCTTGACTCTTACCTTGGACAGTCTTTCCTCCCAAAGTTTTTCAGCGCGGCGGCGTACGGCGGAGAAGGATTTCTTGCTCCACCTGTCACAAACCAAGGCGGCGGCATCAGAATCGACGGAAGAGACTGCAATCCTTAACTCCACATTCTTCACATCTTCTCCGAATGTCATATCCAAACTCGACTCATCAGACGCTGTAATACTGAAATCTTTGTCAGAGACCAATTTAAACCAGAACTGATAACGACCGTTTGCACATGCATTAGGAGAGACTATATGTCCCGTTACAACTCTCGGCCCTTCAACGACATAACTGCATCCCGTCTTTCTGCCATCAAAAGAAGAAAGCAGATCCAGATGGAATGTCCTTCCCACTGCAGACTTAAGGTCATAACGCTCTATCGCTTCATCTCCTGTGGATGTAAACTCACATGAGACTCCGTTGCTCAGGGTCGCGGCATAATAACCGGGACGGGCCACTTCTGTTTCCTTCAGAATCGAAACCGGCCCGCCTGCGGAACAAGGCAAAATACGCATATTGCCACCAACACCACGACAGCCGACTCCGGAAAGACGTGTGATTGAGATGCCGGATATTTCGGGGACAGCATAATCATACCCGGCCTGCTGCCATGGCTTACTGTCCGGGCATACGGAGACCATTCCAAAAGGTACGCATGCAGCCGGAGATACCTGCCCGTGGTCTCCGGACGTACCGATAAACGGGTTCACATAGTCAAGGCATGTTTTTCCGCATGACATTGCAGAAACAGCCAACACAGAAATCAGTATAATCTTTTTCATTTGAGAATCATTTGCTTATCATATCGGAAAAACCGTCCCTGAGCTTTTGCAGGGCCTGAGACATACGATATTCAACAGTTTTTACAGAAATCCCGAGTTCCAATGCAATCTTTTTGTAAGACAAACCTTCAAATCTGTTCATCTTGAAAACTTTCCGCTGCGGTTCAGGAAGCTTTTCGAGCAAGGAGGTCAGACGTTTTTGAATTTCGTTTACGTTTTTATCGAAATCTACAGGTTCGACTTCTTCGATAACCGAAAGCCGAAGAGAATCAACGACCTTCCGACCGATCTGGCCCCTGTTTATGTGGGAAAGACAGTTGTATTTTACTGCGGTATATAGGAAAGTGGATACCGAATTCCGGACGTTTATGGTGGAACGCTTCTCCCAAAGATAGAGCATTACATCCTGAACGACATTTCCGGCATTGTCCCAATCGACGAACTGGCTGGCGTATGCCTGCAGGAGAGGGAAATACCTGCGAAAAAGCATATCGAAAGCGGCAATGTCGCTTTCTTTGCAAATCCTTTCCAGAAGCACCCTGTCCGTCTGAACCTCGCCTGCCATGATGTTTTACTTAAAAACCGGGGTATCCGCGCTGAAATCCCATACGGAAGAACTGAAACCAAGCCTTTCAGCTACTTCGGAGAGAGTTTCCCCCTCCTCGGCAGCCTTTCCGTGATACGGAGCATAATACGTTGCAGTATAATTCCATTTAAGGGAAGACAACTCATCGGAATCTTCTTGATCATAAAGGGTATTATAATCCCCCGTCATGCAAGTAAACACCATATCAGGACGGCGCACCCCCGAAGAATGTACATTATTAGCCATAGCCCTTCCGACCACAGCCCCGCATCCAAGGTTGGAGGCAGGATTGATAGCTCCAGTATTGCCTGCACGCAGTGTAACAAGGGAAGGGTTCCATGCTATACATCCTTCAACGTACACGTCTGAAGTGGTCTTTGCATTAGCCCCCTGGTCTTCTGCTCCAACTATTCCCCCAAGTCCATGACCACATTCAATCTCCATTGTTGAGAAACAGTTCCTTATGACATACCCATCTTGGGGCACGCCGATTATCCCTCCTATACGATGATTGAAATCGTAGATTTTACCCGATGTGAAACAATTCTCGACCAGTACTCCTGAAGTCTTGGAAGACAAGGCATTGGCATAGCCTATCAGGCCGCCGGACAAGGATCCTCCGTTGGTCTGTGCAGTACGGTAACCGCTGGAATTCATTGTTCCCGTATATGAGCAACGTACAATACGGACACCGTCTGCCTCTGTCCCCATGCTACCGACAAGTCCTCCGGTATAGCTCTTCTGGTCTGCTCGCGCGATGTTTCCGGAAACGTGACAAGAATCAATCAACACATCGGAAGCGCGCAGCGTTCCTATGAATCCACCGCAAACATCTCCTGTTATTGAAGACATTTCAACTTTTGCGGTACAGCCAGAAATCGTAGAACCGGAAGCACCTGAGAATACGGAAGCGATGAAACCTCCGACATTCCCGGCACCTTTCGACACAGATGATTCAGAAGTGCATCTGATAATCTTAGCCTTGCCTGCTAGATGTCCTATGAATCCCCCGGCGTATGTAATCGTCGCAGAAGAAGTAACACTACCTATGTAAGAGCATCCTGACACTTCTGATTCGCCACGTATTGAGCCGATGAATCCTCCTGCGACTCTACCGGCATTAAGCACTACGCTGGCAGTCCCTGAACAGTTGGACACGATGCATCCTCCGTCGATGCGGCCGGCCAGCGAGCCGACATTGACCTCAGCAGCCGCACCAGAATGACTTACGGTACCAGAAACAAAGCAATTTTCTATCCTGGCTCCAGATGCCTGGCCTGCTATCATACCGGAAGGGGACGCCTGCGAAGCTGAAACAGTCAATGAAGCGCCTTTAACTTCCACATTCTTGATAAGCACCTCGCCTGCGTCAAGGGAAGACACGTACGCCGCGACAACTGCTGTTGGATTTACAGCCTCAAGATCTGACACAATCTCAGGATTCTCAAATACAAGGTCCTTCACAATTCCACTGAAGCGCCCGAAGAAACTGGGATACTTGACACCGCTCTTGAGCTTAAGCCCCGTAATCTTATGGCCCGCTCCGTCAAAATCAAACTGCATATCGCCATCGGTGACAATAGGAGTCCACTCCTCTGACGAGAGATCGATATCTGCTGCCATTCGGAAACGGGTAACGCCTTCGGCGAGTTTTTCGCGCACCTGTAACATCTGCCCGATATCAGATATGACAAACTCCGTATCCTCTCCGCCATTAACCTCCCATTCGGCATTTGCAGTGTCTATCTCCATTCGGAAACCACTGTCATATGAACCGGGAGTTGGCGAAACAACCGCGCGTACCGTGGTTTCCCCGGAACGGGCTGTTAATTCGAAAGTGTCGCCTTCCGATAGTTCTATAGCATGGCAAGAGGTCTGAAATACTGCACGGAACTTCTGCTTAAACAAACCGACATCAATGCCGGGGAATTCAAGCCGGAGGGAGTCTCCGGGTTCCTGTGCATCATCGCTCGCATAAAAGACGGCTCTTGAAGCTTTCAGCGTCAAAGAATTAAGATACACGACCTGCCTTGGGAAAATCAGGTCCATGACAATAAGACCGTTTCCATGAAATTCGGCACCTCCCGCCAACCTGGAAAGGCTGACTGTATCAGTAAGGGAAGAAAGGCCGGATACCGTAAAATACGAAACAGGTATCTCTTTATTCGCGCTGCGGTTTTGCACGTTAAAAACATGTTGCTCCGCCGGAACATCAACGCCCGCTTCTGAATAATAGATGGAAAAAGATGTCCCTGGCACCGCTTCTCCGGAGAATCTTCCAAAAGAAGAAGAGAATCCCGGCAGAATCCTCCATATGCCGGACTCCTCACCGGAGACCCGCAGACAATCGCCGGCCTTCCAGGAGAACCTGCCATCAAGGGAAACCGGAAGCACCGGAGCCTGCTGCTGAGCGGCAGGATAAATGAGCGCCTCGTCCCCAGGGTCAAATTCAATCAGGGAAGAACCTTCCTTACAACCTGCCATAAGGAGCGCGGCAGCGAGACATGATATGATTACTCTATAATTCATCCTGCTCAAGTTTTTCATAAATTTTCGAAGCCATATAAGCATGTCCCGCACTTTCGGGATGGAGAAGATTCTGGAACACCGAAACATTCTCGGGGCGGAAATCAACGAAGGGCAGAGAATAATGCTCCGTGATTTCCACTACCGAGTCGGCGTAGGCATCCGTGACCCTGTTGCCCACAATGACAAGAATCTTTGCTTCGGGATAGTTTGCCATAAGGTATCTCACCACATAGATGAAGGACTGGCGGAAGTTTCCCTCGATTGCCAGTGCCCCCATTGAACTGTCATAATCATAATCGCCCAGGGCGACACCGTTCTGCGCCTGACAATCGTTGCTGCCTCCATGAAGGAGTATTATATCCGGGGCAACGAAATCCTTGCACCTGTAAGTAAAGCAGGAGTTCGCGCTCTTGCCGGAAGACGGAGCTACACAACTGCCGCTCCATGAACTGATTACATCCAGTTCACCATCGTAGTATTGGGTAGCAAGCACTCCCCAATATGTTTTCTCCCACGAGGTTACATCGGAACCGGAACGTGGATAATAATAACTGTACCCGGCCGGAATGACACCATTGAAAGTAGAAATAGAATCTCCGAGGACTCCTATCCTGACCTTCTTCCTTCCGGAAGATTCCTGGGAGGTTGCAGCATCTATAGAGAGAGTGTTTTCGTATCCGGCAAGAAGCGGCACTGCCGTATCCACGGGTACAGTGAAGGAGAAACCCTCTCCCGCAACTGTAATCTTGCCTGTAAAATTGCATGGAATTACCGTAATGCCTATAGTTGCATGTGCAGAAGCTGTTCCCACAAGCACAGAATTAACTCCGGAACCGGTACACTCTACTGTCACAGTCCGAGATTCATCGTAAAGTCTGTTGAACGCTTCCCGGGGAAGGGAGAGTTCGAGGTTCCCCGCAAGAGGGTAAGAATCGGATTCAACCGTAACGCTCTTTATGGCTTTGCCCGCCAGCAGTCCTTCCGAATCAAAAACATCCAGAAGCAGCCCGGCTGTAAGCGGGCGGGCAAGGGTGCTCACTTCTGAAGAAGAACCAATATCTGCAACCTCGCAGCAGAAAAGCATCCCGGAGAGGTCTTCTTTGGCAGATGCTGTCTTTTTAGCAATATAGGAGGGCACCATAAAGGTCTGTTTCTCATACAAGGCTCCTCTTGAGTAACACCACAGTTTTGTCGCATCTGCCGATACCGTCACATTCATCGACACCTTTCCGTTGTAAACGACAGAAGCCTTTGCGGCACTACGGTCCCCTGCATTTGTAGCAAATCCTATGTACCCTGGCTGACAATAGTCGAAGGGCACGTTTCCCCAAGGGCTTGGAATGGTGATTTCGTTTTCAACGTTCACCTTCACCGTCCTCACAGGCTCCGCTTCCTGTGTCTTTCCACAGGACAGAACCGCAAGCATGGCGCAACAGAATAAGAGTATCTTTTTCATTGTCTCGCTTTTTTATTTTGCTTTCATCCGGCCTGTTTTCTGGGCATTGCAGGCAAGTTGCGACCAATTGTCGGCCGGTCCTGCCAAAGCATTGCTGTGAATCTTGAACAGCGTCGGATAGCCCTCCTTGACGCCATTGACATATATGGAACCGTCTTCTGCGATAGTCGGGGACGAATAGAGACCTGCATCAAGATTAACCGAAGATGCAATCTGCCCGTTAGACGGAAGAAGTTGATAAAGGCGCCCTGTCTCGCTGTCAGTATAATAGACGTAACCGGTAGCATCCACAGCTGCGACACAATGTATGCTTCCCTCTGCTTCATGCTCCCAAAGCACATTGCCTTCGGAATCAACAGCGCTTAAAACCGTATTGGTCGTTACATATGCCACACCGCCTGAAGAGAGAACTACTCCATTGCCTGCATTTACCGTTGCCTTGGTCTCGGAACCGCGTTCATCTCTGTCAATGAATCCGGGAACAGTAATCCTAAATATTGGAACGGGAGCCTGCGAGCGAGAAGGTGTGAGTTCAGCAATGCTATAGCAATATAGCAGGGGGGAACCGTTATTTGGGTACAACAGATACAGCTTCCCATCAGCCGAGACAGCGCTCTGGCAACCAGAATTAAGGTTCCCATAGCCTGGCCAGAGAGCCTCGTCGGCAGTTGAAGTGGAGCCGTTTACCAGATTCCATCTCCCCTCTCCTGCCGGGAACCCTATGCTGCACCCTCCCGGATGTGTAGAATTTCCTGAAGAATTGACAAAGAAAGTATCGCCTGAGCCGTCAGTATATACGGACATTCCTCCATACGACCCGGAAGTGGAATAGATATTCTGTTTGCGTGTACCATTGGATTTGTTAAGGATTACGCAGCCCTGGTCATTGGAGATATACCCTTCGGATGATTTTCCGCCATAACGCTGATTGGTAGCAACATAGTTGTCGATAACTACAGGGGCGAAGAAGCAGAAGTTCGTCTTGGGGCCATCGCTCTGATACCATTTCTCGGTCCCGTCCGGATTGATTGCGAATATCCCCTGCTGCCCTTTGTCTTCCGATCTGGGCTCATCGTATCCGGCAGCGAAATAAACGGTGCCGTCTGCACCCACGGAAGGAGTAACGACAGGACAGAACTTATCGCCGCAATTGTTGATATACTCCGCTCCGTGGGCGCCGGTATCAAACGACCACTTCTGGTCACCATCCGGCGAGAATGCAACCATATGGGCTCCGGAAGACGTAACATATATACTCTGTCCATCAGGACTCAGTGCCGGTGAAGTGAACCGGGTAAAAGCTCCTTCGGAATCCTCATAACGGCGATACCAGTCAAGCATCAGGAAATAATCTCCCTTCTCTATATGAAGGATCTTGGTGACGGATCCCGTGGCCTTACCATTGTCGGCAACGGTCAGAGTGACCGGAACATCTCCAAATTCTGCAAACTCGTGTGATGGATTCTGTTCTGTTGAGCGGGAACTGCCAAAAGACCAGCTCCACTCCTGTACGGTACCGTCTTCATCACTGGAAAGATCCTTGAAATATACTTTCTGGCCCGACTTTATCACCTCCGGTTCCAACCACGTTTCAGGGTCCAGCGTCCACTTGAAATCAGCCACTGGATGGATATTATGATCCTCCACCCTGACGGTTGAAGTAAAAGAGTCTTTCACGAAGCCGTCATTGGAAGTAACAGTAAGTTTAACCGGATAATCTCCCTCTTCAGTGAAGACTATTCCGGAAGGTTCAAAATCATAGGACACCTTTCCTGTACCCCACTCCCATTTGCATATGGCGATGATTGAATTTTCCACCCTGGTAGTATTGTGGAACACCACAGTCTCATTCAGGGCATAGACATCCTTTTCCGTAGTAAACGACGCAACAACCTTAACCTGGCTTTCTGTCCTGCATGAAGCAAGGAACAGTAAAACCACAAGGTAAAGAGAGGTTATAATTCTGCTTTTCATCTATTCCTCCGCTTTTTCATTGAACAGGAATTCCCCAAGTATGGGATAATGGTCTGAAATGTATGTCATCCCGTCAAAACTGTCGTCGATCGTCTCGTACCTCTTTTCAGTGATCCCGGAATAGAAAATGAAGTCAATCTGACTGCTTGCAGTGCCCCATGAATGTGATGTGGGAATGCGGTCCGTATCGGGACGGGCATTGGACAAGACGGCAGAGAAAGAAGCGATTGGAACGGACCCCTCGCGGCAATTCATGTCACCGGTAAGGAAAACCGGAAGTCCGGTAGGATTAAGTTCATCGATTTTCTGCAGAATCAGCTGGGCGCTTTTCTCGCGGGCAGTAGTTCCGACATGGTCAAGATGCGTGTTGAAAAAGAAGAAATCCTCACCCGACGGAAGATGCGTAAACCTGGCCCATGTGCAGGTCCTGTTGAATCTGGCATCCCAACCGAGGGATGGAGTCTCAGGAGTTTCACTCAACCAGAACGTTCCATATTCTTTCATTGCAATTACATCGGTGCGATAAAGAATAGATGCCGATTCTCCGGATGAACTGCCGTTGTCACGTCCCACACCGTAACCTTTATACGCCTTGCAGTTTTGCAGGATGTCTTCCCTCTGATCAAGATAGCATTCCTGCAAGCCGACCACCGCAGGCGCCACTTGATTAAGCATAGCATAAACGCCTTTGCAACGGATGCCCCAAGTGTATTCAGTCTCAACGTTATCCACATTGTTCTTGACATTGAAAGACATCACGGCAATCTGCCTCGATTCTTCAATCTCCTGCTTTCCGTCATCTTTTTCCTTGTAGAAATCACTGTAATCCATATCTGCCTTACGGTTGCATGCACAGGCGGCCATAGTCATGGCAACAGAGAATAATATGGTCAAAAACTGTTTCATACTACCAATTCGGATTTTGAGTAAGAGTATATCCTTCAGCGTTATAATCCCTTATTACTTTGGCAGGGATTGGATAGAGATACTGGCGCCCGTCATCATACCATTCCCGCATTCCAGGCAGCCTGTGTTCAAGATCATAGCCGCCTTCCGGGTTGGCCACGGCCCATAGTCCGCTCTCGGATTTGTTGACTGTAACCCATATTGAGCGGTATGTACCTGATGCGGCCGAAGTAGAGAAATAAACATCTGCCGTACCGTTGCCGTCCAGGTCTATCGGGGTATCGAGAGCGGGGATATGTATTCCGCTCCATGGCAGTTCTTTGATTAACCTGCCGCTTGCCCATCTCTGCAGGTCGCGAAGACGGAATCCTTCGAAGAAAAGCTCGACCGCTCTTTCACGTCGCACCTCCATGATTACCGGATCTGTTATATCAGGATAAAAAGTGTCCTTCATGTAGCTGTCCAGCATTGTCGGCTTTGCAGTTAGTCCGGCGCGGATTCCCGCCCTGCTTCTGAGAGCACCTATGGTTTTCGCCCATTCGCTGTCTGTCATTTCACCGAGTTCAGCCACAGCCTCGGCATAATTAAGAAGAATCTCAGCATAACGCATTATGGGCGTCCCGTTTGTATTGGTGGTACCGGAATCGTATGATTTTGGGTCCAAGGAGAACTTGAATATGTGATATCCTGTTTTCGCGACCTGAGTCACCATGTCGGGAGGAGCTGCGACGCCGTCGCGCGTATAACCGGGATAACGCACTGTCTGGGCAAGCCTGTCGTCACGGTCAGTAAACTCATCCTTGAACTGTTTAAGTCGATAACCGGACTGAGAAGTGAATGTTTCTCCGTTTTTCAGCAGATATGTGAACACGAAAGAACGCGCCAGACAGCACGAATTGCCGGTTGCCGCCGAGTTGAAATAACGGTTGGCAGCGCTCAGCACATCGGCATCTTTGTCACAGCACACCGCCAGCATCACTTCGTCTGTCAGCGTTTCGTCACTTGTAAACAAATCCCGGTAGGCTCCGTTTTTACCGGCTGCCGTGTGAAGTTTGTATGCACCGCTATCCATTACGAGCTTTGCTGCAGATGCCGCCTCTCTGTAGAGGTCCTCGTCACTATACTCCATTCCGGTAATGTTGTGATATCTCCTGAAGGAGGCTTCAAACAGACACGCCCTTGACTTTAGCCCTGCAGCCGTCCATTTTGTCACGAGGGAACTGCCAGGAGAAGACTTTGCCGCAATATTCTCATATGCATAATCGAGATCCTCTATGATATGCCTTATTATTATGTCACGAGAATCCCGGTCCTTATACATCAAGTCCTTTTCGGTATTCTTGATTTCGCGGTCAAACCACGGCACAGGGCCATAAGTCGCCAGTTTATCGAAGTAGAAGTACGCCCTGAACCAGCGGGCGATGCCTTCATAATTGGCGCGCACGCTCTCAGGGACCGTGCAATCCTCGGAATAAAGACCGTCCAGGAAATAATTAATATTATGTAGTCTGGTCCAACTCCAACTTGTTGAAGTTTCTGCAGTATATCCTCCCGATACCAAAAATTCATTCATGTCATTGCATGAAATGTAATCTGCCTTGCCGCTTTCCTGATAATATGCGCCATCAACAGATGGAAGGGCATTGTAAAATGACCAGGAATAGGTTTGAAGTCCGGTTTCGGAGCCGAAAATCATAGCCTTGTCAGCATCGACCTGCATCGTTTCTGTAAGGTCGCAGGAGATCGCTGCCAACAGTGCCGCCATGAGAGATGTTATGTATGTAATTTGCTTCTTCATGTCTTAATACTTTATCGTGACACCAAAGCTGAAAGCCATAAGCGAAGGATAGTTGTATCCTGAGCCCCTGTTGGTTCCGCTGATGTCAGAATCCGAGGAGCGCGTAATCGTCAGAACGTCAAAATCACGTGTCCACCGGTACAGAGGAGACCAGGTCCAGAGGTTCTCGCCGGAGAAATACACTTTCACAGAGGCCAGTCCGGCCTTTTTTACCAGATTCTTCGGCAGAGCATATCCTATCTGTGCATTTTTGAGACGTATATATGCGACATTCTGGAGATAACGCGTACAAGGGTATGAACTCGCCTTGTAAAAAGGCTGATAATATCCGGTGTAACGAGGCAGGTAGGCATCGGGATTATCCTCAGTCCAATAATTGCCAATCATCCATTTGAGCGCGTGATCATATGGCCGGTTATACTGTCCCCAGATCGGGCACTCGCTCCCGGGATACCAGTCCTGATGCCCTACACCTTGAAAGAATGCAGAGAATGAGAATCCATTCCAATCGCCGCCAAGACTGAACGAATAAATATAACGGGGCTGCGTGTTGCCGATTATCTTCATATCGCCGGCATCATCGGCTGTTTCAGCGCCCTTGTCTATGGCGTGATTATGATTAAGGTCCTCATAGCGGATGTCACCTGGATATGTAACACCGTTCTGCGATGTCTCTATGAGGGTATTTACATAACCGGTGCCGTCAAATGCGGCATCAATCTCATCCTGATTCTGGAAAAGGCCATTGCTTACGAACCCCCACAACTCACCTACTGTCTGCCCGGCATAGTAATCTGAGAGTTTGCGGGAATCATTGTTGTAACGGTCAATCACGGAGACATAGTCGGCAAGCGTGGCTTTTACCGACCAGTTGAAAGGCTTGCCTGACAAGTTAAAGCTGTCGTTATAGTCAAGGCTCAACTCATATCCCCTTGTAGTCATATCTGCATAGTTTCCTTTTGGTGATGCGGCGCCGAAAGTATCAGGCAGGGTAGGTCCAGCCGTGTACATGTCAAGGGTCTTGCGAATATAAGCATCGGCAGTGACATTTAGTCGCCCGTACAGGAAAGAAGCATCAAGACCGAGATCATACGTACGGGAGCGTTCCCATCCGATATTGTCGGGAACGATTGACGGAGAATCCGTATAGCGCAGTTTGCCGGTCCCGTTAAGGAAACGGGAACTCATGGTGGAAATTGTGAACTTTTCCATATAGGAATAAGGACTCACGTTTCCGTTCCCGAGTTCACCGTACGATGCCCTTAATTTCATGCTCGATATGAAGGCCTTGTTGACTTTCCACCAGGGCTCCTGAGACAGTCGCCATGCAGCAGATACGGAGGGGAAGAAACCCCACTGGGAATTACTGGGGAACTTGGAGGAACCGTCATACCGTCCGTTGACCTCAAGCAAATACCTGTCGGCAAAAGCATAATTGGCCCGGAAGAAGAATCCTGCATATCTCCATTTGTTTCCGCCGCTGTTGATGAGCATTTCTTCACCCAGGGCGAGATTGATATGCTCAACATCAGGAGTTATAAGACCATAACGGGTAGAGTATGTTCCTTTGTAGGTCTGCTGTTCATAATTATAACCGGCCAGCAACTTCATGTAATGCTTTTCTGCATATTTCTTTTCGTACTCTCCGAAAGCGTTCACTGCCATATAGTTGTACCTCTGGTTTGTCTCCTTTATATAATCTCCTGTGCCAGGCACGCCGAGATAGCTTATCACGCCTTCATATGCGCTGTACGGCACGGCTGTAACCTTTTTGCTTTCATTGTAATCTTTCGACCTGAAGGAGAAATCCCCGTTGAAACGAAGACTGTTGTCAAAGAAAGAAGAACTCAGGCTGGTGGTGGTTTTTAGGGTGCTGGTTATGCGGTCCAGATAGTTATTGCCGGTTACGAGCCCGCCCAGGGCATACGCCCCGGAGTATGTGAGAGTGCCGTCGGGGTTGAACAAAGGCGAAGAGGGGTGACCTTCGTCGTTCATAGCCCTCCAGAAGACTCCCCCGGCCTCTTTGTCCGTGCCCTGCGGGAAGTAATAGTCATCATATGTATAATCGATATTCTCCGTAATCTTGAGCCAGGGAAGTACCTGCGCAGAAGTTTTGCTGCGTAGATTCATCGTCCTGTATGTATCGGTATTAAAGTTTATGAGACCATCGTAGTCGTATATACGTCCTGAGAGATAATATGTAATCTTGTCCGATTTGCCGCTAATTGAAACATTATGTGTCTGTGCCGTAACATAATCCTTGTAAAGGAGATCGTACCAATCCGTGTTTCCGTAATAGACATAGCGGCCGTCGGCACCTACGGACACTGGCACTTTGTTGCCGGCAAGCTGGCGGAGGCGGTACTCCTCAAGCCACTGGGTAGTAAACTCCTGGCTTTTGTTTATGCCTGTCGGTTCCACATGGCGGTGATTATACCATGCCTCATAGAAAAGGGATGCATACACATAACCGTCATCGATGATATCCGGAACTGCAGTCGGAGTTTCAATCGAAAAGTTGCCGTCATAGGTTATTGAGAATTTTCCACTGTCCTTATCCGCACTCTTCGTGGTGATGAGCACGACTCCATACGGAGCCCTCGACCCATATATGGCTGCAGAAGCCGCATCCTTAAGGACAGAAACACTCTCAATATCGTTAGGATTGAGCATCGCCGGATCGCCTTCAACGCCGTCGATGAGAATAAGTGCACTGCCTCCAGCTCCGATGGAAGTCGTGCCCCTGATATTATATGATGCAGAACGGTTAGGCTTGCCGTCAGCAAGAGTGATATTGAGGTTCGGTACCGCTCCCATAAGCATCTGGGTTGCATTTGCGACAGGTCTTCCTTCAAACCGCTCTGCCGACACCTGATCCACCGCCCCCGAAAGGTTTTCCTTTTTAACGGAGCCATATCCTACAACAACCGTCCCTTCCAGCATTTCGGAAGACGGATTCAGAATAAGAATCAGATCAGATTCCGCCCCGTTAACGGCATAACTGGCATCAATATATCCGATGCAGGATATCTTGAGTATCTGCCCAACTCCCACCGACAGCGAAAAATGCCCGTCGAGATCGGTTATTGCACCTTGAACAGTTCCCTCGACAGCAACAGACGCGCCAATGACCGGCTGCCTGTCTGCTGCATCTACGACAGTTCCGGAAACGGTCACCGGGTCAGCATTCTGAGAATGCAGACTCAACGGCAGCAGAATAAGGAGCATTAATATGGTTTTTCTCATAAACAAATCTTACTTGTCAATATATTCTTTCCGCCAGCTGGCGACCGTATCAGCATCGCATGTAGCAACCCTGACAGAGCCCGACACCTTTTCATAAATGCACTCATCCCCCGGAAACAGCCTGATCCTGTGATAATCGCCAAGCGAATCCGGATACTCCAGCATAGTGAAGCCCTTGGCGAGCGACATCTTGACATCTCCGGAGGGAGAAGTCTCCACATTGAATGAAGTACCGGAGGCGCTTACCCGGACATCTCCTGCCTGGACCATGAAATCGGACGACCTTTGAGGAGCGACTTCGAACCACCCTGTTCCCGACAATTCCACTCGCCTCGTTTTTTTTACGAAACGCTCCGGATACGACAGGACAGTGTTCCCGTTCAGGACCACCTTGGTCCCGTCCGCAAGCTCTACTGCATTCACTCCGTCAAGGGACTCGAAATGGTTGATGCCGGCTCCCGACACAAACAGACGGACTAAAAAGAAACAGAGAACGCATAGTGCAGGCAGCAGAACGGCGAGCGTCCATTTAGCTGCTCTCCCCGTAGTCCTGCTGCGTTTTTCCTTCTTGATAATTCTGGTTGTATCAAGCGCAGCGCGTTCAGTATCAAGAGTTCCCATGCCTTCGAGTCCAAGTTCCATCTGTATAGATCGATAGACTTCTTTAGCTTCTTCACGATGTTCCGTGCTCGAGGAAACCCACTGTTCAACGGCAAGGGTCTGTTTCTCGTCAAGCGTGCCTTTCAGCCACGGGCCGATAAGTTTCCTGATATCGTTGTCTGTCATTCTTATGGCTTCCTTTTTTTTAAAATGAACAGTGAGGACAAGGCCAGCGCTACCAGGAATTGAATCCATGGGCTCGTACTTATCAGTGACATTTCTAGCGTCCCCGCGACTATCAGAAGGTATTTAATTGAATAATACGCTGCTTTTGACAATACGATGGATGACAATGCGGCTATCGGAGCCTTGCATTTCAAATCGCTTAGTTTCCAAAACAAAAAAGCATTCAAGAGAAGCTCCGCAGCCATAAGCAATGCCTTGATTACAACAGGATGTCCGCCGACGAAACAGGAAAACAGCGGAATCGTTACTGCCATAAGATAAGAATTCTTCCTGTTGCCGGTAAACAGTATCGTAAATAACAAGGCTATCCTCATGGGTTCGAACCTGTACAATGGAGCATGGCTCCAATGAGCAAGCGTCGGGAGAAGATATATCAACGCCAGAAAGAGGATATCATTCAATACCAGAAGCCCAATGGCTCCAGGGTCAACTGTTCGGACATCTGTTCTGTTTGTCATACACCTTTATAGTCGGATAAAAACCGCTTCTCCCCCAAAAAAATCTCTCTTTTTTTAGGGATTTTCGCTTGTCATCCGACAAACTACAAAATAATAGTATATAACCGTATTGCCATGATAAAACATCGTAACCAAAAAGCATTGAGCCGGGACTACGTGTCCCCCGACTGTTTCTGCTGTGAATTGTCACAATCTTACAGCATCTGCCAGACCTCTGGTTCACTTGTAGATTTGAAGGAAGAAGAGTGGTACCAGGAATCATTTTGACGACAAGCAAAAAAAAGATGAAGGACATGAAAAGGATTAATATATTCATACTCGCAGCTGCAGCACTGCTTTCCGCAGCATGCGCCAAAGAACTTTCTGAAAAAGAAATTACCCAGGAGCAGGAAGAGCAGATTGTCGCGACAGACATCGTTACAATTACTGCCGGGCTGGAGCCCATTTCGAAAGTCGCCCTTTCACAAGGCACAGACTGCGTAAAGACTTCCTGGGAAGCCGGTGACCAGATCAAGGTTGAAGATGAAGTTTTTGACATAGTAAGCGGCATCGGTACTCAAAGTGCTTCATTCTCAGGTTCCGCACCTGCGGGAAGCGGCCCTTATACAGTCGCCATTGTGCCGAAAGCGGCACGCATGTCCGCCCAGTCGCAGACAGGTGACAGCAATCCTTCCGGACAGCCCTACTATGCCGTGCTGAGTGGAGTGTCTGATTATTCATCCGTCATATTCTCTCAGGAATGGGCGGATGCCAACAGCGCCACTTTCTCATCGACGAGCCTTATAAAGCTTTATCTTAAACTCCCCGCCGGCGTTACGGGCATATCGGAAGTCAGGCTTAACGCACCGTCCGACGTATTCGTCAACCCGGCCGATGTCAGCAGCACCATTTCCGAGATAAGCACAAGCGTAACATCTCTTGACGCATCTTCTTCCTCCCAGATAGTAAACCTCTATCTGGCCGTGGTCAACGATGCCGCAATCGCCGCAGGAGCTGAACTGACCGTTTCGGTCGTAACTGAGAGCGGCAGTACTTATGTCAAGCATTTCACCCCTGGCGAGAAGGCCCTTGCGGGAGCAAAGGTTTTCGTTCTCCAGATAAACGACAGCGGATGGAATGAGATGTCCGGTTCCGGAGTCGAGACAGCCCCGTTCATCATAAACTCGGTTGAAGACATGCAGGATATTTCCAGCCTTCTTGTCCAGAACGGTCCGGTCAGGTATTTCAAACTCGGGGTCGCAAATCTTGACATGTCGGGAACCAAATGGGTTCCTATACTTACCTCCGATGTTAACAAAAGAATTGATTTCGACGGCGACGGAAAGACCATAAGCAATCTCACCAACGGAGATCTCACCGACAAATATGCAAGTTTCGCCGGTTTCCTCAACGGTACAATCAAGAATGTCACTTTCAGCGGTGCGAACTTCACGAACAATACAGGAGCTGAAGATTATATAGCGGTTGTAGCGGGACATGCGGGGAACAATTCTTATGCTGCGACAATCACCGCCGTGACAGTTACAGATTCGTCTCTCGACGGCGGAGCATACAAATCCAATACTGGATTCATAGCAGGGCGTGCAGAGAACGTAACTGTCAGTTCGTGCAACGTAAACGGCACCAGTTCCATAGACATGGACGGAATCGCAAGCAATGACGTCGCCACCGGAGCACTCATAGGCTATCTGCGCGGGAGCAAAACTTCTACGATATCCGACTGTTCTACTGATGCGACAGTGAATGTAGCGCATGGACGCAATATCGGAGGATTCATCGGGCAGATTGGCTCCGGAACTCCGGCTGTCATTTATGGCTGCACCTCCAACGGAACTGTTACCGGGACCGAGAATTATGTCGGCGGTTTCATCGGAATCATCGGGGGAGCAAATGGCACCATCGGTGGCGACACGAATGCGAAGAAATGCCAGTCAAACGTGACCGTCAATGCCGCCACGCTCTCCGGCGGGTTCGCAGGTGCGATAACAGGATCGGGATATACCCTCGAAAAGTGTTATTCAACCGGGCAGATAACCGGAGCCAACCCCGCAGGAGGATTCATCGGTGGTATTTCCGGTGCAGCCACCATCTCAGACTGCCATAGCACATCCACGGTCGTAGGAGCCCAGACCACTGCCGGCTTTGTCGGACGGATATGGAGCGACTCCGCTACCGGCAGTTTCACAGGATGCGACTGGGAAGGGACCTTCACCGGAAACGGATACAGAAACGCCGGTTTTGCCGCAGTTATTGAAAGTTCTGCAGCTTACACATTCTCGGGATGCCACGCGGCCGGCACCATTGTCTGCTCCAGCACACACAACACCAACGGCTCCAGAGTCGGAGGATTTGCAGGATTTGTTGCTGCCCCCACTACTTTTACCGACTGTTATTGGGAAGGAAATCCGTCAAAAGGCAATTCGAGCCTGACCGAATACCAGCTTCAGGCAAGAGGAGCTCTCGTAGGCGGATTCGCCGGTTATCAGACAGCAGAATGCACCTATACAGGATGCTATTCAACCGGAGGCATACAGCTTAGCAATGTGATCACCGCCACAAGCGATTATAAGAATATGGCTTATTTCGGAGGGCTTATCGGTTCGATTGACGCAAAAGCCACCGTGTCAAAGTGCCACAGTACGGCCTCCCTCTACAACAGCAACAGCAATGCTTCCTTCACCGGCGGTCTCGTAGGTTATATCACTAACAATGCCGGTTCCACAAGGATTGAAAAGTCATATTACAATGGGGCTATCCTCTCTGCCCGGTCTTCCAATGCCGGTGGATTCATCGGAGGCGGCCCCAAGAGCGCTACGGCATCCGTTTCAGTGGAAAACTGCTGGAGTTCCGGAAGCATCAATACGTTCAATAACCGCGTTGGTGGTTTCATTGGTGTCCCGCAGAGCAACTGGACCATATCTGACTGCTATTCTTCGATGTCAATGGTGTGTGAACACAATTTTGCAGGCTTTGTCGGCTCGGAAGACGGAGGTGCAAATAACGGCACGACCACAAACATCACGCTCAGTAAGTGCATTGCGTGGAATCCTTCCATTGTCTCTGTCAGAAGCGGTAATACAGGAGCGCTTGCGATGAATGCAAATAATTTCGGCGCAGGAGCCGTCGTCTCCTTTGCGATGAGGGAGGGCAACATCCATACCTCCTGTATCCGCAGGCCGGATATGACATTTACCTGCATGACGACGATTGGCGGTGTTGACTACAACGCCCTCTACGACCAGGAAGACAGTGATGAGATGACCCCTCTTTCATGGCCTGCTGCCTATAACACTTACTATGACAAGGGTGATTTCACGTATTGCTGGTACGCTCCCTATCACGGGAAGGCCGCCGCTGCGGGCAAAAGCCTCTCTGAAGTAGCAGACGAACTCGGATGGGATAGCGATATCTGGGATCTTTCCGGAAGTACGCCGGTCCTCAAATAGCCCTTTCTCGAACATCATATCACGAGGCGGATTCTGTTCAGGGTCCGCCTCATTGTTACATCGTAAAATAATAGTATCTTCGCACCATGAAGAAAACCACGCTGCAAGATATCGCCGATGCCCTCGGGCTTTCGAAAACAGTTGTTTCCTGGGTCCTTTCCGATCAGGGCGACCTGAGGTATATCAGCAAGGAGACCCAGGATGCAATCAAACAGAAAGCGAGCGAGATGAATTACCGTCCAAACTATCTTGCGCGCAGCCTCAACAGCGGGTATACCGGGATGCTGGGCCTTGTCATGCCCTCCATATCCGACCCGTTTTACTCAAGCATGGCGGGTAAAATTACGAAAGCGGCAGAAAGTCGAGGTTATACCATTCTGCTGGGGAGTTCCCGTTCAGACATAGATAGGGAGGAACGCCTGATAAGAGAATTCCGTAGTCACGGTGCGGACGGAATTCTCCTTGCATCCACCAAGAAACGCCACGGCGAGATTGCTTCCATGATAGCAGAGGAGTATCCATTTGTTCTCTTTGACAGGTTTTTCCCGGAACTTCCCGCCAACTATGTCATCATTGACAATGAAGAGGCGTCATACCAATTGGTAAAGCATCTTATCTCCAAGGGCTTCCGAAAAATAGCGCTGTGTATGACCGCTTCTCACCTCACCACCATACAATATCGAAAGGCAGGATATGAAAAGGCGATGTCTGAGAGCAATTACAATTACGAGGGCCTTATTCTTGATGTAAGCATTGAGAACTATCAGCAAGAATTGCCCCGAAAACTGGAGGACCTGCTCTCGCGGGAAGCAGATATCGATGGTTTTTTCTTCACAACTCAGTTGCTTGCGGTCATTGCCTTTCAGTATTTCACGGAAAAGGGAATCGACCTGAAAAAGGGCGATAATATGGCCTGCATACATACAGACACGTCTTTCCCTCTTGTGGCGCCGAAGATCAGTTATGCTGTTCAACCGGTTGAAGAAATCGCCGATAAGGCTGTTGAGCTGTTGGACGGATATATTCAGGCAAAGAAGAGACAGGCGCCGGTAGAAGTACAAGGCGCCGTCCTGCGCAGCCCCCTTGTGTTACGATAGTCATTGATTCTCTAAGGCAAGCAGTTCGCGATAAAGGCTGAGCATAAAGGCCCTGTTATCGGCCGAGACATAATACATGGAACGGGCGGCTGCCCTGGAAAAAGATTTACAATAGCGAAGATAGTACTCGGGTCGGGTCTCCGGCGGCTCTCCGTTGTGCATCCAGTCCCACTTCGATTCTGCCAGGTCTACAACCACGATCTTGTGGTTGGCCATCCGTCTGCCTTCGGGTATCAGTACATTCTGCGACATGGACAGCGCCTTCTCAAATATCATGGGAGAGGCAACCGAGGATCCTACTGAGATATAGACGCCGTTGTCAAGATTCTTTACGCTTTCCACGAAACATAGAAAATCTCTCTCTGCTCCGATACCGACGGAGGAGAAGGAGCATGCCGGATGCATAAATGGGACATCGAGTCCAAACTGGGGGTGTACCGTAAAAGGAATACGGAGCTGATGAGACACATACAGGAGGCTCCTCTCCCTAAATGGGAAATCCAGAGCGATTGTCCCTGGTTCAACCCCCAGATGATCCATTACGCCGAGCAGATTTGCCGCTGCACTGACGCGCGTCAGGTCAGTGGTGTCGTGTATGCAATATGAGAGCTCCTCACGGGACGGCAGGATCACCCTTCCTTCAACCATCGCTTCAGAGATGGATTCTCCCAGTCCGAGGCCTCTGAAAACACCCGCGAGAACAGCGAGGCTCAGATGGCGGGAAGTCTCTTCCCACATTCCGAAAACCCCGTTCATTTGCCCTTCGGCTCCGGATTCGCAAGCTGCGCCCCGGGAGGCGAACTCCCAGTCGTCAACAAGAGAAGTTCCGGTTGTGGCCAGATGGGAGATCCAACCACGACGCAGGAACTCGCCGGTCAGTGGCCCCAGTCCGTTTGCCAAAAAATCCGTTCCGAAAGTCAGCATTCGTGACGCGCCCCTGGTTTTGGCTTCAAGGATATCGTTAGCTGTCTTTCTGATTACATCGAATGTCTCGGGAGGAAGCTCCGGCGTTTTTGCGTCCATCGGCGTATATACATCGTCAAACGCCGTTTCGTCCTTGCGCTCTGCAATCGGATGGAACAGCAAGGATTTCCTGTCGAAAAAGTGTCTGCCTATCATTTTGTCATGCTGCATAATTCGTGGTATAGGGAAAGGAGGAAATCCCTGTTGTCCATCATGAGAAAATCAAGAGAGTCGGGATTGCTACGGGACCAATCTCTTTTGATTTCTCCGAGGTCAACAATGGCGATATGATGGCCGTGGATGGGTGTTCCCTTTTGAATCGCGACATTCTGGGCCATCGTAAACGCTTTTTCGAAAACAAGAGGTGACATCACGGCGGATCCAAGAGAGAGATAGACCCCACCGGTAAGACGGCTTGTCGAATCCACAAAAGAAAGGAAATCCCTTTCGGCAGCCCTCCCTATTGCGCTTCCGCAGTTTGCAGAATGGGTATAGATGATATCATGCCCGAACATCGGATGATCTGTAGACGCCACGCCATAGCGGTATGCTCCCGCTTGAAGACTATATTTCGCGAAAGGGGAGGGAATCTCCAACCAGCCGGCCTTCAAACCCGCATTTCGGACGACACGTAGCAAATCTGCTGCGGCAGATATCGTTTCGGGCGATTCGCCCTCCTCAATCCGCGACAGGAGTTCTTCTTCAGAAGGAATCAGGATTCCATGTTCTTCGATGGCTTTGCCTACTCCGGCTCCATAACCAAGCCCCTCATAGGCCCCAGCTGCTATGGCCAGATTAAGATAGAGCCCCGTCTCATTCCAAATGCCGAAGCGCCCTTCCGGTAGATTCTTGGCAACAGACTCGCTGCTTTCCCCCTGATACGCGAATTCCCAATCATGAATGATGCCGGCGCCGTTGGTGGCAAGATGGTTGATCCACCCCCTCTTGATGAATTCTACCATCAGCGGCCCCAGGCCATTTTTGATGGAATGGGCGCCGAAGGCAAGCATCACATAAGCTCCTTTGTCCCGCGCATCCAAAATATAGCGGGCGAGACGTTGCACGGTCGCTTTGTTCTCCGGGCTCATCTTAGGATCAGGACTGTCTGCGCGGATATAACTTCGGTCAATGACGACCTTGTTTTTCCGCGTCGAGAGCGGCTCCTGGGTTAGAAGGCGTCTGTCAAACTGTTTGTATTTCATCTGTTTAGAAGGAAGTCTGTGATTTTTTCATGCTCCTTGAAATCCGGAACAAGGATGTCGGCACCTGCATGGATGAGCCGCTCGCGTTTATTCGCATTCCAACCGCTTCGCTTCTTCTCATCGCTCATGACACCGAATGCGATGGCACCATTCTCCCGCGCTTCCCGCATCTCAACCGGCCCGTCTCCAAAGATGACCAACTGGTCCATGTTTACCTCTTCTTCTGCCAGTATTTTCCTGAGCACGTGGCGTTTAGGGTCGTTTTTGACATCTCCTACAGAACCGAAGATTCCTCCGGTAAAACAATCGGCGTAACCGAGGATGGTGGCTTCATGCTTGACGTCTTCTATATCTGTCCCACTGGCAAGATAAATCTTAACGCCGGCCTGGGCAAGCGAACGCAGCAAAGAAATGCTTCCTTCAATGGTCGTTTCTTCAGGAGAGAGCGCGCCGGTCTCCACACTGCGAAGGCGATGATCGATATACTTAAGCAGGGCATCATTATAGATGTCCTTATACTGTTTGGCCGTAAGTATTTCAGACTCTGGGACAATGCCCCACCTGCGGACGATATCCACGAGCATGACCATTTGGCTGATCGTTTGGATTCCCGTGCTCTTAACGATGAATTTGCGGCAATAGTCCCTGATCTTATCAAGCTCGTAGCTGCTACACTTTCCGCCTCCGGACACGGCATCCACCATGCATTCTTCCATAATACCTTCCCACCCCTGACGCAGGACCGAAATCGTGCCGTCGTGATCAAATACGGCATACTTGACGGCTGGGCGCGACGCCAGCAAGTGGAAGGGGGTTATGGCTTCCGCTTCGAAGGGAACAGAAATCTTTTCTGTCTGCACATCGCTGTTATAGGTATAGTCGCAAGTCGCTACGATTGCTCTCAATTCATCGGGAGAGCAGGTGCCGGTCTGGTTCAGTTTCTGAACAGTCACTCCCGCAACAGCATTGCCTATATGAAGCGCTGTCTCGGCGGATAGGCCAGAAGCAAGAGCCAGTGCGAATCCCGAGAAGAAACTGTCACCGGCACCGACCGTGTCCAGTTCTGTTAAAAGCGACAGGCCCTCTGCCGAATAAAACATAGAACCGTCATAAGCAACAGCGCCATATTCTCCTCGGCTGATGATGACAGGATCTCCACTTGCCTCATAGTACCGTCTCATGATGTCGTACAACTCTGAAGCTGGCAGTTCGCTGCGCATAGGATCAAGGTGAACACCGATTTCAGCCGCTGCCTCATGTGTGTTGAGCTTATGCCACATTCCGTGGAATCGGCTCTGCATGGTCCGGGCATCCACGATGAACGGTATCTGGGGATACTCATGGGCGAGGGCATTGATTCCTTCAATAAACCGGTCGGTATAGATGGAATCTGCGAGCTGCTGATTGATCATGACGACATCTGCGGTTTTCATTGCCGAACGCAGATCGGACAGAAGTTTGTCGACCGTCTCTTCGCGGATGGCGTTCCGCAGTCCGGTATCGATTCTTTCCTGTTCCTTCCCGTCAAGGATGGGTTTCATGTATGCCGGTGTAACCCACTCTGCTCCCTGGACGGCAATGTCCGGGGAAGACGGATTCATGGACTTCATTAACTGCTGTATCTGAATGCCGAACATGTCCGGCCCGATGACACCCACAGGGATGACTGTTCCCGTTCCAAGGGCACACAGGTTGGCAAACACGTTCCCGCCTCCTCCAAGAGAGGTGGTCAGTTTATGGACCCTCCTCACCATGAGCCCCGTCTCGAGCGACGGTTCCAGGTCGGCGCTGCTTATGTGATAATAGACGTCCAGGCAGAAATCCCCCACCAGTACCACCGTCTTGTTTTTCACGGAAGACAGGAGTGACTCTGTTGATTCAATCAATAGTTTCCTCTTCATTCTGATATCGTGTTAATGTATGGCTCAGAAGTCATTTCGAAGTACAATTCCCCTCCAGTCAGGAGGTCTTTGCTTTTAATACAAAAGTCTTTACACGGCTTGCCGTTGAATCTCACCGATTTTACATAGATATTCTTTTCTGAAAGTGCAGGAGCTTTTATCGTCAGCCTTTTCCCTTTAGGGAGATGTACCACCGTCTCTCTGAATGAGGGTGTGCCGATGACGAATTCCCCGGATGCAGGAGTTACAGGATAGAAGCCGAGAGCACTGAATATGAACCACGCTGACATTTGTCCGCAGTCTTCATTCCCGCACAGACCGTCAGGATGGGAAGAGTATAGACTCTTTTTAATCCTGCTGACCAGCTGTTGTGTCTTCCAAGGTTTTCCCGCAAGGGTATATAAGTATGCGACGTGGTGGCTCGGCTCATTTCCGTGGGCATACTGTCCAATCAGCCCGGAAACATCCTTAACCCTGTTGGATGAGGGAGATAGAGGTCTGGTAAACAGCGTGTCGAGCATGGCACAGAATGGCTCCGCCCCACCATGCATTGCGATAAAACCCTCCATGTCATGCGGAACATAAAAACTGTACTGCCAAGCATTGCCTTCGGTGTAATCGCTCTCCCTGTTAGGGACGATCTCATCGGGATTGAATCCGTCCTTCCATGTCCCGTCGGAATTGCGCGGACGCATAAAACCGGTTTCAGGGTCAAAAACATTCCGATAGCTCAAGGAAAGCTTCCTGAAATAATCCGCATCCCGTGTCTCCCCCAGTTTTTCCGCTACCCTTGCAACACACCACCAGTCGTAGGAATACTCAAGCAATTTTGAGACGGAATTCTTCTGCAAATCAGCGGGGATATATCCTCCATCAAGGATATACTGCATGTTTTCGGTATATTTTACCGAACAATCCAGCGCCTGTTCCTTCATGGCGGCATAAGCCTCACGATAGTCGAATCCGGGGACATCCTGCATGATGGCATCGGCAAGTACAGATAACGAGTGCAAGCCAATCATGCCGAATACCTCATAACCTCCGAATACATGGATAGGAAGCCGCCCGGTATGTCTGTAATGAAGGAGCATGGACTGGATAAATTCTACATTTCTGTCACGAAGGATCAGGTTGTACAGCGGATGTAATGCGCGGTAAGTGTCCCAAAGAGAAAACGTAGTAAACACGGGAGTGTCTGACCTTTGTATCTCCTGATTTCTGTCGCACCAGTCCCCGTTACAATCTGACACCAGAGATGGGGCGATCATGCAATGATATAATGCTGTATAGAAGATTCTGACATCTTCCAAAGACTCATAATCCTTGATTTCAATGCAAGAAAGTGCTTTTCGCCATTCTGATTCAGCCTTCTTCTGTACAGATTCAAAAGACCAGCCGGGGATTTCCCGCCGAAGATTCCCATCTGCCCCGGAAAACCCGACAGTGGATAACCCTAGTTTCATCAGAACGGTACTGCCCGGGCGGAATTCGAGATAGAGTTTTCGGCCGTCGCCGCTCTGTTCTGTTGCGATAATATCTGATTTGATGTCTGCCAGAAAGAAAAACACATGGTCTCCAATAAAGCCCTTCGATCTTCGATAGCCTCTGACAGAGGCAGGGCCGCACATTTCCAGGTGAACGGCCGTGGGGCTGTCATTAATCCCGTGCTGCAAGTCAAAAAGAAGCCCGGCCTTCTGACCTTGGGGGAAAGAGAAACGATAAAGGGCACACCTTGCGGTGGTGGTCACTTCACAGCGCACTCCGTCTAATACGACCGAATATAAGCCAGGCTTTGCGGTCTCAGTTGTATGCGAGAAATTCACTCTATACCCGGAGCCCGGGAAATGCAGATTCCCGGGAGAAAAATGTGGCTCTCCGACGATGGGCATGATCCGGATGTCACCCATATCGCCTGCGCCTGTTCCGCTCAGATGCGTCTGAGAGAATCCCATGATGGTCGAATCTGCCCAATGATATCCGGAACAATGGTTCCAGTCGTGGTCATGTGTGTCGGGGCTTGCCGAAATCATCCCGAACGGTATGCAGGCCCCCGGAAAAGTGTGTCCGTTGGCAGCGGTGCCAACCATGGGATTCACATTGTCAAGCACCGAATGCCTTCCGCCGCAACCGAACAGAAGCAGAAGGAAGAACAGAAACACGAATGTTCTTTTCATAATTCAGTGCCCAAGTATTTTTTCTATCGTCTGAATAAGGATGTGAATTACCTTAATGTGGATTTCCTGAATGCGGTCGGAATGTGCTGCCTTGGGAGCCGCGATACATATATCGGAAAGATGCGAGATAGGGGAACATCCTTCAGAAGTAAGTGCAATGACCTTGACACCGGCTTGTCTTGCCATCTCCGCAGCTTTCACGACATTTGCTGATGTCCCACTGGTGGTAATTGCAAGAAGGACGTCGCCTTCTTTGCCGAACGCCTCCACCCAGCGGGAAAACACCTCTTCATAGCTAAAATCATTAGCAGTGCACGTCAGATAGGCAGAATCGTTGCAGGACATAGCCGGATATGGTCTGCGGTCGTTCCTATAACGCCCTGTCAGTTCCTCAGCAAAATGTGTGGCGTCACAAAGAGAACCTCCATTTCCGCAACTGAGCACTTTCCCTCCTCTCGCAAGGCAGGCAGCCATCATTTCAGCGGCTGAAGCGATGACGGACACCGTTTCCGGTTTTTGGATAAACTCATCCAATTCTTTCTTCGCCTCCTGAAGGCTCTCCGATATAAGCTGCTCAAACATTTGAATTAATCTTTTTAATCTTTCCTGTGAGAGTGAACATATAGATCCAGACGACTGCCAGCACCAGGATAGCCGACCATTGATTGCCTGCAGCATCGGTAATAATGCCGATGAGTGGAGGCAGGATTCCTCCTCCGGCGCAACCCATTATCATCAAAGAAGATATCTCATTGCTGCGTTCCGGTTTGCGCTTCATTGCCATGGAGACCACGATCGCAAACAGATTTGAGTATCCCAGCCCGAAAACTGAAACGCCGATAAGAGCAAGGACCTTTTCTCTGACAAGGACCAACATTATGAGTCCAGCCAATGCAAGCAAGACGCTTACTATATAGAATCTTTCCTCAGCTATACGCAGAAGAAGGACTCCTCCGATCAGCGCTCCTATGGTCCTGGACAGGAAATAGACACTGTTGCAAAGAGCGGCAGAATCAAGATCCATCCCGCAGGTGTCCTGAAGATACTTGGGAAACGTAACATTCATTCCGACATCAACTCCGACAAGGACAAGTATAGCTACGAAAAAGGCAAGAATCATCTTATCCCTGAACAATCCGAAAGTTGCTGCAAATGAGCTGCCTGAATCCTCTGGTTTTTCTCTTTGGACTGGAGTAAGGGCCAGCCACACAAAGCCCAATAATGAAATGGCTGCATACAGGGGGAATATGTATTTCCAGCCATAAGATGTACCGACAAACAGACTCACAAGAAGCGGTCCTGTAAAGGAACAGAGTGCTTTTGCAAGTTGCCCTATAGAAATCACGCCTGTCTGTTTCTCAGGAGAAATGACATTAGTCACCAAAGGGTTCAGAGCAACCTGGAGCATTGTATTGCCAATTCCCACGAGAGAAAAAGCCACGACAACTGTTGCAAAAGCATAATCGACTATTATCAGAGAAAACGCGAGAATCTGGACCAAAAAGCTGAGAAGCACAGTATTCTTTCTTCCTATCCTGTTCATCAACAATCCGGTAGGAACTGACAGAATCAGGAACCACACGAAACAAGAAGAAGTAAGAAGGCTTACCATCGCTCCGGAAAGGGATTCGAAATCGGAACTCACATAATTGACAGTCATCCCTATAATGTCAACGAATCCCATGATGAAGAACCCGAACATTATCGGCAGAATTGCTGCTTTTTTGTTGCTCTTTGCCATATTATTAGTTTTAGTTTTTCCTTATACTTAACCGCATACTTAATCGGTTAAGTATCCCTATACTGCGCAAATATATAAATAAAATTCATTTCGCTCAAATTATTTTGACAATTCTGATTTCTTTTATCTACTTTTGCAGCGGACAAATATAAATGAGCCATGAATTTTTATCGGTTAAGAATCATCAGCATCATTATCATCCTGCTCATCCCTGGCCGTTCAGTCACCAGCGCCAAACGCTTGAAAGACCCGAACATTGTCATCGGGAGCTGTAACGTGAGATGCACAAGCCAGAAAGACGACATTCAGGGTGACGGATGGGATGCACGCAAACAGTGGTTGTGCTCCTTCATCGAGTTTATGTCCCCCGACGTCCTGGGCACTCAGGAGGTTACATACAAACAAAAGACTGACATGCTCGCCGCTCTTCCAGATTACGATTGCATAGGAGTAGGCAGGAATGACGGCAAAACCAAAGGTGAGCACGTCCTCATCTTTTACCGAAGGGACAGGTTCAACTTGCTCAAGCATGGCGACTTCTGGTTGTCGGAAAGCCCGGATCAACCTTCAACGGGGTGGGATGCCGCTCACCCGAGAATCTGTACTTGGGGCTGTTTGAAGGACAAAGTTACCCACAAGAAGATATGGATATTCAACCTCCATAACGATCATCGAGGCGTCGTTGCCAGGCGAGAGAGCGCAAAGCTTGTAATCTCGCGTATAAAGGAGATGACGGGACCCCGGGACCGGGTGTTCGTTACCGGAGATTTTAATGTGGACCAGCGAAATGAGATATATACGATTTATACGGACTACCTCGAGGATTCATACATGACGGCCGAGAAAAGATACGCCCCTAATGGCAGTTTCAACGCTTTCAAGACTGACTCTTTCACAGATAGTCGCATCGACCACATATTTGTAACTCCAGGAACCCAAGTCCTCCGCTATGGTATCCTCACAGAGACATACCGTACTGAGAACGAAAAAAGCGAGGAAGCACTCAAGTCTTCCCATTTTCCATCAGAAGTCAGTTTCCACACATATACGGCAAGAACACTCACAGACCACTTTCCGGTATTCATCAAAGTCAGATTGTAGCCAGTATCGCCAGCTTTCGCAGGCCCGTTGTGAATTGCTTTCGAATTACTGTCTTTGACAGACATGACACATCCCGCAGGGCTAGGCCGGGCATGTTCCAACCCGCTGCGTCGCCCTTTGTTGGTGGAGGCTAACTACTCAATAATTTAAACTCCACAGCCAACCAAAACTTCGCGGCTAATAAGCTAGTCCCGTTACAATTGGGCAGCAAGGATGCCACGGCAGGCAGCCTCGTCCCTGCGGAGCTGCGCCGCAAGGTCGTCGAGCCCCTCGAAGCGCATCTCACCGCGTATCCTGCGGAGGAACTCCAGCCGGAGGGTCTCGCCGTAGATTTCCTCATCGAAGTCGAAGATGTGCGTTTCGTTTGTCTGGCCAATGTTGGTCATTCCGAAAAGCATGCGGTCCTTGATGCGCACTCTTGTAATGTAAACCCCTTCCGCAGGCACCAGTTTGAGTTTTTCGAAAAGCTCCAGGTTGGCGGTAGGATAACCGATGGTGCGGCCTATCTTGCGGCCGTGGACAACTTCGCCCTCGAGGGCATAGTCGTAACAGAGGAAGCGGGATGCCGTCTCCACGTCGCCCGCCAGCAGGGCCTGGCGTATCTTTGTGGAACTCACCGCAATGCCTACGCTCGACACCTTGTCGGTACGGATCACCTCCAGTCCGAGGGAGGCGGCGAGGTCGGCCGTCTGGGCGGGAGTGCCGGAGTCATGGCCTATGCGGTTGTCGTAGCCGAGAAGGATGGCGGTACCGCCGAAACGCTCTTTTATGTAGAACTTCAGGTAATCTGCCGTGGAAGTCCGGGAGAACTCTTCGGTAAACGGCAGCACTTCCACCCTGTCCACTCCCAAACCCTGGAGGAGAGTTATTTTCTCGTCCAGGGTGTTGAGCAGACGGAGGTTCAGGGCATCGTCGCGGAGCACTATGCGCGGATGCGGCCAGAGCGTTACGACAACGCTCTCCTCACCACGCTCCCGCGCGGTGCTCACGAGGGTCTCGAGCACCAGACGGTGCCCTATATGGACACCGTCGAAGAATCCTGTAGCGATTACAGCCATTTCACAAGCGGGAAGTCCTGACGCGAAGGCAGGGCCGCATTGCGGGGATAGATGCGCACCCCGGCCTGGTACATACCTGTCTTGTCGGGCAGCACTGATGCAGTATAGGTTACAGTTCCGGCGGCAGAAGGCTCACCGTGCGCGTACTCGAAGGTCTCCTTCACGTGCAGCACTCCCTTCTTGTCGGAAACCGCGAGCACAAGTTCCACGCCCACGTCCTCGGGGCTCAGGCCGCCAAGGTCGAGTTCGAGGCTGCTCTCGAGCTTTGTCTTGTTGGAGAGCACATACGAAGCAGCAAGCGGGGTATAACTGATGGCCTTTATTCCGGGCCAGGCCGCCATTACACGGTTCTTCCATGCCGCGATTTCCTTGGCCTTGGCGAAATTGTCCGCGCAAAGGGCGATGTAACGGTCGTACTGAGGCTGGTAGTAGCGGATGCAGTAGTCTTCCATCATGCGGTTGGTGGTGAATTCGCATGCCACCTTCGCGATGGTGTTCTTGATGCAAGCCACCCAACCGCGGCTGATTCCGGAGGCGGGATCCACTTTGTAATAAAGGGGGGCTATCTCGTTTTCGAGTATGCCGTATATGGTGGCGGCGTCGAGCTCGTTCTGATAGTTCTGGTCGTCGTAAGTACGCTCCTGGGGCAGGGCCCAGCCGCATCCTTCCTTGTAACCCTCTACCCACCAGCCGTCAAGCACGCTGAAATGCATCACGCCGTTCATGGCGGCCTTTTCGCCGGAAGTTCCGGAGGCCTCCTGCGGACGGGTTGGATTGTTCATCCACACGTCAACGCCCTGTACGAGACGCTTGGCCAGGGAGATGTCATATCCGGGAACGAAAACTATCTTTCCGAGGAAACGGGGCTGCTTTGAGATTTCGATGATGCGCTTGATGAGGTCCTGTCCGGCGCCGTCGGCGGGATGGGCCTTGCCTGCGAAGATGAACTGCACAGGGTGCCTGGGGTCGTTCACGATAGCATCCAGACGGTCGAGGTCGCTGAAGAGCAGGGTCGCCCTCTTGTAGGTGGCAAAACGCCTCGCAAACCCGATGGTAAGCACGTCCACGCGCATGTTTTCCTTAATTTCCACCACCTCGCTTGGGGAATAGTGGCTGCTCTGTGCAGGATCCGAGAGGCGGTCGCCTATCTGCCTGAAGAGTTCGCGCTTAAGGAGCATGTGGGTATTCCAAGCCTCTTCGTCGGAGACATTGTAAATGCCCTCGAAGCAGCGCTTGTCATAGTGGTGAGTGGGGAATTCCGGACCGAACACCCGGTAGTGTATCTGCTTCCATTCCTTGGCAGCCCATGTATTGTAGTGCACTCCGTTGGTGACGTATCCTATCTTGCTGAGTTCCTCCGGCAGGTAGCCGCGGTACATTCCGGAAAGGATTTCCCTTGAAACCTCGCCGTGCAGCTTAGAAACGCCGTTTACGTTCTGCGAGAAGTTCGCGGCAAGCACGCTCATGCTGAAACGCTCCGCTTGGTCGGAAGGATTGATCTTGCCCATTGAGAGGAAGGTGCTCCACTCGATTCCGAAACGGGCCGGATAATGCCCGAGATACTTTGCGAGGAGCCCCTCGTCAAAGGTGTCATGCCCGGCAGGGACCGGGGTGTGGGTGGTGAACAGGCCGCTTGCCCTCACCAGTTCCATCGCCTCTTCGTAAATCAGGCCGTTCTCCTCCATGAATTCACGGAGCCTTTCGAGACCTATGAATGCGGCATGCCCTTCGTTGCAATGATAGATTGCGGGTTTTATTCCCATGGCGCGCAGGGCCCTGATGCCGCCTATTCCGAGCAGGATTTCCTGCTTGAGACGGTTCTCCCAGTTGCCGCCATAGAGATGATGGGTAACCTCACGGTCTTCGGGAATGTTGTCTTCGAAGTCGGTATCGAGCAGATAGAGGTCGGTGCGTCCCACGCATACCTTCCATATCCTGGCATGAAGCATGCGCCCCGGCATCTGCATGGAGATAGTTATCCAGTTGCCGTTCCCGTCGGTAACGGGCTCGGCCGGAATCTTCATGAAGTCCTGGGCATTGTATTCGGCCACCTGGTTCCCCTGGGGAGTGAGCCTCTGGGTAAAATACCCGTAACGGTAAAGGAGACCCACCGCCACGAGGTTCACGTTCATGTCGCTGCTCTCCTTGAGGTAGTCTCCGGCCAGGATTCCGAGGCCGCCGGAATAAATCTGAATGCTGGCGTCCAAACCGTATTCCATGCAGAAATACGCCACGTCGGGAGTTCCCCTTTCGGCCTTGCGGGCCATGTAGGAATCGAACTCGTCCATCACGGACGAGAGCATCCTGAGGAATTCGGCGTCTTTCGCAAGCTGGTTGTAACGCTTCAGGCTCACCGTGTCAAGGATGACCATGGGGTTGTGCCTTGACTGATGCCAGATGTCGCCGTCAACATATCTGAACAGTGCCTTCGCATTGTCGTTCCAGCACCACCAAAGGTTCTTGCATAATCTCTCCAGGCCGGCGAGCGCCTCCGGGAGGTGCCTCGTGACCCTTACACTCGACCAACTCGGGGAGTCGGCCTCAATTCTTTGTTGCATAAGCTTCTTCTACTCTGATAATGAAGTCGCTGAGGACATTCATATAATTAATGAAAGCCTCGTACGGGGTGTCATAGGGATTGAAGTACTTGTGGACATCCCCGTCCGAGAAGTATTTGGTACACATATAATAGAAGTGGTCGCTCTCCTGCAGATGGCCGAAATCGTTCCAGAGAACGGGGTCATTCACTATGGAAAGCTTTTCCACAAGACTATACAGTTTGTTGAAGGCATCCTGCTGAAGCTCGTTTCCGAGCCATGCGGTGACATCCCTCTCTTCGTCCGCCCACGATATGGGTTGGGGAACCTCGAGGGGCCCTACCGGCTTCAGTTTAGCCGCAGCCTCGCTGGGAGTGACGAACGAGAGGCGCCCCGTCCCGAGAGCCGCCCCGGGCAAGGCCTTCATGAAATCGAAGATTCCGCAGGATACGTCCTGGTGCTCTCCGAAAGTCTCATAATCCATGAAGAGGTTGATGATGTCCCCTTCGGCCGAATCCAGCCACGATACGAACTTCTCGCTCGTAAGGGGCCACTCCGACCATCCCCGGTTGGAGAAGCGGAAGGCGATGTCGTCGGAGAAGGTATAATTGCGCAGCAGCAGTTTCTGCCTGGGCTGCCTTGGATTGCTGTAAATATAGTTGGGACTGCGCCAGCCCATGATATGCTTCGCACCTTCCGTGAGCACGGTGTCGAATCCCATGTCGAAAATCTGCGCACCTATGTCGTCGGAATAGATGAGCTCGGTATTGCGGAAGACCTTGGGTTCCACACCGAGATACTTCTTCAGCGCGGTTTTCTGTTTTTCCACCTGATTGCGGAGTTCGATTCCGTTCTTGAGCGAGGACAGGCTGTGGTTGTAGGTTTCGCAAAGAATCTCCACGCAGCCGGTATCTACGAGCGCCTTGAAACTGTCGATGACCTCAGGAGCATAACGGTTGAACTGCTCGAGCACGGTGCCCGTTATGGAGAACGCCACCTTGAACTTCCCCTTATGTTCCTTTATGGCCTCCAGGAGCAGCCCGTTCATGGGCAGATAGCATTTCTGCGCAACCCTGCGAAGAATGGTCCTGTTGGCGAAATCGTCGTAATAATGGGAATCCTTGCCTATATCGAAGAACCTGTAAAGACGAAGCCTCGTGGGCTGATGAACCTGAAAATACAGACAGACGTTCTTTTTCATTGGTTATTTCTTTAATACTGATTCGTAAACCTTTGCCAGCTTTGCCGTGGCGTTGTTCCACTTGAGGGCATTGACCTCGTCATAACCCTCCCTTGCCGCGAAACGGGTGAGAGCCGGATATTTGAGAAGCGCATAGATGTCGTCAGCCATGGCATCGACATCCCAGAAATCCACTTTGAGCGCATACTTGAGCACTTCGGCCGCGCCGCTCTGGTTGGAGATGATGGACGGCACTCCGGTACGCATGGCCTCCAGCGGAGATATGCCGAAGGGTTCGCTCACCGAAGGCATGATGTAAACGTCGGAGAGGGCGAACATCTTCTGCACGTCGGTACCGCGAAGGAAACCCGTGAAATTGAAACGGTCGCTGATTCCCAGGCGGGCCACCATCTTTATGCAGCGGTTCATCATGTCCCCGCTGCCGGCCATCACGAAACGGACCCCGTCGGTGCGCTTGAGCACTTTCGCAGCAGCTTCAATGAAATATTCCGGGCCTTTCTGGAAAGTGATGCGGCCGAGGAAAGTAACCACCTTGTCCTTCACTCCGCGCTGCACTTCGAGGTTCTCCCGTCCGCTGAAATCTACCGCGTTGTGAACCGTCACAACCTTTGCGGGATCTATTCCGTATTTGTTGATGACTATGCCCCTGGTAAGGTCGCTCACGGTCACAACCCTGTCGGCGGCCTCCATGCCGCGCTTTTCTATGGCATACACGCGGGAATCCACCATGTCGTCGGTTCCGCGGTCGAACGAAGTGGCATGCACATGCACTACCAGCGGCTTGCCGGTAAGCTCCTTGGCTGCGATTCCGGCAAGGTAGGTGAGCCAGTCGTGGGCATGGATAATATCGAACTCATCCTTGTGCTGCATCGCAATGGTGCCGCCTACCATGGCGTAGCGGGCTACTTCTTCCAGAAGGTTGGCCCCGTACTTTCCGCTGAACTTGAACTTCTGCCCGTAGGACACCCTGAAGTCCTTGACCTGCCTGGCCCTTTCGTCTTCGACCATCGTCGAAAACTCTTCCGGATCGGCATAGGGGATGAGATTGGACCCTATGTGCACGAACTTGACCTTGTCCAGAAAATCGTTGGAGGTGCCGTTCACATATTCGACTGCCACATCGCTCGCATTTATAATCGTAGTGGCGGACTGGTCTTCGTCTCCGCTTGCGGAAGGCATCACGAAGATGCTCTTTACGCCATTGTGGGCAAGTCCCTTGACAATTCCCTCACAGGCAGTTCCAAGCCCGCCTGCGATGTGGGGAGGAAACTCCCAACCGAACATCAGTACCGTCATTTCTCTTCCTCCCTGTTCTTGTTCATGAGATAGTTCACGGTAAGCAGAGCTGCGGTGCTGAGGGCGCTTGACACGGCCCCGTGCGGTTCCTGGGGAGGATCCCCGTCGTAGAGTTCACTGAATGCTCCCACGCCATGCTTGCCCAGGTCTTCGAAACAGCCCTTGGTGAGCCACTCGGCCTTCTTGCAGTAGGCAGGGCCGAAAAGCTTGAATCCGGCTGCCACGAAGTACTCGAGCAGGAACACCCATGCGCTCCCCTGGTGATAGGCGAGGTCGCGGTCGATCTGCGACCCCTCGTAAACGCCCTTGTACTTTTCGTCGCGGGGAGACAGGGTGCGGATGCCGCGCCTTGTTTCAAGTTCGTCGGCAACCGCCCTGTAAACCGAAGGATGAAGCATTTCATCAAGCGGGGAATTCTCCACCCAAATGGCTATGAGCTGGTTCGGACGGATATCCATGTTCTGCCCGAAGCCGTCAACGTAATCCGCCAGACAGCCGCGGTCCTCGTTCCAGAACACTCTCTGGAAATTGAGCTTGACATTATCCCTTACAGGAGCCCACATGGCCAGGAAATTCTTGTCGCCGCCGTATTTTGCCTCCATGTCGAGAGCGAAGCAGATGCTGTTGTACCACAGGGAGTTGGTTTCCACCTGATACCCCGGACGTTCCGTCACCGGATTGCCTCCAACGTAGGCATTCATCCATGTGAGGGCCACCCTGTCGGCCTGGGCCCACAGGAGTCCGTCCGGATGCATTGCGACCTCTTTGCGGACGCCGGGAAGATAGCTCTGCAGTATGGCCTTGACAGTTCCGCCGTATTTCTTCCAGACGCGAGCGGGATTGGCGCCGAAGGCGATGTAGGCCTGCAGGTCACTGGCAAGATACAGGGGCGCTTCCACCTGGGTGGTGCGGCGCAGGAGCCTTTCCTGCTCGTCGCCTATGAGGTTGTCCAGCACTTCTTCGAAAGTGGAGGTGTCTCCCCCTGCGTAGAGGGTGAGTCCAGGAAGCGCTATGAGGGTTTCGCGCAGCAGTCCGGTATAGAGCCACGAGAAACCGGCCGTAATTCTCTTGTGGTTGTTATGGTTGCAGATGAAGAGGTCGGCCCAGTGGCGGAGCTGATCCTCGCCGCCGGTGATCGGCTTGATATGGGACAGTGCGGACGAATATGCCCGGCTGAAGCCCCTGTGGTTCTCTTCGTATTTGGCGGCCGATACTATAAGAGAGTCGCCTTCCTTCATGGTGCCTTCGAACCAGCCCGGGCAGAGCAGGTCCTCGCGGCAGTCGAAGCCGCGGCGGTACTCGTCGGAATAGGTCACGCCCTTGTACCAGACCGGAGAATGGACAAAGCGGAAAGAAGCCCTGCTCGTCTGGAGCACCAGGTCCGGGAAACCGGAATAGAGCTTGAAAGACGCACCCCCGGAAACAGGTCTGTAGCCGGTGTCCGCCGCAGAATTCTCCTGCGTGAGGGCGTGGATGTTGCGGAACGGCAGGAAGGGCCTCAGCTGCAGGGTAGCCCCGGCAGGGCACTTTACCATTTCGTAGCGTATGAAGAGCTGGTCCTTGTCCGGCATGAGCAGAAGACTCTTGCGGAACACTATTTCGCCTACCTTGTAGGTGATGGTCGGAACCGGATCTGCATCGAAATCAACCACGTACTTATGGCCGCGCGGTTCGTAGATGTCTCCGTAGCAATGAATTCCAAGGTTGAACTGCTGTCCCCTCACGATAAAGCTCTCGTCAAGGGAGGAGAGCAGCAGGTATTTGTCGCCGCCGAAACGGTCGAGCGTCACGGCGAACAGACCATGATAACGCCGGGTATTGCAAGTGACGATGCTCGTATTGCAGTATGCACCGGTCTTGTTTGCGCAGATGATCTCCCTCTTCAGCGAGTAGGAGAGATTCACCAACTCGGCCTTGTTGAATTTGAGGAATGCCATATAATCACTTTTTCTTTAAAACAATCGCGCACCTGCTTGGCAGGTACAGGTATAGTTCTCCACCGACGGTGATGTGCTTCTCACCCTCGGAGAGGCGCCCGAACCCGCCATATCGCAGGGCGTCCGAATCGAGCACCAGTTCCCATTCCCCGGCGGGCGCTTCGAACCCGTAATTCTCGAAACTCCCGGAAGGATTGAAATTCAGTGCAAAGATACAATTTTTCCGCAGGAAAATGAGTATTTTTTTCTCTTCATCGGCACGAAGCAGCACAGGCTCCCCGGCAAGGATGCCAAGGCCGCGCAGCAGATGCACCATGTCGGCATCCCATTCCTGCAGGCCGCGGTAGCGCAGGTTTTCGTCGTCGGCAAGGCTCCACTGCCGCCGGGCATACTTGCAGCTCCATCCGTTCCCCTCCCGGGGGAAGTCTATCCATTCCGGATGTCCGAACTCGTTGCCCATGAAATTCAGATAACCGTCGCCTGCGGTCGCGGCGGTGACGAGCCGTATCATCTTATGAAGGGCTATACCCCTGTCAACAAGGATGTTCTGCGAGCCCTTGTTCATGCTCCAGTACATATCCTTGTCAATGAGCCGGAAGATTATCGTCTTGTCGCCTACCAGCGCCTGGTCGTGGCACTCGGCATAAGAGACCGTCTTTTCATCGGCCCTTTTGTTGGTGAGTTCGTACCATATCTCGCCAGGGCTCCACTGCTCGTCGCTCTTTTCCTTAATCCACTTTATCCAATGGTCGGCTATGCCCATGGCCATCCGGAAATCGAAGCCGATGCCGCCTCGCTCGAACGGAGCGGCGAGCCCGGGCATCCCGGACACGTCCTCGGCTATTGTAAAAGCATCGGGATTAAGGCTGTGAATCAGGCGGTTGGCAAGACCGAGATAGGTGACGGCATTCTCGTCCACCCCGCTGCCGAAGTAGATTCCGTAATTGCCGAAATCGGTTCCGAGACCGTGATCCCAGTAAAGCATGGAAGTGACTCCGTCGAAGCGGAAGCCGTCGAGATGATACTCCTCCATCCAGTACTTGCAGTTGGAAAGCAGGAAATAGTTCACCTCGTCCTTGCCGTAGTCGAAGCACCGGGATCCCCAGGCAGGATGATGCCCGGCCGCGCCGGGATAGAAATACAGGTCTTCGTGCCCGTCGAGATTCCCCAGGCCTTCGAGTTCGTTGCTCACGGCATGCGAATGCACTATGTCCATGATTACGGCTATCCCGCGGCCGTGGGCGTCGTCCACCAGTGCCTTGAACTCCTCAGGAGTGCCGAAGCGGGAACTCAGCGCGAAGAAATTGCTCACCTGGTAACCGAACGAGCCGTAGTAGGGGTGCTCCTGGAGGGCCATTATCTGAAGGGTGTCGTACCCGAGATCCTCAACCCTCGGAAGCACTTTTGTGCGGAAATCTTCGAAGGACGCCACCTTCGCCTCCTCGGAGCTCATGCCTATGTGGCACTCGTAGATGAACGGATGCTCCCGCCGGCCGGGTTTTCCGTTCTTCCACAGGTAGGGCTCCGCCGGGTCCCACACCTGGGCGCTGAACACCTTGGTGTTCGGATCCTGAACGACCCTCGTGACGTATGCGGGAATACGCTCCCCCGCTCCTCCGGTCCATTCTGTCCACAGCTTGTAGAGAGTTCCGTGCCTTAGGAACATTCCCGGGAGCTTTATTTCCCAGTTGCCGCCTCCTATTGGCTGCAGCTGATAATCGGGAGTGCGTTTCCAGTTGTTGAAATCTCCGACAAGATAGATTCTGGTGGCGTTGGGAGCCCATTCCCTGAGAACCCAGCCGCCGTCCTCCGTTTTGTGAAGGCCGTAGTAAAGGTGATTGTTGGCTGCGGATGAAATGTCTCCGGGACGCCCTGCGTTCGCAGAGAGCTTCGCAGCTGCGGCATCTATCCTTGCCGTGCGGGCGTCGATAGCCCCCCGGAACGGTTCCAGCCAGGGGTCGCTTTCGTAAATCTTCTGGACTTTGCTCATATAGGAAGTGTCAGTCTTCGGTTTCAATGTTTTCGCGCACCTCGCGCAGATACTCTCTGCAGGCCACTACCAGCTCCCTGCTTTCCTTTACAAGGCCGGCGATGTCGTCCAGGCTGGTGGACGGGTCCTCGACGACCGAGCAAATCTGCTCCAGTCGCTGAATCGCCTTGGTATAATCGAACTTTTTATCCATATCAGTGTTTTACATCCGTTACTTCCGTTTCTATCCGCCCGTCGGCGAAGAGCACCGACACTCTCTCGCCCTTGCTGCGTCCCGAGGCAGAGGTAATCCTTACCCCCTTTTCGTCGAGAACCAGGGAAAAACCGCGGCGCAGGACGCTGCGCGGATCGTTGGCGGCTATCCTGGTTTCGAGTATGGCCACGGCGGATTCTGCCGCGGCAAGCCTCGCGGCCACACTTGCGGTGATGGTCTTTTCCGCAATGGCAAGGGCGGATTCGAGCGCTCCGAGGCGTGAGCGGAAAGCCAGTGCCAGCCGGTTTTCAAATGTCGATATGCGTTCGTCCGCCGCCGCTGTCTCCCCGATGAACATGTCCGCCAGGGCGGTAGGGGTCTTCACATGGTCGTAGGCCACCATGTCGGCCACATGATAATCCTTGTCGTGACCTATTGCGGTGAGCACCGGCACCGGCATGCGGGCAATCGCGGCGGCAAGGCCGTAATCGTCGAAGCATGCAAGATCCATCTCGGAGCCTCCTCCGCGGAGAATCAGAACGGCATCGTAGCATACGGGGCTGAGCGTTATCTCCCCGAGGGCGGAGCATATTGACTCCGGGGCGGATTCGCCCTGCATGGTTGCGGGGAAAAGATCCGCCTGGTAAGCGTATCCATACTGGTTCCCCGTCAGGTGTTCCCGGAAATCCTGCAGTCCGGCCGCCCCGGGAGCAGAGACTATCGCAAGGTAATACGGCAATTCGGGAAGGCGCAGTTTCTTCTGGCGCTCAAGGAGCCCTTCGCCGGAGAGCCTCTCTATAGTCCGGCGGCGACTGAGTTCCTGCTCGCCCACGCTTGAAGCCACATCTATGTCTTCGATAACGAGCGAGAGCCCGTAAACTTCATGGAAACTGACGCTCACAAGCACTATCACCTCGTTTCCGACGCTTATTCCCTCGCCGGTGGCGCTGCGCAGTTTGGCCTCGAGAAGCGGATAAAGGCTGCGCCAGATGACAGCCCTCACTTTCGCTATCACCACTCCGTCCCGGCTTTGTATGAGTTCCATGTAGCAGTGCCCGCCCGACTTGACGGACACCTGGGCAATCTCCGCCTTAACCCTGATGCGGTCGGGAAAGAAGTCCCCCAGGGCCTCGCCAAGGTCCTTCTGCAGAGTGTAAAGGTCGATAAAATCTTCGTCCATGCCAAATGCCGGCGCCACAGTGGCGCTGCAGGTTTCAAATATAGCAAAAAACGGGAATTAAAGCAATACCCGGCCTCAGGCAAGAACCTTCTTCATCCAGGAATTTCCGGCCACCCTTATGGCAAAGAGGATACCCCTCACATTGAGTTCTACACACATGGCAATCCAGTATCCCACAAGCCCATAGCGCGGAGTGAGAATAACGGCGAGCACTATCCTTACGAGCCAGATGCTGGCAAAATTGAGCACCGTGGGCACAAGGGTGTCCCCCGCTCCCACACAGGCGCCGTAACCCACTATCGAAACCGCATAGAACAGTTCGGCGAAAGCCTCTATCCTGAGGCACTTGACGCCGAGGGCGATGACGTCGGCATCGGAGGTGAAAAGCCCCATCATCTGCGGGGCGAAGATATACATCAGCACCGCCATAAAGCTCATGAGCGCGGCCGCAAGCGAGATGTTTATCCATGCGAAACTCTTCGCCAGTTCTTTCCTGCGGGCTCCTATGCTCTGGCCCACAAGGGCTGTTACGGCTTCTTCGAGCCCGTATCCGGGCATGTAGCAGAAACTCTCCGCAATGATGGCGAAGGAGTTGGCCGCAATGGCGACGGTGCCGAGCGGTGCCACGATTATGGTAGCCGCCACGTAGGCCCCGCGCATTATCACATTCTGGAGCCAGAGGGGGCCGCTTATGCCAAAGGCGTTGGAAAGAGTCCGCCCGTCGGGTTTCCATGTGTGGACGCTGTCCAGTCCGAAGCGGAGCTCGGGGCTGCGGGTAAAGAGATACCAGAGCACCGCGGCGGCGGTTACGGCCTCCGCGAGGGCGGTTCCGAGGGCGGCACCGCGCACGCCCATGCCGGCCACGTAGATGAAAACATAATTGAATACTACGTCAAGGACGCAGGTGCCTATGTACATAAGGCTGGGAATCTTCATGTTCCCCGTGGCCTGGAGCATCGCGGCGCCCGTCCAGCTGAGCTGCATGAAGGGAAGGAAAAGGCTGAAAACGAGAAAATACTCCCCCGCATCCTTCACCACGTCGGGGCTTCCCCCGAGCCATACGGGAAGGCTCCCGCTTATGGCCGCACCGATTCCTGCAAGAAAGAAGGCGAATACGAGTACGGAGACAAGGCCGCCGCGCATCACCTTGCGGGCCCTGACGAAATCGCCGGCGCCCACTAGCTGGGCTATCTGCACGGAAAAACCGGAGGATGCCGCCATGCAGAACCCTCCCATTATCCAGGTGCTGGTGCTGACAAGGCCTATGGAAGCGGCCTGCGATGCTCCCAGGTGACCCACCATGGAAGCGTCTATGTACTGCATCAGGATGCTGGACAGCTGGGCGAGGATCGCCGGAAGGCCGAGCATCCACGAAAGCCTCAGCCGCTCTCCCCTTGACAGGGGCGAGCCGCCTCGGATCTTCGAGAGCAATATGTCTTTACCTGATGTGGACATCCCTCTGCGGGAAGGGGATTTCTATATTATTAGCCCCCAGGGTCTTGTAGGCCGTTTCGTAAATATGGGAAACCGTTGCGTACTTGTCTTCGACGAGCACGAACATCTTCACCTTCAGATTCACCGAGCTGTCGCCCAGATCGCCCATGGTAACCTTGATTCCGTATTTCGGTTCCACGAGAAGCCTGTCATACTTGTCACGTTTTCCCTTGAGCGGCTCCAGCGCATCGAGAAGCACTTTTTTCGCAAAATCTATGTCGGTTCCGTACGCAACCCCTATCACTACCCCTATGAACTCATAGGGAGAATTGCGGGTAAGGTTCTTGAAATTCTTGTTGAAGAGCGTAGTGTTGGTAAAGGAGATGAGCGAGCCGTCCTCGGCTTCGATAGAAGTGCTCTGATAGGAAATCTTGTCCACCTGGCCGCGGATGCCGTCGCACTGGATGGTATCGCCCACGCGCACCCTTCCGCCCATCAGCTGGATTCCGTAGATGAAATTG
Organism: uncultured Bacteroidia bacterium; assembly: GCA_902797435.1. GTDB lineage: Bacteria > Bacteroidota > Bacteroidia > Bacteroidales > UBA932 > Cryptobacteroides. Next base: position 53,095 of record CADBSV010000029.1, read on the forward strand.
TTGAGAATGTCCTTGAGGGCAAGTCCCAAACCTGCGGCAAGACCTGCGAACACCACTGAAATACTGCCGAGGGGAATCTTGAACACCAGCACGAAAATAATAACGTATATGGCCCAGACAATGATGCCTATGACATTGTTTGCCAGCGTGAGGTTCACTTCGTTGTCGCGTATGAATTCCACCTTTCGGGCCTTTTTCTCGGCATTTATCCGGAGTATCTTGTAAAAAGCCCTTATGAGATAGGCCAGATACTTGAACACGAAGAAAAGGCAGGTGACCACTACGATGCGGTCCACCGAGAGTTTGAGCACCACGTTGCCCTTGCTGTCGGGTATGCTGAAGAACACGGAGGTGAATGCGTTCTTTACGATGCTGGTAAGGTCGAACACTTCTGCGGCCATATAGAGGCAGAAAGGAATCGAAAGGATGGTGACCATGGGAACGACCGCCATCTTCACCATATCGAAAATCCATGTCTTGCGTATGAATTCGCCCTTCCTGAGGTCGTCTTTAGTGAAATGCCTCCCCTGCTCCTGCAGGCTCTTGTAGATGAATCCCGCCTCGAAACGGTCACAGAGGTCGTGTATGGCCGTTACGGCGTGAAGGGCCGTCAGCTGGAAAAGCCACCAGATTATGAAGGCTATGCTAAGCAGCACATATCCGCAGAAGGCCATTATGAGCGCCACGGCCATGATGAAGAGGGTGGTTCCGGAATAGGCCACGTCGGCAGTCTTCACCTTCTTGCGCTGCCTTGCCACCAGCACCGCCTGCCACACAAGGAAAAGGATGAGGACAGGAGTGAGCAGGAGCGTAACGAGCCTGTTGGGGATGAGGATTATCCTGAAAGTGAGCACCACGAGGCCGAGCAGGATTACCGGCAGGTAAAGCTTGAGCCCGCCGTTTATCTGGCCCGGTTCGAGATGGATGAGAAGGGAAGCCAGGATGACCATCAGCATCACTGCGAACACCAGCAGGAGGTTCCCCGCTTCGGCAAAGAAATTCTGCTCCACCAAAGCTCCTCCGATGAGGATGGTGAGGGTGAAGATAACCGTTCCGATGAGCAGGGTTATGCAGGTCCGGCGCTGCCGGAATTCCGGAGTACGGAAAGCCTTCACCGATTTGGTGAGAGCCAGGACTATGAGCAGGCTGACAAGAGATGCCAGCACCAGATAGACGAGCACATAGATGATGAAACCGGTAACGATGGGGCCCCTCCATTCGCTCTTCACGGCCGAGGAATAGCCGCTGAAATTGGAGTCATACTTGTCGCGGGCCTCCTCGAACGCCCTCTGCGCGTAGCGCCCCGGGTTCCTGAGGACGCGCAAGTAGCCGTCCTGTCCCTTGAACATACTGCGCTGCAGTTCCTTATACCGGCCCTGGGCGTAGTCGTAATTCTCTTTGAGCCGCTCGTTGGTTTCGGTATAATGACGGTTGTCCTCGGCCACCTTGTCCCGGTTTTTCTTGTACATGGCCAGAAGGTTCTTGGCATAGTACATACAGGAGTCGCGGTCGATGCGGGCAAGGGAATCCAGCATAACGGGCTGGGCTTCGGCATCGCGCACCCCGCGAAGAATCACGCCCTGGGCTTCAGACCGTGGAGCACCGGCCAGGCCCCGGCGGGCGGCCGCCATGCTCTGCATGCGCAGGCTGTCGGTGGAACGGGCTATGCTGTCGGGGACATCGTCTTCCTTTTCGAGAACGGGAGGTATGCGCCGGAGCGATTCTATTAGCCTTTCATAACGGTCGATTTCCATGTCCATGCGGGTGAGGATCTCATCGAAGGGCATCTTGCGCTTGTTGAAATTCTCGTACTCGCGGGTAGCCTGCCTCAGGGAATAGGTGACATCGAAGGTGAAGTCCTGATTCTGGGAATATAGCACCAGCGCATACTCGTTGCACCGCTGAATCATCCGCACCATGCGGTCGTGCTGCTGGTCGTTGCGCTGGCGGATACGGGCCTGGGCACGTTCCATCTTGGCATTCTGCTCATGAAGCTCGCCCCTGAGCACGGAAAGGGTCTGGGCGAGGTCCTTCTCGTTGAGCACGGCAAATGCGGCCGTAGCAAGAAGCATGGCCGCTATGGTTGCAAATACACGTCTGCGTTGTTTCATAGTCTGCAAATATATATTATTCGGATGAAAATTCCCATATTTGCAATATATGAAAGACTACTCTCCCAATCCGTCCCGCTACGATGCCATGAAATGGCGCAGATGCGGCTCCAGCAGCCTCCGCCTGCCCGTATTCTCGCTCGGGTTCTGGCACAACTTCGGCAGCGTGGATGATTTCGGCGAAGCCACCGCAATGGTGCGCCTGGCCTTCGACTCGGGCATCTGTTCCTTCGACCTGGCAAACAACTACGGCCCGCAGCCCGGCAGCGCCGAAGAGAATTTCGGCCGCATCTTCCGCAAAGACCTCGCAGCCCACAGGGACGAGATTTTCGTATCCTCCAAAGCCGGGCACCTGATGTGGCCGGGCCCATACGGAGACGGTTCCTCAAGGAAAAGCATCATCGCGAGCTGCGAACAGAGCCTCCGCCGCACCGGACTCGAGTATTTCGACATATTCTACAGCCACCGTTACGACGGCGAGACTCCGGTGGAGGAGACCATGCAGGCGCTGGTGGACCTGGTACGCCAGGGAAAAGCCCTCTACGCCGGCATTTCGAAGTATCCTCCCCTGCAGCAGATGCAGGCCTACCGCTATTTGAGCTCCGCCGGAGTGCCATGCCTCCTGAGCCAGTACTGCTATAACATGTTCGCCCGGGAAGAAGGAGAAGCCGCCCTCGAAAACGCAGCCGCCAAAGGGTCGGGATTCATAGCTTTCTCTCCCCTCTCGCAGGGGCTCCTCACCGACAAGTACCTTCACGGTATTCCCGAAGACTCCAGGGCTGCAAGGCCCACAGGATTCCTGCAGGCGGGGCAGGTTACCCCGGAAAAGGTGGCCGCCGCGGCGAAACTCGGCAGCATAGCCGAATCCCGCGGCCAGAGCCTCGCACAGATGGCTCTCGCATGGGTGCTCAGGGACGAAAAGGTAAGCTCGGTAATACTCGGGCCCCGCAACTGCAGCCAGCTCGAAAGCAATCTGAAAGCGATGGATAACACCGTTTTCAGCGAATCCGAACTCCAGAAAATAGATTCCATACTGAATGAAATATGATTTTTCCACCGAGGGAGCTCCGAAGGGTTCCAATTCGGTAAAATGGGATATGAATCCCGACGTGCTGCCACTCTGGGTGGCTGAAATGGATTTCCCGGTGGCCCCGTTCATTGTGGATGCAGTGCGCAGGCGGGTCGAGAAGGCCGTTTTCGGATACACGCTGGTTCCGGACTCGTATTACGACTGCGTAAGGAACTGGTTTTCCAGAAGGTACTCCTGGAATATAGCCAGAGAAGAGATAATCCCCATCGAAGGGATAGTGCCGGCGGTGTCGATAGCCGTAAAGGCCCTCACGGAGCCCGGAGACAAAGTGGTTTTCTTTACTCCGGCCTACAACTGCTTCTTCCACAACATCACCAACCCGGGAGCGGAGGAAAACCGCAGCGTACTCCTTTGGAACGAAGAGCGCAGGCGCTACGAAGTGGACTGGGAAGACTTCGAGAGGCGCATCGCCGACCCCGCCACGAAGGCATTCCTGCTCTGCAATCCGCACAACCCGTGCGGCAGACTCTGGAACCGGGACGAACTGGAGCGCATGGGACGCATCTGCCAGGAGCACGGCGTTCCCGTGATTTCCGATGAAATCCACTGTGAAATTGCCGCCCCCGGGACATCCTACATCCCCTTTGCGACCCTTTTCCCGCAAAACTGCATCAGCATGGTATCCCCTACCAAGCCGTTCAGCATCCCAGGCCTTCAGATAGCCAATATCATCTGCGCAAACGAAGACTTCCGCCGCAGGCTGGACCGCATAATCAACATCTGGGAGCATTGCGACGTCAACCAGCTGGGCATAGTGGCCCTCGAAGCCGCCTACTCCCGCGAAGGGGAAGAATGGCTGGAGCAGATGAACGCCGTGGTACACGACAATTTCCTGGAACTGCGCGAACGTTTCGAAAGGGAATTCCCGGAAGTGAGGGTCGCCACCCTCGAAGCCACCTATCTCGCATGGCTTGACTTTTCCGGTCTGGCCCTCAGCGGGAAACAGATTCAGGACCATCTCCTCAAAGAAGAAAAACTCTGGATCAATGCCGGCGACATGTACGGCGACCCCCGCTGCATGCGCATCAACCTGGCCTGCCCGCGGAGCACCATAAAAAAAGCCCTGGACCTGTATGTCCGGGGCATAAGGGAACTTAAAGCAGGGCTGCTTTAGCGGGTCTGCACGATGCAGTCGGCCGGCTGCTTTATATTGCCGTCGATTATTATCTCCCCGAACGAGTCCGCCACAATGCGGCCGTGACGGGGATTTTTCACCGAAGCGACCCCGCCGCGAATGTCTGCCTGCACGTCTGAATACTCGAAGGCAAGGTCGGCATCGGGTTCGAAGGTGCAGTTCTCGAGGACAAGGCCGCTGCAGTAGCAAAGCGGCTGTGTTCCGCCGATGCGGCAGTTCACCAGACACAGGTTCCTGCTGTACCAGCCAAGATACTCTCCGTTTATGAAGGAGTCGTACACCGTTACGTTCTCAGTCTCCCAGAACGCATCCTTGGTATGGAGTTCGGAATTGCGGATTTCCACATTGCGGCAATACTGGAAGGAGTAGTTGCCCTGCAGCTTCAACCTGTCGATATGGATGTCCGCGGAGTGCATGAAAAGATAATCCCCTTTTTCCACCTCGACATCCTCGAGAATGACGTCGCGGCAGCTCCAGAGGGTCTCGGCGGCATTGGGCAGCTTTACCCTGCGAAGGCACAGGCGGTCCATTTCGCGGAACATCTTCGGAGTCTCCACCACGGAATCCTCCATTACGAGGTCGCGTGAATACCACAGCGCAGCCCTTGCGCCTTCGCGGAAAAGGCAGCCTGTCACCTTGAATCCGTCACACTCCCAGAAAGGATACTTGCCTTCGAAAGTGCAGTTTTCGGCCTCGATGTCCGAAGTTTCCTTGAGGGCCGACTCACCTGCATGTATGGTTACGTTCTCCAGCCTCAGGCCGTGCCGGCAATAAAGGGGGCGTTCTCCCCCGAATTCCTGATTCGATATTGTTTTCATAGTTTGTTCTGTTCTTGGACGGAGGCCTCGTGTATGGCCTCGAACACGGATTTTACGAATTTTGAATCCAGGCCGTACTGCACTGCGAGAGCATCCACCTTTTCGAGGACTTTCTCCCAGCGGCCCGCCTGTATGATTGCAACATTGTGCTCCCTTTTTATGGTTCCTATCCTTTCGCTCACCTTCATGCGGGCGGAGAGTTCCCTCACAAGGTTCTCGTCGATGACGTCTATCTGCTCGCGCAGACGGCTCAGACTCTCGCGGAATTCCTCGTCCGGCGAAGTGGCGTCACGCACCACGAGCGACTCCAGAAGGGACTTCAGGTCTGAGGGCACCAGCTGCTGCGCGGCATCGCTAAGGGCACAGGACGGATCGCAGTGGCTCTCCACCATAAGACCCTCGAGCCCGAGATCCATAGCCCTCTGGGACAGCTCCTGGAGATATTCCCGCCGGCCGCCCATGTGCGAGGGGTCGGCAAAGATGGGAATCTGGGGATAGCGGGCACGGAGGTCCACCGCCATGCTCCAGAGGGGATCGTTGCGGTATTTTATCTTTTCCGAAGTCGATACCCCGCGGTGGATGGCTCCCAGCTTGGTTATCCCCTCACGGTTGAACCTCTCCATCGCCCCTATCCAGAGGTCGAGGTCGGGATTGACAGGGTTCTTTACGAGCACCGGAATGTCGGTGTCGCGAAGGGCCTCGGCTATCTCCTGGACGAGGAAGGGGTTGGCCGTCGTGCGGGCGCCTATCCATACCATGTCCACTCCGTACTTTATGCACTCGAAGACGTGCCTTGCGGAAGCCACCTCGGTACAGACCTTCATTCCGTAATCACGGCGAACCTCCTGAAGCCACTTGAGTCCCGGAACTCCGATTCCCTCGAACGAGCCCGGATGCGTGCGCGGCTTCCATATTCCGGCGCGGAACACATTGATTCCAAAGGCCTTGAGACCGGCGGCCGTCTGCAGCACCTGTTCCCTTGTTTCCGCACTGCAGGGCCCTGCTATCACGCACGGCCTGGGAGGCAGACGGAAGAAACCCCACTGACTGAGGGGAGCGATGTCGAGTTCTTTCACTTGAGTATCCTTTTGATCCTGTTGGCTTCGGTAATCAGTTCTCCCAGCCGCTGCTCGTCCGCATCGGCGATGGCATCCCGGAACGCCTGCATCTTGTCGATATAGGTGTCCACCACCTCCAGCACGTTCTCGCGGTTGTGCTTCAATATGGGTTTCCACATTACGGGGGAGCTTTTGGCAAGCCTCACGGTGGAGGAGAAACCTCCGGATGCGAGGTCGAAGATATGCTTTTCGTCCCGCTCCTTGTCCAGTACGGTAAGCGCGAGGGCGAAAGAGGTGACGTGTGAGATGTGCGACACGTAGGCTACATGCAGGTCGTGGTCGGAAGCCGGCAGCCTGGAAACCCTCATATTGAGGACGTCATAGAGCCTTTCCGCCACTTCCAGGGCATCGGGAGAAGAAGCTTCGGCATCGCAGAAAATGCATGCCCTGCCGTCGAAGAGCCCCGGTTCGGCCGCCCACGGACCGGAATACTCGGTGCCTGCCATGGGGTGAGTGGCTACATAACGCTTCCTGGCCGGGTGCGAGGACGCCGCCTTGCAGAGCGGCTCCTTTACCGAACAGACGTCAAGCACCGTCTTGGACGTTCCCTCAACCAGATCCAGCACCCGGGGAAGAAGGATAATGGCGGCATCGACCGGAACGGCCAGCACGACGACGTCGCTGCGGCGCACGCACTCCTGAAGGGGCAGCACGGCCGAAACGAGCCCGAGCCGCAGGGCGGCATCCGATGCGACGGGGTCCTTTTCCACACCCGTCACCTCCGCGGCAAAACCGCGAAGCCGCAGGTCCAGCGCCATTGAGCCTCCTATGAGGCCGGGTCCTATGATTCCGACATTCATAATATCGCCTTTATCTTCTGTACGGCCCTCTCATACTCGGGAACGTTCTTGCAGAGGGATATCCTCAGGTAGCCCCTGCCGCGGCTTCCGAAGATGTCGCCGGGAGTGATGAACACCCCTGCCTTGTGAAGTATCTCGTCGGACTTTGCAAGAGAATCTCCGCCGACGTATCCCCAGAGGAAAAGGCCCTGTGAGTGAGGATTGTAGCGGGCTCCGAGAAGGTCCATTATCTTGGAGGCCGCCTCCCTGCGGCGACGGTATTCGGCATTCAGGGACTCGAACCATTCCGGCCCCTGCGCCAGGGCCCTCGTCGCCGCTATCTGCATGGGGCGGAACATGCCCGAATCCATCTGGCTCTTTACCTTGAGCAGCTCCGACACGTAGCCGGCCGCGCCGACGACCACACCTATGCGCCATCCGCTCATGTTGTGGGCCTTGCTCAGGGAATTGAGCTCAATCGCACAGTCGAAAGCCCCCGGAACCGAAAGGATTGAAAGGGGCTTCTCGCTCAGCACGAAACTGTAGGGATTGTCGTTTACGATGAGTATTCCGTGCCTCCTGCCGAAATCCACCAGCTTTGCAAAAAGCTCGGGAGTTGCGGGGGCGCCGGTCGGCATTCCCGGGTAATTGGTCCACATGAGCTTAACCCCGCTGAGGTCCATCCGCTCGAGCTTTTCGAAATCCGGCTGCCAGCCAAGGGATTCCTCCAGATCGTAGGGAAGCATCTCCGCCTGACACAGGGCGGCCGAAGACGAATAGGTGGGATAGCCCGGATTGGGCACCAGCACCTTGTCTCCTTTGTTAAGGAACGCCAGCGATACGATGAGAATGCCTTCCTTCGAGCCTACAAGCGGCTGCACCTGGGTGGTAAAGTCGAGCTGCACTCCGTACCAGCGGGCATACCAGTCGGCGAATGCCTTGCGCAGCTCAGCCGTACCGCGATAGTCCTGATAAGCGTGGACCCCGTCCTTCTGCGCCTCTTCGCAGAGGGCGTCTATGGCTTCCTGCGGAGGCCTTCCGTTCGGAGCCCCGATACCGAGGTTGATGACCGGTTCGGTGCGGCCGTCCGCATTCATGGCGGCAATCTGGCGATTCTTGGTGGAGAAGTAATATTCGCGCACGTCAGCAGTGCGCTCTGCAGGGGATATTATCATTTGTAGAGGTCTTGATTATAGTCGAACAGGAAACTGCAGTCTTTCAGAAGTGGGTTGCAGGAGTCCTTTTCGGAAAGGATCACCTTGTCCGAAGGAAGCTTCCAGTCTATTCCGAGGGAAGGATCGTCCCAGGCTATGCCCGCCTCGGCTCCGGGAGCATAGAAGCGGTCGCATTTGTACTGGAACACCGCAGTTTCGCTGAGGACGCTGAATCCATGGGCGAAGCCCCTGGGGATAAAGAACTGCAGATGGTTCTCACCGCTGAGTTCCACGGCTACATGCATGCCGAATGTGGGACTTCCCCGGCGGATGTCGACAACAACGTCGAGCACCCTGCCTTCGAGGACCCTTACGAGCTTGCTTTGGGAATGTTCACCCTTTTGGAAATGCAGCCCCCTCACGACTCCGAAGCAGGAGCGGCTTTCATTGTCCTGACAGAAATCGACGGGACGTACGGCCTGCGCGAAATCCCGGCTGTTCCAGGCTTCGAAAAAATAGCCCCTGGAATCCCCGAAAACACGCGGATGGATAATTTCGACCCCTGGTATTGCGGTATGTTCAATTTCCATTTATCTGTGCCATGCATTTTTTCAGGGAATCGTACCAGTGCGGTATCGCAACCCCGAATGTTTTCCGGACGAGCGTCTTGTCCAGCACCGAATAGTGCGGACGCCTGGCCTTGGAAGGATAGTCCGCACTGCGGCATGGACTTATCTCGCAGCTGTTGCCGGAAAGGTCCCTTACCGCGGTTGCGAAATCGTACCAGGAAGTGACGCCGAGATTGGTGTAATTGTAGGTGCCGGTATGCCCTAACTTGCGGGAGCCGATAATCTCCACTATGAACGATGCCAGATCATCGGCGAAAGTGGGGGTTCCCACCTGGTCGCAGACCACGCGTAGGGAATCCCGGTCGCGGGTGAGGCCGTTCATGGTTTTTACGAAGTTGCGGCCGTAACGGGAATACAGCCATGCAGTGCGCAGTATGATGGCGCTGCAGGCGCTGTCCTTCACGGCCTTTTCGCCGGAGAGCTTGGAGGCTCCGTAAACATTGGAGGGGGCCGGGACGGCATCTTCCCTTATAGGCTCGCAGGCCTGCCCGGAGAAGATGTAATCGGTGGATATGTGTATGAGAGTGGCCCTGCGGGCCCTGCAGACGGAAGCGAGTATCCGCGGCACCTCGCCGTTGAGGAGAGCCGCAGCGCCCGGATTTCCTTCCGCCCCGTCAACATCGGTGTAGCCGGCGCAGTTTATGATGATGTCAATTTTCTCGCTGTCGCAGACTATCTCCACCGCCCCCTGGTTGGTGACATCGAGATAGACCGTCTCCTCTCCCGGGAAGGAGGTTATATCCGTGAAGATATAACGGTCGCCGCTGCCTTTCGCCGCCGCACGCAGGGCGCATCCGAGCTGGCCGTTGCCTCCGGTTACGAGAACATTGAGTCTTTTCTTTTCCATATTCTTGCAAAAATAACTATTTTTGTGCAAAATGGAAACAGAGCGAACCATATACCTTTACACCGACGGAGCCGCCTCCGGAAACCCCGGCCCGGGCGGCTGGGGAGCGGTCCTCAAATGCGGCAGCCTCCGAAAGGAGATGTCGGGAGGGTTCCGCCTCACCACCAACAACCGGATGGAACTGCTCGCGGTGATAATGGGGCTCGAGGCCATAAAATGGAACAATGCTACGGTGGAAGTCTGGAGCGATTCTTCCTATGTGGTCAAGGCGGTCTCCGAAGGCTGGCTTCCGAAATGGATAGCGACAGGGTTCAAAAAGAAAAAGAACAAAGACCTATGGCTCCGTTTCCAGGACGTTTATTCGCGGCACAACGTTACTTTCCACTGGCTCAAAGGCCATGCAGGGCATCCCGAAAACGAGTGCTGCGACCGTCTTGCCGTCCAGGCATACGGCGCCCCCGATCTCCCGGAAGACGAGGGCTACTCTCAAGATCAGGAAGAAAAATTGTTTTGATTTGATATGGAAAACAGGAAACCGGTCGTCGGGATAACCCAGGGCGACAGCAACGGAATAGGGTATGAAGTCATAATCAAGGCTCTTGCGGACCCGCGTATCCTTGACATGCTCACCCCTGTGGTATATGGTTCATCCAAAATCTTCGGCTTCTACAAGAAGACAGTCCACGAAGTGGAGCATCTCGACACAAATGTGATAACCTCGGCCAAAGAGGCCTTCCCCAAGCGCATCAACGTACTCAACTGCCTGCCGGAAAACGTATTTGCCGAGCCGGGCGGCGCCACCCCCGATTCGGCCAAGGCGGCGGTCACATCCCTCGAATACGCCGTAAGGGACCTGAAGGCCGGGCTCATCGACGTGCTCGTCACCGGCCCCATCAACAAACGCAGCGTAGTGGATGCCGGATTCGGTTTCCCGGGACATACCGAGTTCCTTCAGCAGGCATTCGGAGTCGGGGACGTCACAATGTTCATGATATCCCAGAGGCTGAAGGTGGGCGTGGTAACGGGGCATATTCCTCTCAGCGAGGTCCCCGGCGCAATCACCCGGGAAAAGATAATCAGCAAACTGCGCCTCATGAAAGCCTCCCTCGAGCAGGATTTCGGAATAGATGACCCGCGCATCGGGGTGCTGAGCCTCAACCCGCACAGCGGGGACAGCGGGCTTCTCGGAAGCGAAGAGCAGAATATAATCATCCCCGCCGTAAAGCAGGCCGAGAGCGAAGGGATACAGGCTTTCGGGCCCTTCTCCCCAGACGGTTACTTCGGAATGGGCATGTACGAGAAATTCGATGCCACCCTCGCAATGTACCACGACCAGGGCCTGGCTCCCTTCAAGGCAATCGCCTTTGAAGACGGAGTCAACTATACCGCCGGCCTTCCCGTAGTGCGCACCTCGCCCGACCATGGCACCGCCTTCGAGCTTGCGGGCCGCGACGAGGCCGATCCCCGCAGCATGAGGGCCGCGATATTCCTTGCCATCGACATCATGAAGAACCGTAAAGCATGGAAAAAGCTCCAGGCCGACAAACTGGAAGAAACGCATGAGCCGGAAGACAGAAACGACCGCCCCGGCAGGCCGCAGATAGCATAAAAGACAATAACCAGTACTAAAACCTTTAATAACAATGAAAAACAATAGCTCTTTTGAAATCGTGCCCGTGCGCGGAAAGAAGATGCTGAAAGCATTCATCCACTTCCCCATCGACCTTTACAAGGACTGCGACAAGTGGGTTCCGGCATTCGAGGACGACGAATTCGCCTCACTCGGAGAGAACAATCCCTCGCTCTCTTTCTGTGAAAGGGAACTTTACCTTGCCGTATCGGAAGGTAAAGTGCTCGGCAGGGTGGCCGCCATCATCAACCACAACGCCGACAAAAAGTGGAACGAGCATACGGTACGCTTCGGATGGATTGATTTCGTAGAAGACTATGAAGTAGCAAAAGCCCTGATAGACAAAGTCATAGAATGGGGTAAAGCAAAAGGCGCCGAAAAGATAAAGGGCCCTCTCGGCTTTACCGACATGGACAGGGAAGGGCTTCTTGTCGAAGGCTTCGAAAACGAGAGCCCCTTCACGGTAATCTACAACTATCCCTACTACGGGGAATACCTGGAAAAGATGGGGTTCACCAAGGACGTGGACTGGACGCAGCGTTTCGTGGACATGCCTTCGGAACTCCCGCCGATGCTGCAGTACGCCGACCTCGTTGAGAAGCGCTACGGAATCCGTATCTACAGGGCCAGGACCCTGGGACAGATGGCCCGCCGCGGACGTGAGATGTTCCATGTGCTCAACGACGCATTCGCTCCCCTCTACGAGTACTCGAAGCTCTCTGACGAGCAGATTGACGGCTATGTAAAGCAGTACGTCCCCGTGCTCAACAAAGACCTCGTCGCATTCGTGGTGAACGAAAAGGACGAGCTGGTAGGCTTCACGGTTACAATGCCGCATATTTCCGCCGCCGTGCGCAAAGCGAAAGGCCGCATTTTCCCCTTCGGATGGATTCCCCTGCTGAGGTCCCTCAAACACAACGACACCGTGGAGGCCCTGCTCATAGGCGTCCTTCCCGAGTACCAGGCCAAAGGAGCGGCTCTCCTTATGTTCAAATACCTGCACGAGAACTATATCCGCCTGGGAATAAAGCGTATGCTGCTCAACCCGCAGCTCGAAGAGAACCATAAGGTACAGTCGCTCTTCGCGGGATATGATCCGCAGCCCTATCAGCGCAGGCGCAGTTATGTAAAGGAGATTTAAGAACGGCTGACGAACTCCACGCCGTAATCCCTGCAGAGTTTCTGAACGCACCGCCTTCCGGTCTCGGCTGCAATTGGCAGCCCTCCCGAGAAGGCGGTTCTCTGTCCCGTGAAATAGATACCTTTCCTGTACCGCATAGGCGCGTTGCAGGCAAAATGCCCCGGCAGCCAGTCGGACATGTAGCTGCCCTCGAAGGTGTCGCAGTAGCGCTCGTATGTAACCGGTGTTGCCATGTCGGTAACCTCCACATTGCCTTCAACCTCCGGCACCGTCTCTTGGAGAGCCTTTATGAAATCTTCTATGACCTGCTGCTTGAGGGCGGCGTAAGTGCCGTTTTCGCGGGCCTCTTTCCAATAATGATAACTCCGTCCCGAAAGGATTGCCGTAAGCGTAGTGCAGCCTTCGGGGGCATATCCGGCCTCTTTGGAATAATTGTTCACCGTTATGGAGTCGTATTCTATGCCGCCTGCCATTAAAGGGTTTCGGAGCATTATCTTCATGCAGCGAGGATAGGCCGAAAGGTCCGCCTTTACCCCGAGGGCGATGAACATGCACTGCGAAGTGAGCAGATTCCTGCGCATTCGACGGGCCCAGCCGTCCTGCAAGGGGGACTCGAAAAGTTTGTCCATTGCGGTGCGGGCGTCCGCGGAGATAATAACGGCGTCGCTTCTTATTTCGCCGTCCTGCGTCTTCACGACGACCCCGCCTTCCCCGGAGCCCAGCACCTTAAGGGCCGGTGTGCGGTAAAGGATTTCCCCGCCGAGGGACGTGAAGGTATCCGCCATGTTCCGGGCCATCCGGAGCGACCCGCCCTCAGGGTAACCGCTGTCGCCGCCGGTGAAAGAGCTGAGGGTATATATCAGCGAAAGGGCATTGATGTCGGGATCCACAACCGCCTCGAGAAGATGCCGGAGTTTCCTGCTGCGGAAACGCGAAATGTACTTGCGGGCGGAGAAAAGCATGAGGAACGGGGTGAGGAGCACCGCCGGCCCCATCTTTACGAATTCCAGAATGGAGAACTCCCTCGGATGGCGCACCTTAAGCCCGAAGATATCCTGGACCGGTGTATGGAAAAAGGTGAAGCACCATACATGGAAACGCATCAGGGCAAGGAAAAAGCGGTCTTCGGGAAAGTCCTTGGAAAGCGTCCTGAGGTCGCGGTGCAGGCTGGTCCGCTCATTCCCGTCCAGAAGGGTATATACGGGGTCCTTGAAATAAACCGGATTGTTCTCTGCAAGGGCGCCCGTCTCTGTCCAGATGTCATTGAGCGGAACCCCTGGCTTGGATCCTATCAGCCAGTGGATGCCGCCTTCGAAAGTGTAGCCCCTGCGTTTCCAGCTTGTTGACACTCCTCCGGGATTCCCGGCTTTTTCGAGAATGACGACATGCCATCCCGAACGGCAGGCATAAACGCCGGCCACAAGCCCGGAAATCCCGGCCCCGACAATAGTGAGTGTCTTCATATATGAAGGCTTTTATGCCTTGTACTTGAGAACAGAGTCGCAAACGTCCCCTACCGTCACGGGCGCGGGCGCGTCGTTGGGGAAACGAAACTGGAACTTTTCCTCTACGGCAAGCGAGAGGAGAATCATGAAGAGCGAGTCGATACCGAGCTCCTTTACGAGCTCGGTACCGAATGCCACCTGAGAAAGGTCCGTCTGCGGACGCATCGAAGCTATGACCTCCTTGAGGCCTTCGAAAACATCTTCCCTTGTCATACGCGTGCGACTTTCATGCTTCCGGTACGCTTGAAATCTTCGGTGCGCACCGTCATCTTTACTATCCTGTGTGTCGAAGGCAGGGTGGAGTTTACCTTGTCCACCAATGCCTGCATGTAAGCGTGAATCTCTTCCGGGGTCTTGCCGTCGAAGGCAGGAGCGAAGGGAAGGATTTCCACCGCGATTACGGGAGCGCCGTTGAGAGTGTCTTCCTTAACCATGGCGTCACGCACGCAGGGATCTGCGTAGAAGGGTTCCTCGAGCGATTCGGGGCTGACATTCTCGCCGTTTGCAAGGATGATGAGGTTCTTTATGCGGCCGGTGATATAGAGGTAGCCCTCTTCGTCAAAGCGCACCAGGTCGCCGGTGCGGAACCAACCATCTTCGGTGAAAGTCTCTGCCGTGCGCTCGGGGTCCTTGTAGTAGCCGGAGAACACGTTGTCGCCCTTGATGAGCAGTTCGCCGTTCACGACCTTGGTCTGCTGTCCCGGATAAATCTTTCCGATAGAAGTGGGATGGGTCACTGCATCTGCATTGGCGGATGTGAGGTTGGCGGTTTCAGTCAGACCGTATCCGAAGCAGAACTCGACTCCGAGCTTGGTGAAGATGTCCACCAGACGGGGAGGAACATTGGCCGCGCCGGAGATGATCATGCGGAGCTGGCCGCCGAGGAACTGCGGACCGTACATCTTTACGAGGCCTGCAAGGATGTCGCAAACGCCGGGGACGATTACGAGGATGGTGGGCTTCAGGACCGGGAACTTGCCTATCGTGGCCTTCATGTCCTCGCAGGTGTAGATGAGGTTTCCTGTATAGAAGCATCCCATGGTGCCGGCGATGAGGCCGAATACATGGCTGAGCGGAAGGATGGCGATATAGCGGTGAACGCCGATAACCTTTCCGGGTTTGAAGATGGCGTTATAGTTGCCTCTCATGAGGGCCCTGTGCGAAAGGACAGCACCCTTGGGAGCGCCGGTGGTGCCGCCGGTAAAGAATATTGCGGCGGGAGTATCGGGATCAACCTTCACGGAAGGAGCCTGTGTGTCCGCTATCGAGGACACCGGACATACCTTGACGCCCTGCAGGTTTGCAGTGAGTGGCATGAACTCGTCGCGTACCATGATGGCGGCGACATCGAACTTGCGGCAGGAGCCGGCCACGGCAGGCTCCGGAAGGGCGGCGGGGAAATTCATCGCGACGTAGCCGGCAGAAGTGACGGCGAGGAACATCTCGATGGCATCCTGGCTGTTCTTGTCAAAGATGGCTATGTGGGCACCTTTTTCGAGACCGAGTGTGCCCAGGAAAGCGCGGCGGCGTGCCACCCTTTCGCCCAATTCTTTATAAGTAATGGTGTTTACCTGATCGGAAATGGCCGGATTGTCAGCATATTCTTTTGTGAACCAGTCAACGAATTCTCCCATGGTAGGAAGATAGGGAATCCTTTCAAACTCCTCTTTAGGGAGCATGTCATAGAAATAATTGCTCATTTAAGGATAGGTTTTAGTTATATGATTGGTGAAATACTATTATTCTTTTGCGTCTTCTGCAAGAGCCTTGTTGTAACACTCCCGGCAAAGAGGTTCATAAACGTCCTTTTCGCCCAGCACAACAAGCTTTTTACTATGGCTCAGGCGGTGCGAATGATTGGCCAGCGCACCGCACTTGACGCAGATTGCATGAACCTTCTGAACGTCTTCGGCCACCGCGAGCAGCGCCGGAATGGGGCCGAAGGGCTTGCCGAGATAATCGGTGTCGAGCCCGGCGGCGATAACCCGGATGCCCCTGTTCGCCAGGGCCTGGCAGACTTCCACCAGATTGGTGCCGAAGAACTGCGCCTCGTCTATTCCGACCACCTGGGTGTCGGCGGGGACGCCCAGCATCTCGGAGGCGTCCTTTATAGGGACGGACTCAATTTTGTGCGCGTCGTGCGACACCACCTCCACATCGGAATAGCGGGTATCGACCTGCGGTTTGAAAATGGCTATCTTCTGGTTTGCGAACTGCGCGCGGCGAAGGCGCCTGATAAGCTCTTCGGTTTTGCCTGAGAACATTGAGCCGCATATTACTTCGATGCAGCCCGGTTTCCTGTTTTCTGAGAACATCTTTTTTTGCTCTTGTCTTTTGCAAATATAGTCATTTTTGCCGACATTTGCCTCAAATCATGAAAGGAACGCTTTACATAGTGCCCACGCCTGTCGGCAATCTGGAAGATATCACCCTCAGGGCCCTCCGGGTCCTGAAGGAGGCCGACCTCATTCTGGCAGAGGACACGCGCACCACTTCCCTGCTGCTGTCCCGCTATGACATCCACGTTCCGCTGGTTTCCCACCACAAATACAACGAGCACGGCACTGCCGAAAAGGTATGTGAAGAAATTCTCGCCGGGCGCAAGGTGGCCCTGGTAAGCGATGCCGGCACACCCGGCATATCCGATCCAGGATTCCTGCTTTCAAGGACCTGCGCCGCCAAAGGGATAGAAGTGGTCACTCTCCCGGGAGCCACCGCCTGCATCCCCGCCCTGGTTTCTTCCGGACTTCCTTGCGACCGCTTTTGTTTCGAGGGGTTCCTCCCACAGAAGAAAGGCCGCATGAGCGCGCTCGAAGCCTTGCGGGAAGAGCCCCGCACAATGGTCTTCTATGAGTCGCCCTACCGTCTCGTAGCTACGCTGCAGCAGTTCATCGGGGTATTCGGGCCCCAGAGGCACTGCAGCGTCGCCAGGGAAATCTCCAAAATGCACGAGGAGCATGTGCGGGGCACGCTCGAGCAGGTGCATTCCCATTTTGTCGCTACCGATCCCAAAGGCGAAATCGTAATCGTTGTGGCCGGCTGCCCCACAGAGAAGAGAGGCGCCCACCGCAACAAATACCGGGACGGCGGCGATGGCAGCGAAGAAGAATAACGGCACATCCGAAGGCAGACACAATCCGTCGGGTGTCTTCAAGGCGGGGGCGGTCAGCCTCGCCTTTCTAATCATCGGATACCAGGCCGCTCTTTTCGTGCACCGTGCCGCAGTTGAAAAGATTGCGTCCAACCGCGACCATCCCGACACGGTTTACGTCATCGACCGGGCGCTGGCCGCCGAAATTCTTGAAGGGCCCGGTGTTGCAGGTAGAAACGGACCTCTGCCAGAATATCCCGCCTGCGCGGCAGACATTTCCGGACAGAGCGCCGGAGAGGGTGCCGGAGGCAGCACCCGGGGTCCCGTAATCGTGCACAAACCTTCCTCCCACTCGAGTCAGGCGCAGGCCATCTACCATGATTCCGGGCGCCGAAAGGTCGAATCGTTCCGATTCAACCCCAACACCGTCAGCGTAGAAGACCTCATCCGCTTAGGTTTCAGCGAGAAGCAGGCCATGAGCATAGACAATTACAGGGCAAAAGGCGGCAGATTCAGGCGGAAAGGCGATTTCGCAAAATCCTTTGTCGTAGCGGATTCCGTATTCCGCAGGCTCGAGCCCTTCATCGTCATTCCCCGCATCGACATCAACAAAGCCGACTCCGCCGCTTTCGACTCCCTTCCCGGAGTAGGAGGATGGACGGCGGCGAAGATGGTGGAATACCGACGGATGCTCCATGGTTATTCCTGCCCGGAGCAGCTGATGGAAATCTACCGTTTCGACAAAGAGAGGTTCGACGGGCTCTGCGACCTCATCTCCTGCTCCCCTGTTCCTCCGTTCAGGCTCTGGTCGCTTCCCGCAGACAGCCTCCGGACTCATCCGCATATACGCTCCTGGCAGACAGCCCGCGCGATAGTCTTCTACAGGGAGCATAATCCACGGGACAAATGGACTGTGGACGGGCTTCTCTCCGCCGGAATCCTGACCGAAGACCAGACGCAGAAACTTCGCCGCTGCAGGCTGGAATAGTTTCCCCCATCTAAAGTGCCGTTAACGTGCACAAAGACATGCACGTTAACAGCAAAATCGGCCAAAAGCGCCGTTAACGTGCACCAAAATCTGCACGTTAACGGCACTTTAGGAAGGGAAAATCCATCAAAAAGCCTCTACCAGACTGCAGACATCCGGATAGGGGATTCCGGTAACGCGCGACAACTGGGCCAAATCCGCGCTGAATCTGAAACGAAGCTGTTTCAGCATCTCGGATTTCTCGGGATCGGACAATTCTTCCACAGCGGTTTTTCTGAAAAGTGAATGACACAGGTCCGAAAGTCCCGACAGTATCACGTGATCCCTGAAAGACGGCATGGCATCCATCGCCATACGGTTTTTAGCCTTGAACGAATTGTTAAGAAAAAACTGGAACCGCTTCGGTGATCTGAACAGGTTCTCAACAAAGCTCACAGGGACGTAACTGCCTGGGTTTATGAATCCTTCATGAGTCAGCATATAATCCGGGGGCAACTGTACGTTACTGTGAATCTGGCGGATACACTCTCTTTGCGAGAGAGAAGAAAGCGGCACCCCCATGGCAGACCTCCGGGGATAAAAAAAGACGGAACCACATCCCCAGGGGTACTGTGAAGGGTGCGTGCAGATGTTGGCCGCGACACAATTCATATGGACATAGGCGATCGCCCGTTCCAGGGACTCATTACAAGCGCTTGTTTCCCTGATGTCCGAAGTATTGCCGCGAAGATACTTTGCAAGACCGTATTTATTGCGCATATACTTGCTATACAGCAATTTGAAGTAGTCTATGAATTGCCTGGCCCCTTCTGCGCCTGCCTGCACGACAAAATGGACATGATTGGACATGAGAATGAAATTCAAAACCTTTATCCTGCACACATAGGCGGCAACGGCCACCATGTTCATCGCAGCTTTGAAATCATCCTCATCCTGAAACCATATACGGTCTTCAAGATGGCTGGTGCTTATTAAGTAGAAACGCTTCTGCATACTAACTGCATTTGTTGCCTGTCCCTGAACCGGGGTAAATAACATGGATTTCTTCTCCGGCTTTTTCAAATTCTTTTCTAACCGTGTTCAAGCACTCTGCAAGATATTCAGAACCATGTTCCAACTGTTCGAGCATTTCTTTCCGGTTGACACACAAGGAAAGGTCTGCCAGAGTCAGTGCACGCAATACTGCCAGAACGGACATTTCATTTCCACCCCAGAGATTTGTGGCCATTGAAAACGCAGCCATTGAGGAGATGTTCGGAATAGCCTCCGGATACAAGTTTACGTCGATATCTGTATCAAAACGGATTTCACCGTTCTCGTTTTGAAGAACTTCAAGTATTTTTTTCATATTTCGGATTAATATTACCGCCGTTAACGTGCACAAAGACATGCACGTTAACAGCAAAATTGGCCAAAAGTGCCGTTAACGTGCACCAAAATCTGCACGTTGACGGCACTAAGGGAGAATTCGAAAGGAGGCTAGTCCTTTACGGCCTTGAGGGCTTCGCGGATACGGCCTTCGATTTCGTCGGCAAGTTCGGGATTGTCGCGCAGGAGCTGTTTGGTGCCTTCGCGTCCCTGTGCGAGTTTGGAATCGCCGTAGCTGAACCACGAGCCGCTCTTGGTCACGATGCCGAGTTCGACTCCGAGGTCCACCAGCTCTCCGGCATGGGAGATGCCTTCGCCGAATACGATGTCGAATTCCGCCTTCTTGAAGGGCGGGGCCATTTTGTTCTTTACCACCTTCACGCGGGTGCGGTTTCCGGTAGCCTCATCGCCGTCCTTGAGCTGCGTGGTGCGGCGCACGTCGAGACGCACGGAGGCGTAGAACTTGAGTGCGTTGCCACCGGTGGTGGTTTCAGGATTGCCGAACATGATGCCAATCTTCTCGCGCAGCTGGTTGATGAAGATGCAGCAGGTGTTCGTCTTGGCGATGTTGGCGGTGAGCTTGCGAAGGGCCTGGCTCATCAGACGGGCCTGCAGGCCTACTTTGTTGTCGCCCATTTCGCCTTCGATTTCCGCCTTCGGGGTAAGGGCGGCGACAGAGTCGATGACGACTATGTCAACTGCTCCCGAACGGATAAGGTTGTCGGCTATATCGCGGGCCTGCTCGCCGTTGTCGGGCTGGGATATGAGCAGGGTTTCGAGATTTACGCCGAGGCTCTTGGCGTAGCTGCGGTCGAATGCGTGTTCCGCATCGATCATCGCGGCGATTCCGCCGCGTTTCTGCGCCTCGGCGATAGCGTGGATTGCGAGGGTGGTCTTTCCGCTGGACTCAGGACCGTAGATTTCTACGATTCGCCCGCGCGGATAGCCGCCGATGCCCAGCGCATGGTCCAGCGCCACGCTGCCGCTGGGAATAACCTGGGCTTCACTCCATTCTGGCTGGTCTCCCAACTTCATGATCGTACCTTTACCGTAGTCTTTCTCGATTTTGTCGATCGTGGCCTGAAGTGCCTTGAGTTTGGCAGCGTTCAAAACCTGTTTTTCTTCTGCTTCGTTAGCCATAATGTTCAGTTGTTTTTAATTATTGCCCGGGGACCTTCCCCGGAGAGACAAATATAGGTAATTTTTGATTAAATTTGCCTCACGATGGAGAACTTGCTCGGAAAAAATCTGGAAGAACTCAGGGAGGTCGCAGCACAATGCGGCCTGAAGCCTTTCGTAGGCAATCAGCTCTGTGACTGGCTCTACAAAAAAAAGGTTTCGTCCTGGGACATGATGCCCAACATATCCAAGGCGGCCAAAGCCGCAATTTCGGCCCGATACTCCCTTGGCACCGCCCCCGCATCGGGGAGGGCGTCATCGGCGGACGGAACGGTGAAGTACCTGTTTCCCGTCGAATGTACGACGGCTCCGGGCATCACGGAACGTTCCGCTGTGGAGTCGGTAGTGATTCCGGACGATGACCGCAGGACTCTCTGCGTCAGCAGTCAGGCCGGATGCAGGATGGGCTGCCGTTTCTGCATGACCGGGCGCCAGGGGTGGCACGGCAACCTTTCGACGGCGGACATCCTCAACCAGTTCATCTGCGTGGATTCTCCGGAAACGATAACCAACGCGGTGTTCATGGGCATGGGCGAACCTTTCGACAACTACGAAGCCGTCTCCAAGGCGCTCGAAGTCCTGACAGCTCCGTGGGGGTTCGCGTGGAGCCCAAAACGCATTACGGTCAGCACCATCGGAGTGCTTCCGGCGCTCAGGCGCTATCTCGACTCCCAGCGCTGCCATCTTGCGGTGAGCCTGCATAATCCCTTCCCCGAAGAAAGGGAAGCATTCATGCCCGTGCAGAAAGCCTGGGACGAGCAGGCCGTCATATCGCTTCTGCGGCAATACGATTTCAGCGGTCAGCGGAGAGTCAGTTTCGAATACACGATGTTCGGCGGATGGAACGACAGCAAACGGCACGCCGATGCGCTTATCCGCCTGCTCAAAGGCCTCGAATGCAGGGTCAACCTCATCCGTTTCCACAAGATTCCGGACTTCCCTTTCGAGAGTTCTTCCTCCAGCGTAATGGAAGCCTTCAAGGAAAGGCTTGGCAACAACGGTATAACATGCACCATAAGGGCATCCCGCGGAGAAGACATCCTGGCAGCCTGCGGAATGCTCGCAGGGAAACATAAATGACAATGAAGAGGATAGTTTTCATATTCGTGTTTTTGCTGTGCGGCATCTCCCTTTACTCCCAGGGGAACTACAACCTCGTCTCTCCGAGCGTCGATCCCGAAGGGGATGCAATCGTTTTCGCGAAGATGCAGCGCAGGATGAGGACAGTCCGCGAGAAATACGGACGCCCCACCGTAGCCCTTGTCCTGAGCGGAGGAGGAGCGAAAGGTGCGGCCCACGTGGGCGTCATCAAGGCCCTCGAAGAAAAGGGCATCCCGGTTGACATGGTGCTGGGAACCAGCATGGGAGGGCTTGTCGGAGGGCTTTATTCTCTCGGCTATACGCCTCAGTTCCTCGATTCACTGCTGCGGACATGCGACTGGGACCTTCTGCTCAGCGACGACATCGACCAGAAATTCATTCCCTACGAGACCAAGATGCGCAGAGACAGGTTCAATCTCCTCGTTCCGATAGGATACAAGTCTTCCGACGGGGAGGACTCACCCCTGAGCGGCCTGTCCCGGAGCCTTCCGGCGGGATGGGTAAGCGGAATAAACGTGGAGAACATCATTTCGCGCCTGTCTGTAGGGTACCGCGACTCCCTCTCCTTCATGGACCTGCCGATTCCCTTTTTCTGCGTAGCAGCCGACCTGGTGAGCGGAAAATCAAAGAACTGGACGAGCGGCGACATAGCGATGGCGATGCGCTCCACCATGAGCATTCCCGGGCTGTTCAATCCGGTAGGATTCGAAGGCATGGCCCTGGTGGACGGGGGCACCCGCAATAATTTTCCGACCGACCTCGCAAGGGCGATGGGTGCCGACATAGTAATAGGCGTAGTTCTGAGCCAGGTCTCCCAGGAAAAGATAAGGGTGGACAACATAGGGAACATCATCTCGCAGCTCATAGACATGCTTTCGCGCGAAGCCTACGAGAAGAACATCATGGATGCGGACGTATATATCCACCCCGACCTGCACGAATACAACATGATGAGTTTCAACAAGGAAGCCATCGACACAATAATAACCAGGGGCTACGAAGCCGCTCAGGCGTGTTCGGAGGAACTCAATCTCGTGGCGTCCAGGACGGCCGGAAGGAAGGCCCCTTCGAGGAAAAGTCCCGCGATCGACCTTGCATCAACCAGCGTGAAGATTTCCGGCATCAGCTTTCCCGGAAAGTCCCAGACGGACGCGCTCTTCCTCCAGAACCTCTCCGGCATAAGCCCAGGAGATACCGTAAGTTCGCCTCAGATTGAAGATGCGGTGAGTTCCATTTTCGGAACCGGCTCTTTCAGGGATGTATCTTATTCACTGCGAGGCGGCGAAGGCGGCGCGTACAATCTGCAGTTCAATCTTACCGACGGCCCCGTACACCGCATCGGAACCGGCTTCAGGGGTGACACCGAAGACATGGTGGCCGCCATCATGGAGGTAAGCCTGGGAGCATACAAACTGAGCGGTTCCAAACTGGACCTTGAGGCACGCATCGGCCAGAACTGGTACGGACAGGCCCGCTATTCGTATCTTTCTCCGGGAGCCCCATCCTTTAATTTCAGACTCAGGTCGGGCAAGAACATGGCCAACATGATAATAGGAGGAACTGCCTGCGACGCCGGTTTCTGGCACCACAGGGCGGAAGCCTATGCCGGAGGCCTGCGCTCTTCCAACTTCGATCTTGCAGGAGGGCTGCGCTTCGACTATTACGGTCTCAATTCGTGGCTGAGCGAGAAAAGCTTCGACGACCGGGTGACCGCCATGGACGACATGAACACCTACCGCAAGGCTTTCTTCTCCGCTTTCGGAAGCGCAAGGGCCTATACCATGGACAGCAAGTACTTCCCTACAAAGGGTTTTTCGCTCGGAGTGGACTATCAGTGGGTTTTCGGGCATGACATGTCGCAGATAATAGCCATCGACTACCGCGGGCATATCGGTCTGGGAGACATGTTCGCACTTCTTCCCTCGGCCTATCTCCGTTATGTAGTAAGCGACAGCACCGCGCCTGATGACAACCTGTTCCTGGCCAATTTTGCAGGAGGTGCGATTCAGGGCAGGTATTTCGACCAGCAGATGAGTTTTGCAGGCTTCCACCGCTGTACCATACTCGGAGACTTCGCCGCAGACCTGGAATTCGAGCTCCGGGCAAATCCCTTCAAGAAAACCTACATTTCCCTGAAGGGAGGCACGCTCTGGTCGGCCGACGAAATCGCGGGGCTCTTCAGCGAAGGCGCCTCCTTCATCCTGGGAGGCGCCTTCGAAGTGGCATACAACGCTTTTTTCGGCCCGCTCAAATTCGACATCCAGTATAGCGGCCAGAACGGCATAGGAGCCTATGTAAGTTTCGGTTATGACTTCTAAGGAAAAAATTCTCTCCGCCCTGGAGGCCCTTTGCGCAAAGAGGGAGTATTGCTCGCAGGACATGCTCCGCAAGGCCCTTGAGCGTTGCGAAGGCGACAGCGCAATGGCCGAAGAGATAGTCTCTTCGCTCAAAGCCGGAAGATTTGTCGATGACGCACGATATGCTTCCGCCTTCGCCAGGGAAAAAGCGTCCATCACGGGATGGGGACCGATAAAGATACGTTTTGCCCTGAGGGCCAAGGGACTCTCCGGGGAAGACATCGAAGCCGGACTCTCGGAGGTGGATTCCGAATCTGCCGGAACAAGGCTCGAAACGCTCATGAGAAACAAATGGAAGAGCCTCTCGGACGACCCGCAGGGAAGGCTCAAACTAATCCGTTTCGCTCTCTCCAGAGGGTATGAGTACCCGGCTGTGGAGCGCCTGTCCAATGAGATAACGCGCTGACCATGGACAACCTGCGGCTTCAGAGGATATATGCCCGCAACTGCAGCGTCCGGCGAATCGACAACGCCGAGGCCGCGCCCTTTTTCGAAGCAAACCACCGAATGGGCTACTGCACGTGCAGGCATCGCTACGGGCTGTTCGTGGAGCGCACGTCGGGAAGCGGCGAAGCGGTTCTTCCAAAAGGAAGCCTCGTCGCGGCCGCCGGGTTTTCAGGCCCGAGGAACATGACGCGAAAAGGAGGCAATCCCCGTTCCTTCGAATGGATACGCTATGCATCCCTTTCTGGCTACCGCGTGGTGGGAGGAATGGGAAAACTCATGTCTGTCTTCGTTAAAGAACTGCACCCCGGAGACATCATGACCTATGTAAAGTCGAACGAGTCCAGCGGGGACTGTTTCAAAGCCCTCGGGTTCGAGTGCGAGGGGCGCTGGGGCAAGGAAGCCTGGGGATACGACAATCTCAAATTCAGAAAAAAATTTTAATTTTGTGAATATGAAAAAGATTCTTCTGCTCATCGCGGCCGCGCTGCCGCTCCTTTCCTGCTCAGTGCTTCAGAACATGAACTCCGCACGTGTCATGCAGGGAGGCACGAAAGTAATTCAGGCACTTGGAGTTACGAATGCCCAGATGCAGAGTTATGTAACCGCTTCGGTTGCCCAGCTCGACGCCGAGGCCACCGTACTCCCTTCAACGAATTCCTATTCGAAGAGGCTTGCCAGGATAACCAAGGGGCTCACCAGCGTAAACGGCATCCCCCTCAACTTCAAGGTTTACAAGGAAAATGAAGTGAATGCCTTTGCCTGTGCAGACGGTTCCGTGCGGGTTTATACCGGCCTTATGGACATCATGACTGACGAGGAAGTGCTCGGAGTCATAGGGCACGAAGTCGGACATGTCGCCCTCGAGCACACCATGAACGCATACAAGTATGCCCTCTACACCTCGGCGGCATTCGACGTGGTGGCCTCAACGGGCAATGTGGCGGCCGCCCTCACCGACTCCGTCCTCGGCCAGCTGGGCCAGAGCATGATACAGGCCCGATATTCCCGCAAGCAGGAGACCGCCGCCGACGACTTCGGCTACGACTTCCTCAAGGGGGCCGGAGTCAACCCCTGGCACATGGCCATGGCTTTCGAGCAGCTGCAGAAGGCCTCGGGTTCAGGCACCGGAGCCGTTCCCGGCAATGTCGCCACAATGTTCTCCTCGCATCCCGATACCGCAAGCCGCATCGAGAGAGTAGCCTCAAAGTGCGCCAAGGACGGGTTCACAAGGCCTCAGTAGGCCATGGCACAGGAGATAGAAAGGAAATTTTTGGTTGCGGGAGACTTTTCAAAGGGAGTTTCCCGCAGCCTGCCTATTGTCCAGGGGTACCTCTGCAGCGACGCCAGGCGCACCGTCAGGGTGCGGGTCTGCGGAGACAGCGGGTTCATTACCGTAAAGGGCGCATCCGACGAGTCGGGGCTATCCCGTTTCGAATGGGAGAAGGAGATACCCTCCTCCGACGCCATGAGCCTTCTGGAACTGGCGCTGCCGGGAGTCATTAGCAAGACCCGCCACCTCGTGCCGTGCTCGGACGGGGTGCACACCTGGGAAGTGGACGAGTTCCACGGAGACAACGAAGGGCTGCTGCTCGCCGAGATAGAACTCTCCTCCGAAGACGAAGCCTTCGAGCGCCCGGACTGGCTCGGGAAGGAAGTCACGGGCGATCCCGCCTACTATAATTCCGCCCTGAGCCGGAACCCCTACAAGAACTGGAACCGCTGACGCCGGGCGGGTGCTATTTCCGTGGGTGATGCCTCAGAACCTCCGCCTGCCAGGTAGCGGAATCGATGTGAGTGTAGATTTCCGTCGTGAGGATACTCTCATGCCCGAGCATTTCCTGAACCGAACGGAGGTCGGCTCCGTTTTCGATAAGGTGTGTCGCGAATGAATGGCGGAAAGTATGTGGCGATATCTCTTTTGTAATGCCTGCCAGCTGGGCCTGCTTCTTTACCATCTTGAATACCGAAACCCTGCTGAGCGGCTCTCCGAAACGGTTCAGGAAGGCCAGGTCGTCATACGAGCGTGAAGCCGGCTGGGGGCGTCCCTCCTCAAGATACCTTTTGAAGGCATCTGCCGCGATGCCTCCGAGCGGCACAAGGCGTTCCTTGTCGCCCTTCCCCACTACCCGCACGAACCCTTCCGCCAGATACACATGGGATATCAGAAGGGTGCATGCCTCGGACACCCGCAGACCGCACCCGTAGAGTATCTCGAGAATTGCCCTGTTGCGGAGCCCCTGCCAGTCGCCGAGAGACACATGGTCCATTATGGCGGACACTTCTTCCACAGACAGCACGGCGGGAAGATAACGCCCGAGTTTGGGCCTGTCAACTTGCTCGCACGGATTTTCCGTCATCTCCCCTTCCAGGATCATCCATCCGAAAAAAGAAGAAAGGGAAGAGAGTATCCGTGCCTGGCTGCGTTTGGAAAGGATGTCGGAGCGTGCCTGCAGATAGGCTTCGATGTCCGCCGCCGTGCATTCCGACGGGCATACGCTCCCCCCGCCTGCAGCTTTCCATGAAAGGAAATCAGCCACGTCACCGCAGTAGCTGCTGACGGTATTCGGGGAGTTTTTCCTCTCCATCCGGAGATAATAGGAATAGTCTTTTAAAGCTGTTGCGGCGTCCATCTTCACAAATATATTAAAAATTTGCTACATTTGTAGGTTATGAAATTGTTCCGGGCCATATCCGCAGCCGCTTTGGCCATCATGCTCCTGGGCTCCTGCTCAAGGGGAGAAATGGGGTATAGCTACACTGACGAATCCACCCGCGGGAAAGTGCTTGTTTTTTACGCGGCCGCCTATAACAACATCTCCAGCTATATCACCCGGAACGTACAGACCATAACAAAAGGCAAACTCCCCGCTCCCTACGGAAAAAAGGCGGTTCTTGTTTACTGCCATTCGGGCATCGGACCTTCTTACCTCTGCAGGCTCTCTTCTGACGAATTCGGGAAAGCCGTGTCCGACACCCTCTACACCATTGAAGCAGGCAGGAGCGCCGCCGATGCCGGAGTCCTTGCGGAGGTGCTGGGAGCCGTGCTCGACGAATATCCGCAGGACAGTTATTCCTATACGCTCATCCTCTCTTCGCACGGCAACGGCTGGTATCCCAAGTGGGCAAAGAACGAAGAGAGCGAAGAGTCCTGGGACTTCGCCCCCCGAAGGAAGACTTTCGGGTACGAGACCATCAGAAACGTCAATTATCAGATAGATATCGCAGACCTTGCGGATGCCATCCCCATGAAGCTCGACTGCCTTGTGTTCGACGCATGCATGATGGGAGGCATTGAAGTGGCCTACCAGCTCCGCGAGAAAGTCGTCAAACTCTGCTGTTCCCCCGCCGAAGTGCCGGGAAACGGCTATCTGTATTCCGACATAGACGGGCTTATCCTCTCGGAAAGCGCCTCTCCGGAATCGTTCAGCCGGGCCTTCTTCGAATACTACCGCAACGCTCTCGAAACCGGGCACCCGTCGGCCGATGCAATGTACGGCGCCACCAGCACTACGGTTGACTGCTCAAAGCTGGAGCCCCTGGCCGAAGTCTGCAGGACCCTTTTCGAAAAATACCGCAGCGAAATCGCCGCCCTGGACTATTCCGACGTGCAGCGTTACTACCGCACAGACCCGAGGCTGACCTATTATTTCGATTTCTTCGACCTCAGGGACATCCTCCTGCATGCCGGCATAACGCCGGAGGAAGACGCAGCCCTCGGAGCAGCTCTGGACGGCTGCATAAGCTACAAGGGCGCAACCCGCTCTTTCCTCAAGGATTATTATGGCTTCGATATAAAGACCTTCTGCGGCCTGAGCATGTATCTGCCCTGCAAAGGAAACGCAGATCTGGACGCCTTCTACAAAACGCTCGACTGGAATGCCGACACCGAACTTGTAAAATAACCCGAATTATAAACTTTCACAGATGAAAAAATTCTTTCTTCCCATCGTAGCATTGATTGCCTCCGCCCTTCCCAGCCTTGCCCAGGACTGGGCTCCCGCAGGCAACGACATCAAAACGAAATGGGCGGACCAGGTGAATCCCGCCGCTCCGCTTCCGGAATATCCCCGTCCCCAGATGGTACGCCAGGGATGGATGAACCTCAACGGTCTCTGGGATTATGCCATTCTCCCTTCAGGCGAGAACTATTCCAAGGCTGACGGAAAGATACTCGTGCCGTTTGCCGTGGAATCGTCCCTCTCAGGAGTAGGAAAGGAGGTCGGCCCGGAGAATGCCCTGTTCTACAAAAGGACATTCAAGCTGCCTTCTTCATGGAAAGGAAAGAAAGTGCTCCTGCATTTCGGAGCAGTGGACTGGAAGGCCGAAGTAAAGGTCAACGGCAAGGATGCCGGAGTGCATACCGGAGGATATGCGCCTTTCTCTTTCGACATCACCCCGCTTCTGAAAAAGAAAGGCCTGCAGGAGATAAGCGTGAAGGTGCAGGATGCCACCGACCAAGCCTGGCAGCCTCGCGGAAAGCAGGTGCTGCATCCCCAGGGGATCTGGTACACCCCCGTCACCGGCATCTGGCAGACAGTCTGGATTGAAGCGGTTCCGCTCGCGCATATCGCTTCTTACTACGCAGTTTCCGACATTGACAATGGAAAGCTCAACGTGGACGTGCAAGCCGAAGGCCTCGTGGAAGGCGACAAGGTTGTGGTAAAACTCCTTGAAGGCGGCATCGGATACAATCCGGAGACCCCGTCCGGGACGGTGCTCGCCCAGGCAGAGGGCACAAGCGTGTGCATCGATGTTCCGGACGCAAAGCTCTGGTCTCCTTCGTCCCCGTATCTCTACGGTCTTGAAGTGTGCATCCTCCGCAAGGGGAAGGTGCTCGACAAGGTTGAAGGTTATACGTCCCTTAGGAAAATCTCCGCAGGCAACACTGCCGACGGCCTCAAGGTCTCCAAGGGAAAGAACATCGGATACAGGCGCATGCTGCTCAACAACGAGTACCTCTTCCAGTTCGGTCCCCTCGACCAGGGCTGGTGGCCCGACGGGCTTTACACCGCCCCCACCGACGAAGCCCTCCGTTTCGACATAGAGAAGACCCGCGAATGGGGATTCAACATGATCCGCAAGCACATCAAGGTGGAACCGGCCCGCTGGTACTACTGGTGCGACGCCCTCGGAATGCTGGTATGGCAGGATATGCCATGTATTGCAGACCACAGCCGCGGAGTTGGCGCCACCCGCCCGAAGGATGTCTCGAAAGGGCAGATCAACAAATGGGCGGGAGACAGTTTCATCGGCGGAACCGACTGCGTCGTGCCGAAGGCCTGGCAGGACAACTACTATAAGGAATGGAAGGAAATCATAGCCGCCACAAAGGGCTTCCAGTGCATCGTGGTATGGATTCCCTTCAACGAGGCATGGGGCCAGTTCGACACCCCCGAAGCCGTACGCGTCACCCGTGAAGCCGATCCCACCCGCCTCGTAAACGAATCTTCCGGAGGAAACTTCAGCCTGTGCGGCGACATCCTCGACGCCCACCATTACCCGGAGCCAATGATGAACATCATGGAGAAAAAAATGGTCAACGTGCTGGGAGAATACGGCGGAATAGGCTATGTCGTTCCCGGGCACATCTGGCGTCCGAGCGGCAAGAACTGGGGCTATGCCGGCCTTTCCGACAGCCCCGAGGCCGTGCTGAGGCGCTACAAGGCTTATGCAGACCGCCTCAAGGTGCTCATCTCAACGGGATGTTCCGCAGCCGTCTATACCCAGACGACCGACGTGGAAATCGAAGTCAACGGCCTGCTGACCTACGACCGTATCGAGAAGATAGACGCTTCGAAGCTTCGCGCCATCAATCAGGACGTCATTAACGCCCCCCTGTGGCATTACGATTTCTAATTTGTTAAACAATAATTTTTTACTATCTTTGCGGCCGCTATTTTAGGGTCCTGCGACCCGGTGCAATGGGATTCCGGCCCCAGAAAGCCAGGAATTGAGTAACACAATTAAAATTATGCAGCATTTCGAACTCAAAGGCCAGACCCGCAAGGTCGGCAACAAAGCCGTCATCAAGGCTTTCCGTAAAGAGGGTCTCGTACCCTGCAACCTCTATGGCAACGGCGTAGAGAACATTCTCTTCACAGTCAGCGACAAGGACCTCCAGGCCCTGCTCTGCACTCCGGCATCTTACATCGTCGATCTCGTACTCGACGGAGAGAAGGCACGCACTGCCGTTCTTCACGAACTCCAGTTCCATCCCGTAAAGGACAACTGCCTTCATGTAGATTTCCTCGCAGTTGACGAGAAGAAGCCCATCGCCATCAACGTTCCCCTTGTGATCACCGGTCACGCAGTCGGCGTACAGAAGGGCGGAAAGTTCAGCCAGAGGCTCCGTTCACTCCGCGTCAGCGCCCTCATGAACGACCTTCCCGACAATATCAGCATTGACATCACTCCCCTCGACCTCGACAAGAAGATCGTCGCCGGAGACGTCAAGCTTGGCGGCGTCACCATCCTTACCGACAAGGACGCAGTTATCTGCTCCGTACGCACCACCCGCAACGTCTCCGCCGCTGCTGCGACGGAAGAAGGCGCAGAGGAAGCTCCCGCAGCAGAATAGTTTTCCCTCTTTATGGCCGGAGAGAGTTTCCTCGTCGTGGGACTCGGGAACATTGGTCCCGAATACGAACTTTCCCGCCACAACATGGGTTTTATGGCACTGGACGCCTGGGCTAAGGCGTCCGGTGCTTCTTTTTATACCCGCCGCTACGGCGACCTTGCAGAACTCTCCCTCAAAGGGCGCAGCATTTATCTGCTGAAGCCTTCCACATACATGAACCTGAGCGGGAACGCCGTCCGTTACTATCTGGGGAAACTCCCGGTTACGGAGGAGAGGCTCATGGTGGTGTGTGACGACATAAACCTGCCGTTCGGCACTCTCAGGCTCCGGAAAAACGGAAGCGACGGAGGGCACAACGGCCTAAAGAGCATAGCCGAGTGCATAGGCACCACCTCTTTCCCAAGACTCCGCATGGGAGTGGGGCACGATTTCGCCAAGGGAGGGCAGGTCGATTTCGTCCTGGGGAATCTCGACTCATCCCAGCTCGCCGAGATGCCGATGCTCTGTGAAACTGTATCTAAAGGCTTGCAGGAGTGGATCTTGGCTGGAATTGACCGTGCAATGAATTCGGTTAACGGCAAAAAAACTGAAATTGTTTGATTTTTTTTCAAAAATTTGCTTATTTCCCGAAATTTCAATAAATTGCACGTGTTTTTGGGCTTGAAATTACAAACCATCATTATTTTTATAAACTATTAAAACAACCAAGTATCATGAAAAAGCTTGTCGAAAAGATCAACGAGAACATCGAGCTCTTCCAGGTGAATGCAGCTGCTCAGCTCAACAAGGGAAACAAGGCCGCCGGTGCACGCGCCCGTAAGGCTGCTCTTGCTCTCATGAAGGACCTTAAGGAATTCCGCAAGGAGTCCGTCGAGGCCGCAAAGTAAGTTTTTTCGTTTTTTTACGATAAACGATGCAACATTTCTAAAACCGCTTGCATCTATATTGCAGGTTTAGGTTTTAGTACACGTCTAAGGGTCGATGGCCGTGATGGCTGGCGGCCCTTACTTTTTTTGGCTATTCGCCGCCAAAAAGTTATCTTTGCCTTACGGCAAATGAAACGCACCTGTCTCATACTGGCGCTGATCCTGCTCGCAGCATCAGGTCTCGCCTCCGAAAGGAAGGCGCTGGTTTTGTTCGTGCAGTTCCAGGACCTCAAGTTCAAATACGGCTATGAAGAGTTCTCCGCGATGACGGATTCGCTCGGCATGTACTTCAACGACCAGTTCCACGGAGAGCCGGTCTTTTCTTTCAGGAGGGGGCCGCTGGTAACGATAGAAGAAAGCCATGCCATATACGGCGCCAACGGAACCGCAGGGGCGGACGTCCAGATGTACAAAGCAGTCGCCCAGGCCTGCAGCATTGCAGCAGATTCGCTCTCCTTCGCAGATTTTCTCAGTTATCCCTCCACCGATATCCGGGACCTGCTGATAGTGGTGCCTGGAAAGTCGGAGCAGGATTCGCTGGATACCGAAATGTTCTCGCCCCAGTTCGTCACCATGAAAGGCAACTACTACGCGGGCCGATACCGTATAGCCTGCTATGGCCTCGCCTGCGAACTGGATGCCGGAGGCTCTTTCGCGGGCATAGGGACAATCGCCCACGAATACTGCCATATACTCGGTCTGAGCGACCTGTACGACACCGACGGGGAAGGGAGCGGCGGAGTCTCCAAAGGGCTCTGGGGCAGCCTTGGAATCATGGACGGCGGAAATGCGAACGGGGGCGGCCACTGTCCTCCGAATTTCTGCGCGGCCGACTACTACGCACTTGGAGCCGGAAAAGGGGAGATAATACGAAACTCAGGTAACTACACCCTCGAACCTATAGATGTACAGGGAAGGTATTTCATATTTGAAGGGCCCCGCAGCGGGGAAGCCTTCCTCGTGGAATCCCGCATCGACCGCGGGTGGGATTCTCACATAGGCGGACGCGGAATGGTTATTTACCACTACGACAGATCCGACGGGAACGCCCTGTGGAGCACCTGGGACGGGCGTGAACTCACGGCCCGGGAGAGATGGGACCTGAACAGGGTAAACTGCAATCCGGAGCACCAGTGCGTTGAGCTGCAGGCCCCGGATCCTTCAAGCCCATTCTTCCCGCACGGCGACATTGAAAGTTTCGCTTCCGAAACCGACCCGGCCTTCCGTTTCTGGGACGGGAACACCTCACATCTGGCAATCAGCGGAATCACTCAGGATGGCGAGGGCAACGTGTCTTTCAGCCTCATCAGGCCGATTGCAGCGCTGACGGTCACTCCTTTTCAGAATTCGCTCATAATAAGCTGGAAATGCGACCAGAGCATTTCGGGAATAGACAGCTGCAAGGTGGTATGCAGCAGAGGCTCCGAAAGGCTTTCCACAGGCAAAGGGACTCTGCTGGGAAACGGCTTATGGAGCTGCACCATCGACAAACTCTCGCCCGCAACCACATACAGGGTCGCGGTGCAGATAATGAAAAACGGCAGCCCGTTCTTCTCCGCCGGCATTTCGGCCAGCACCATGACCATGCGCCGCGGAACCTTCCCGTTCATTTACCTGAAGGGGGCCCAGCGGAATTCCGACGGTTCTTTCGCCCCTGGGGCCAGGATTCCGCTCCAGGTCTTCAATGCTGACAAGGCACAGGAGATAAAGTGGTATTTCAACGGGGAGGGCATAGCCACCGGCCCTGACGGATACTATACAATCCCCGGCTCCGGAACGCTCAGGGCCGAAATCCTGCTGGAGGACGGCAGCCGCGATTACATCATAAAGGAAATCGAAGTAAAATGAAGAAGGCCGTTTTATATCTGCTGGCTGCGCTGCTGCTCTGCTCCTGCAGCGACGACCGCTTCATCACCCCTTTCGTCTCCGGGGACGGAATAAGGCTGGTGGAAAACTCCAAGACGCTGTTCTCGTACGACCCGAACACCTGCCAGATGTCTTTCAACAGGGACAAATGCGAGTTCAGGGTACACACCGACAACATGTCGGATTTCTATACCATAACATTGTCGTCCATTCCGCAAAGGGAGGGGCAGGAAGTCCGCGGCACGCTTGTCTGGACCACCAGCAGCGACATTTATACAAAAAGAAATGTCACCTTCTCGGCAGAAAAGCTGGAAGGTGACAAAATCTGGCTCTGGACCTCCAACGGCCATATCGGCCTCGTGGTCCGTATCCTCGACTAGTAGCTGAGGGCTATCTGGATGAAATCATCCGCCTTGAGGGCCGCGCCGCCGATGAGGCCGCCGTCGATGTCCTTCTGGGCGAAGAGTTCGGCTGCGTTGGAGGGCTTGCAGCTGCCGCCATAGAGGATTGTGGTGTCTTCAGCGACCTGACCTCCGAACTTCCCGGCAAGGACGCTGCGGATGCAGGCGTGGATTTCTTCTGCCTGCTCTGCGCTGGCAGTTTTGCCCGTACCGATGGCCCATACCGGCTCGTATGCCACGACGATGTGCTTCATCTCTTCGGCGGTGAAGTTGTAGAGCACGTTCTTTACCTGCTCGGTTACGACTTCGAAATGCTTGCCTGCCTCGCGCTGGTCAAGATTCTCGCCAACGCAAAGGATAACGCCGAGACCTGCGCCGAGAGCAAGTTTGGTTTTTGTGACGAGTTTTTCATCGGTTTCTCCGTAGTACTGCCTGCGCTCGGAGTGGCCGAGTATGGTCCATTTGCAGCCGGCGCTCTTAAGCATATCTACCGAAACCTCTCCGGTGTAGGCACCCTTTTCGTGATCGGCGCAGTTCTGCGCTGCAAGCTCCACCTTGCTGCCCTCCAGGACGGAAGCAACGCTCACCAGATGGGTGAAAGGAGCGGCCACAATAAGGCCTACGTTAGCGGGGGTTTCGGCAGATTTTGCCACAACCGCCTTTGCAAGTTCGATTCCTTCGGGAACTGTGGTATTCATTTTCCAGTTGCCCGCAACTATTTTCTTACGCATTTCTATGTGTTTTTGAGTTTCTTTGGATTGCAAATTTAGCAATTATTGCCCAACTTTGTAAGTTAAATGTTTTGATGATGAAAAATTTTGTAGAAGAGCTCAAATGGAGGGGAATGATCAAGGACATCACTCCCGGTACGGAAGAAGAACTGATGAAAGGCCCTGCAGCGGCCTACGTGGGGATAGATCCTACCGGAGATTCCCTGCACATCGGACACCTTGTGAGCATTATGATACTCAAGCATTTCCAGGCTTGCGGGCACAAGCCTTACTGCCTGGTGGGAGGCGCCACCGGCATGATAGGCGACCCTTCGATGAAGAGCGCGGAGCGCAACCTTCTCGACGAGGCCACGCTCGCCCACAACGTATCCGCAATAAAGAAGCAGCTGGGAATCTTCCTCGATTTTGATTCGGACGCCCCCAACAAGGCCGAACTGGTGAACAACTACGACTGGATGAAGGACTACACCTTCATAAACTTCACCCGCGACATCGGCAAGCTCATTACCGTCAACTACATGATGAGCAAGGATTCGGTAAAGAAGCGCCTTTCCCGCGACTCTTCCGAAGGCATGTCCTTCACCGAATTCAGCTACCAGCTCCTGCAGGGCTACGACTTCCTGTATCTTTTCCGGGAGCGCGGAGTAAAGGTCCAGCTAGGCGGAGCGGACCAGTGGGGCAACATCACCACCGGAGTGGAGATGATACGCAAAGTCCTCGACAAGCAGGCTTTCGCCCTCACGTGTCCCCTTATCACCAAAGCCGACGGAGGCAAGTTCGGAAAGACGGAAAAGGGCAACATCTGGCTCGACGCAGCACGCACAAGTCCCTATCAGTTCTATCAGTTCTGGCTCAATGTCAGCGACGAAGATGCAGAGCGCTACATAAAGATATTCACCCTGCTCGACCGCGAAACGATTGAGAGCGCCATCGCAGAGCACCGCCAGGATCCCGGCCGGAGAAGCCTCCAGAAGATTCTCGCACGCGAGGTTACCGTAATGGTGCACGGGGAGGCCGAATACGAGAAGGCGCTTTCCGCCTCGCAGATGCTTTTCGGGAAAAGCACTTCCGCCGACCTCCGGGCCCTTGACGAAAAGACCCTGCTGGACGTTTTTGACGGAGTGCCCACCTTCGAAGTCGAAAGGGGGAAGCTGCCCTGCGGCATTCTCGATTTCCTTGCAGTGGAAACCGGAGTCTATGCTTCCAAGGGCGAGGCAAGGCGTGCCATCGCAGGGAACGGCTTCAGCCTCAACAAAGACAAGTTCACCTCCGCAGACGGGCAGGTAACCGAGGCGGACGTGGTGGACGGCAAATACATCCTCTGCCAGAAGGGAAAGAAGGATTATTATCTGGTAATAGTCAAATAGCCATGGATTCCAAACCAGCAGGAACAAGGCAGCTTAAGGTTGCCCGTGAAATTCAGAGGGACCTTGCCGAAATAATACGCGGCAAGGGCATGACTTTTTTCGCAGGCGCCATGGTGACCGTGAGCGAGGTGCGCATCAGCCCCGACCTCTCCGTCGCCAAGGTCTATGTGAGCATTTTCCCGTCGGAAAAACAGTCCGAAGTGATGGGAATACTGTCCGACTGCGGCAGGTCCCTGCGCGGAGAACTCGGGCACATGATAGGGAAGCAGCTGCGAATCGTCCCGGAACTCGTCTTCTATCTGGATACCTCTCTCGACTACGCTGAGCACATCGAAGAACTCCTCAAAAAGTGAGGATAGCTCCCTTCATAGCCTGGCGCTACCTGTTTGCCCGCAAATCACACAACGTAATCAATGTGATTTCGGGGATAAGCGCGCTCGGAATGGCAGTAGGCACTGCGGCGCTGGTGCTGATACTCAGCGTTTACAATGGTTTTGACGGGATCATACGTGCCAATCTTGACGACTCCGATCCGGACCTGCTGGTAAAAACTTCCGGCGGTTCCCGTTTCGTTCCCGAAGGGCCGGTGTTCGACTCTCTGTTCGACTCTCCCCTGCTGTCATCCGTGGGCAGTTCGCTGAGCGAGGACGTTTTCGTCATCCATGGGGACAAGCAGGCCGTCGTAAGGGCAAAAGGCGTCGATTTTGTCTTCGAAGAGGAAAGCGGAATGGCAAGGCACGTGGTCATGGGCGCCTGGGGACTCCATAACGGGAGTCAGCCCCTTGCCGCCCTCGGAACCGTTCTTGCCAATAAACTCGGCGCCAATCCCAGATTCCGCACTCCCCTCACCATATACTATCCTTCATCAACCGGCAATTTTTCTCCGGCCAACCCGATGGCTTCGCTCAGAAAGGAGAGTTTGCTTGCAGGGAGCATACTCAGCATCAATGCTGAAACCGATGAAGGACTGCTGCTGGTCCCCATAGAAACCCTCTCCTCGCTTCTTGGCTGCAAGGAGGAAGAAGTGTCGGCCGTAGAACTCCGCTTTGCGCAAGGACTCAGCGGCAGGGAAAAGAAACGCTTTACAAAAATGCTCAGAAGCGAACTCGGAAGCGGATTCGCGGTGCTCGACCGCTATCAGCAGCATGCAGCCCTCTACAAGATGATGCGCGCCGAAAAGGCTGCGATTTGGCTCATCCTCGCATTCGTCGTGTTCATTATCGCCCTCAACATATTCGGCTCGCTAAGCATGCTCATCATCGAAAAGAAAGAAGACATCGCCACCCTCAAGGCCATGGGCGCATCGGACGGTCTCGTGAGAAGAATCTTCATTCTTGAAGGATGGATGGTTTCGCTGCTCGGAATGGCCGCGGGGCTCTTCTGCGGCATTGCGCTGGCACTCCTGCAGCAGCATTTCGGCATTGTAAAGATGCCGGGAGCCTTTATCGTTAACGCATACCCGGTTGTCCTGAAAGCGGCAGATGTGCTTCTCACCGCCGTTTCGGTTGCCCTAATCGGGCTTATCATCGCACTCGTACCCGCAAAATATGACTATCACTGAAATAATACTCGTTATCTTTTCCCTTCTGGCCCTTGCCGCGGCAGCCATCATCTGGCTCACAGGCAGGCGCAGGGAAGGGGGGCTGCGCAGCGAACTGAAAGCTGCCATGGAGGAAAACCGCGGCCAGCAGGAGCGCATCACCGGACTTTCTTCGGAGAACGCGGCTCTCAAAGCCCGGCTCGCATCCCAGGAAGAATCGCTCACAAAGGAAACGGAGCGCTTCGCAAAATCTCTTGAAGAGATGAAAAACACCTTCAAGGCTCTCAGCGCGGAGAATTCAGAGCATTTCCGCAAGACAAGCGCAGCGGCGGTAGGAGAACTCCTCAAACCGATACAGGACAAATTCGAGGCTTTCGGAAAAAGCATCCACGAATCGGATGAGAAAGCGGCGGCCAGGGGCAGCAGCATCGAAAAGATGGTGCAGATTCTCTCCGACCAGAGCAAATCGGTGGGAGACCAGGCAAAAGCCCTCGCAGATGCCATAACCGGGCAGAGCAAGGTGCAGGGAGACTTCGGGGAGATGCTGCTCACGGACCTGCTCCGGGCCTCCGGTCTGGAGGAAGGCGTCAACTTCGACGTGCAGGGAGTCATCCGCGACGAATTCGGCCATGAAATCAAGAGCGACTGCGGTTCTGCAATGATTCCCGACGTTATCGTGCACTACCCCGACGGCGGCGAGGTGATAGTGGATTCGAAAGTCAGCCTCAAGGCTTTCGTAGCCTGGAACCAGGCCGTGACGGCAGAGGAAAGGAACCGTCTCGCGAAGGAGCATGTGCACAGTATCGAGCAGCATATCAACGAACTGCGCTCCAAGGACTACGCTTCCTACATTCCCGAAGGGCGAAAAAAGATTGACTACAACATAATGTTCGTGCCCATCGAGGCGGCCTTCCAGCTGATGCAGCAGCAGGCTCCCCTTCTCTGGCAGAAAGCCCGCGACGAGAAAGTCCTCATCGTGAGCCAGATGTCCCTGAGCGTAGTGCTGAACATGGTGCTCATAGCATGGAGGCAGCATGACCAGCAGCAGAATATCGAAGAGGTGTATAACACGGCCGCCGAGCTTATGAGCGCGCTCGGAAACTGGATGGACACCTATTCCAGGCTCGGAGAGTCGATAGAAAAGGTAAGCGCCGGCTACAGGGAATCCACCCGCCAGCTCAAGGAATCGAACCAGAGCGTAGTTAAGAAGATAGCAAAACTGGAAAAACTGCGGGTTTCGCCCAAGCGTTCCCGCGCCGCAGTAAAGGCCTCAGGCCGAAAGGGAACGGGCGCTGCAGCAGCGGAATCGGTGATTCCCGCCATTCTCGCGCAGGACTCTCCTGACGAGTAGGGGCCGCTCAGGGTACTCTCCCTCTCCGCCCGGAGCACGGGGGCCCGTGCCCGGCAACTATCCATCAATCAAGCATTTGCTTAAATTCAATTCGCTGATTTGACGAATTGAATTTAAGCATCTTTCTAATTATTAATCACTTACTGGGCACGGCAAATCTTTTTATAATTCAGTTATTTTTATTCCGGAGTTTTATTGATACCTTTAAAGCATGAGCCATGTTGTTCGTGCCATACACATCTACCAGATGAGTAAAGGACGGAATGTTCTGTTCTATACCCGTCAGGATTACCTTGTGCTATTCACCGTCATATCCGTCTGCGCGAAAAAACACGGCATCAGACTGCTTGGCCTGGCCATCATGTACAATCATCTGCACATCCTCATTGAAGAATGCGAGCCGCTCAGCGTGAGCCGTTTCGTTGCGGATTACAGCATAAAATTCGCAAAACTGTACAACGGCGAGCTCGGATGCAGGGGTCAGGTATTCCACCATCCTTTCGGATCTGCACTCAAATATGGTGAGAAAAACATACGCACGGCGGCAGGGTATCTGTACAACAATCACACTAACAAAAAGTTGTGCAGCAGGGCAGAAGACATCCGGTGGAACTTCCTGGCCTACGCCCACAACAGTAACCCTTTTTCGGAGCCTCTGGTATTAAGAAGATCTTCCAAGTCCTTGCGCAATGCCGTGAAACTTGTCGGTCTTGAGCATGCGGCGGAAAGGCCCCTCAGCTACTCCATCCTCCGCAGGGCCTTCAAGAAACTCACCCCGCCTGAAAAGGAGCAGCTCATAGACCGCATTATCGTTTTGTACAATATTATCGACTACGCTTCACTGGAAGGTCTGTACCGTTCTTACGAAGATATGCTGTATTCTTTTAATGCCAACACATTCAATGAATACGACATTTCCGAAGAGGAAGAAGAACGCAAAGGGGATGACAGGGTATATATTCGGCTTTCTAAGGAGATTCTGTCTTCCGGTCGTTTTGAGAATCTGAAAGAAATCCTGCTTATCCCTGATGACCAGCGGCTTCGGCTTGCCGTTGAGTTGAGGGCGTCCACCGGCATATCATACAAATGCATCGGTGCATTCCTGCATCTCAGGATTACCCGTGTGAAAAATGTCATATCCGGGGACGAAGCCCGCCTAATCGATGAAGCTTATGGACATTGAGGCACATCCTTTCAGGCCTTTCCTGCCTGAAGAAGCCGGAGTTCTGTTTTTGGGGAGTTTTCCTGCCACGCCCAACAGATGGAGCATGGATTTCTATTATCCCAATTTCGCTAACGACTTCTGGCGTATCATAGGACTGTTGTTCTTCGGAAATCCCTCTCATTTCGAGATTCGGAAAGGAGCGGATGAAACACGGAATCGCTGGGATGAGAATGAAATCAGGAACTTTTGCTCGCAGACGGGGATAGCATTGTCCGATACGGCTGCCGAAATCCGCCGTCTCAAAGGGAATGCCTCCGATTCGGCTCTCGAGATTATCTCGCAGCAGGATATCCGGGCTCTGATAGACAGACTTCCATGCTGCCGGGCGGTTGCGGCAACGGGAGCGCTGGCTTCCGAAATAGTTGCCAGGCAATTCTCCTGTGTTATTCCACCAGTCGGAGGGATGGTTTGCGGCATATCGCCGGATCGAGGTAATCTTGCTTTCTACCGCCTTCCGTCCACTTCTCGTGCATTTCCCATGCCGCTGATAAAAAAAGCAGAGTTTTACCGGAAACTGTTCCTTGATATCGGGTATTCGGTGTAGTAAGCTGCTTCTGCTGACGGGACAGAACCCGTGCCCAGCAACTATCTATGAATCAGGTTTTTGACGAAAATCAATTCGCAGATTTGACGAATTGATTTTAAGCAATTAATTGTATATCAGCAATTTGCTGGGCACGGGTAGTATTCCAGAGCAAAAACTCCCCGGGACTACTCCTTTGCGGGATTGACAAGGATGGCAAAGAGAGCGGAAACGGCGAGAGCCATCGGGTAATACAGGAACGGTATTATGGAAGACGAGCTTATTCCGGCGAGCGAGGCAGCCATGAGAAGCTGGGCCCCGTAAGGAAGAATTCCCTGGATAACGCATGAGAAGGTATCGAGAAGGCTTGCGATGCGCCGCGGGGCCACCCCGAACTTGTCCCCGATCCGTTTTGCCATTTCACCGGTGGTGATGATGGCGATGGTGTTGTTGGCCGTGCAGACATTGGCAAGTGACACCAGGGCGGCGATGCTCAACTGGGCAGCCCGTACTCCGCCCACCCGTTTGGTGAGTCCGCCTATCAGATAGTGAAGGCCCCCGTTGTGCGATATAAGGGCAAGCATCCCGCCTGACAGAAGAGTTATTATAATAAGCTCTCCCATGCCGGAAATACCGTTTCCAACCGAAGACAGCCAGCTTGTCCAGGTGAGCGCCCCCGTACAGAATCCGACAATCGCACATGAGAGGATTCCGGCAAAAAGAATCAGCGTGACGCTGACCCCGGCAAGGGCAAGTCCGATTACGAGCAGATAAGGAATGAGTTTCACAATGGCCACGCCTCCCGGTGCTTCGGCCCCGACATTGCCGTCTATCCCCCGGAAAAGATAAATGCCCAGGACAACGGCAACCGCAGGAAGCACTATCGTGATGTTAGCCTTGAATTTGCTTCGCATGTC
Organism: uncultured Bacteroidia bacterium; assembly: GCA_902797435.1. Lineage (GTDB taxonomy): Bacteria > Bacteroidota > Bacteroidia > Bacteroidales > UBA932 > Cryptobacteroides. Next base: position 95,007 of record CADBSV010000029.1, read on the forward strand.
GCAGCCTGCAGCCTGGGTTGACGCTATGGTAGTATCGGATATGAATGACAGGTTGTCTCCGAAAAAGGCGCCTCCAACCACCACGGCCGCCATCTGGGGCATGGGTACTCCGGTCTGCGTAGCAACGCCTGCGGCTATGGGGACAAGGGCCACTATCGTGCCTACGCTGGTGCCTATCGCAAAACTGATGAAGCAGGCCGTGAGGAACAGTCCCGCAAGCAGCAGATTACCGGGGATGATGCTGAGGGTCGCGCTGACAGTGGCCTCCACCGCCCCCATTTCCCGTGCCGTGGCGGCAAAGGCTCCGGCAAGGATGAAAATCCAGATCATCAGCAACACGTTGCCGTTGCCGGCCCCCCGCGAAAAAATGGCCATTCGCTCGGAAATCTTCCCGGGAGTCACGGCGATTGCATAGGCCGATGCTATGACGAAAGCGGACGAAATGGGAATACGGTAGAAATCTCCCGCTATTATGGAAGATACAAGGTATATCCCAAGAAACACCAGTATCGGGCTGAGGGCTACGAAGCCCTTGATATGAGACGCTTTAATTGCCATAGTAATACACTTGCGGGCGCACTCCTTCGGGCTGGAGCGCCGGCTGTCCCTAAGGACTTTGCAAAGATAGATTTTTTTGCATTTCATTGCAAAAAGTTTCATCTTTGCCATAATTATGAAACTTTTTCTCATCGACGGCCACGCCCTCATCTTCAAGATGTATTATGCCTTTCTGGGCAGGCCGATGATAAACAGCAAGGGAACCGACACTTCCATCCTTTTCGGTTTCACAAAATACCTCCTGGAAATGCTGGACAGGGAGAAACCCACCCACGTTGCAGTGAGTTTCGATCCTCCCGGAGGCACCTTCCGCAACAAGCTCTACCCCGAGTACAAGGGAACGAGGCCTCCCACCCCGCAGCTTGTCATAGATGCCCTCGAGCCGCTCACGGCGATCGTGAAATCGCTTGGCATTCCCGTCCTCATGATTCCGGGGTTCGAAGCCGACGATGTGATAGGCTCCATGGCTAAACGCAGCGCCCGCGAAGGATTCGACGTTTACATGGTAACGCCCGACAAGGACTACGGCCAGCTCATAGAGGAGCATATCTTCCAGTACAAACCCGGGAAAGGCGGCGAAAACGAACTTATCGACGTAAAGGGAGTCTGTGAAAAATACGGAATACAGAGGCCGGAGCAGGTGATAGACATGCTGGCTATATGCGGAGACGCGGCCGACAACGTGCCGGGAGTGAAGGGTGTGGGCGAAAAGGGGGCCGCCAAGCTCCTTCAGCAGTTCGGAACGGTAGAGAACATCTACAGCCATCTTGATTCCCTTACCGCCAGGCAGAAAGCGCTTTTCGAAGAAGCCATGCCACACATGGCTCTCAGCAAGACCCTGGTCACCATAAAAACCGACATTCCCATTGAAACTTCTGCGGACGACATGCGCTTTGGGGGAGAATTCAGTCCCGAAGCGGCCGAGCTGTTCGCTTTCTACGAATTCAATTCGTTGAAAAGGTTCCTAAGGGGCTCCGGCAGCGCCCAAGCCGGCCCGCGGCCGCAGGGAAGCCCGGCGGCAACCGCGGCACCTTCCGGAAAGGATGCCGTAGTGAGCAGGACCGCCGACGCTGCCATCCTCCTGGACGGGGACATCCTTTATCTGGCCGGAAGGGACCGCGTTCGCAAAGGCTCTCCCGAAGAATTCCGCAGCATACTCGAGGACCCCGCCGTGAGCAAGGCCGGATTCGGCATCAAGGCGCAGATGAACGCTCTCGCCAGGGCAGGCATCACCCTCAGGGGAAAACTCTACGACTGCGAGCTGCTGCACTACCTGCTGAACCCCGAAAGCAGCCATATCCTCGGCGACCTCCTTAAGGATTACCTCGGCGTGGAAAGCGGGGGAAAAGATGACTCCCCTTCCGAACTCTCCCTCTTCGATTCCGAAGGGGAAGCCGCTCCGGAAAGGGATTTCAGCGAAGAATGCGGGGCCCTGCTGCCGCTTTCGGATAAACTCTATTCGGCCCTGTCGAACAAGAGACTCTACGATGAAATCGAGGAGCCTCTGACAAGGGTCCTGTCGGAAATGGAACTTACCGGTGTAAAGATAGACCTCGCATCCCTTTCGGATTTTGCGGAATCACTCCGGAAAAGCATGAATGAAAGGGAAAGGCAGGTGCGCGAACTGGCCGGAGAGCCCGACCTCAACCTGGCTTCTCCCAAGCAGATAGGGGAAGTCATCTTCGAAAAACTGAAACTGGACCCTTCCGCACGCAGGCGCAAGGGCAGCTGGCCCACCGACGAAGAAACGCTCAGCGCTCTCTCCGACCGAAGCCCCATCATAGAAGCCATACTCGACTACCGCGGCCTGAGGAAACTGCTCAGCACCTATATAGAGCCTTTCGCCGGCTACGTGGATCCTTCGGACGGAAGGGTGCACACCACTTTCAACCAGGCGCTCACCAGCACCGGAAGGCTCTCGTCAAGCAATCCCAATCTGCAGAACATACCGATTCGCACCGAGCAGGGCCGCGAAATACGCAAGGCCTTCGTTCCGGAGAACCCCGCCGAGAGCGTTATGATGAGCGCCGACTATTCCCAGATCGAACTGAGGGTAATGGCGCATCTGTCGGCAGACGCCCATCTGTGCGCTGCCTTCCGGGACGGAGTGGACGTTCATGCCGCCACCGCCGCCAAAATATTCGGGATACCGGTGGAAGAGGTCACTCCCGAGCAGCGGAGGATAGCCAAAACTGCCAACTTCGGCATCATGTATGGCATTTCCAGCTTTGGCCTGGCATCCAGGCTGGGAACATCCCGCGCCGAAGCGAAAGAACTGATTGACGGCTATTTCGACAGTTTCCCTGCCATACGCGACTTTATCAGCGCCACCCTCCGGCAGGCCAGGGACAACCAGTACACCGAGACCCTCTTCGGCCGCCGCCGCTATATCGCCGACATCAATTCGGTGAACGGCAACCTGAGGTCGCTCGCCGAGCGCAATGCCGTCAACGCCCCCATCCAGGGAACTGCCGCCGACATCATAAAGATAGCCATGATAAGGGTGGACAGGTGCCTGCGCGAAGAAAACCTGAAAGCCCGGATGGTGCTGCAGATACACGACGAACTGCTGCTCGAAGTGCCCCGCTCCGAAATAGACAGGGTGAAGGAAATCCTCATCCGGGAAATGGAAAACGTCATTCCTTTGAACGTACCGCTAAAAGTTGAATGCAATTATGGAAAAAACTGGCTCGACGCTCACTGACGAACTAATCCGCCTCGCAATAATAGGCGACGGAGCCGCTTTTACCAGGCTCTGGGACACGCACATCGACGGGCTTCGTTCCTACATCAAGGGGAAAATGAAGAACCTCGACGACTTCTACGTGGACGACATCTGTTCGCGCACCTTTGAAAAGGCCTTCCGCCAGATAAGGACCTACGATCCTTCCAAGAGCCAGTTCAACACATGGCTGCTGACCATTGCGCGGAACACCGCGCTCGACACTCTCGAGCATGAGAACCGCGCCCGGCGCCAGCTTGTATCACTGGACGATGAGGACAGGCGCACCTCCGCGATGGTAAGCCGCATCGAGGACGGCGAAGACACCGCCCTGGAGAACATCATTCACGGGGAAGACGAAGACCGCACAAAAAAGTATATCGAGTCGCTGCCCCAGCTCTACCGCGAGATTGCGAGGATGAGGCTGGTGGACGGGCTGCAGTACAAGGAGATAGCAGAGGAACTCGACATGGAACTGAACACGGTGCGCACCCGCATCCGCAGGGCGAAGGCGCTCATCGACAAAATGCAAAGTGATTACGGACAGGACTGACATGACAGCTACCAAAGAGAAATATGCAGATGCCATACGCCTGTGGCAGGAGTGGAACGGGAAGATAAATGTCATCTCAAGACGCGATACGGATGCCATTTTCGAGCACCATATACTCCATTCGCTGGCCATAGACGAATACCTGAAACGCTTTTATCCGCTTTCTGAGGATGAAGCCCTTTCGGGAGTTCGCCCTTCGGGCTCACCCCACCACCCCTGCGGGGCGGTCCCCCCGCTATCGGACCGCGGGTGTCACGTCCCTCAGGGGCTTCATCCCCAGAAGGCTGCCATGACTGTTCTGGATCTGGGATGCGGAGGAGGATTCCCCGGAATTCCGCTGGCCATGGAATGGCCGCAGGCACAGTTCACGCTGTGCGATTCGATAGGCAAAAAGGTAAAGGTGGCACAGGCCGTTGCAGACGGGCTTAAGCTTGGAAACGTGAAATGCATCCAGGCCCGCGCCGAACAGCTCCCCGGAACATGGGACCTCGTGGTTTCGAGGGCGGTGGCGCCTCTGGAAACTCTCTACGGATGGGTTCGGGACAAATTCACCGGAAGCCTTCTGTGCCTGAAGGGCGGAGACGTAAACGAAGAAATATCGCAGCTTCTGAGGCGATACGGCAAAGGCCGGTGGGCGCTGAAACCCGGCCAAATCCGCACATGGCGAATATCCGATTGGCTTGATGACGAATATTTTGCAGAAAAATTTGTAATTGAAGTCGGAAAATCCTACCTTTGCAGTCCCTTTGACGAAAAATATAAAAATCAATAACAATGAAACGTACATTTCAACCTTCTACCCGCAAGC